>CAISPG010000060.1 GCA_903887325.1 uncultured Burkholderiales bacterium | reverse complement strand
GGCTTTCCAGCTTGGCGCGGTTGAGCTTGATGTTCAAGTGTTTAGGGCCGGATGCGTCAGCCGTCACATAAGGCAGGTTGATGTCAGTGCCGGTGGCAGAAGACAGTTCAATCTTGGCTTTTTCTGCGGCCTCTTTCAGGCGTTGCAGGGCCAGCACGTCTTTGGACAAATCGACGCCGGAGTCCTTTTTGAACTCGGCAATGATGAAGTCGATGATGCGCTGGTCGAAGTCTTCGCCGCCGAGGAAAGTGTCGCCGTTGGTCGACAACACTTCGAATTGTTTTTCGCCATCAACGTCGGCGATTTCGATGATGGACACGTCAAACGTGCCGCCGCCCAAGTCATACACCGCGATTTTGCGGTCGCCTTTTTCGGTTTTGTCCAAGCCGAAAGCCAAAGCCGCAGCCGTGGGTTCGTTGATGATGCGCTTGACGTCCAGACCGGCGATGCGACCGGCGTCTTTGGTGGCTTGGCGTTGCGCGTCATTGAAGTAAGCAGGCACTGTGATGACGGCTTCGGTGACTTCTTCGCCCAGGTAGTCCTCGGCGGTTTTCTTCATCTTGCGCAAGACCTCAGCGCTGATTTGCGGCGGCGCCATTTTCTGGCCGCGCACTTCCACCCAGGCGTCGCCGTTGTCGGCTTTGGCAATGGTGTAGGGCATCAAATTGATGTCCTTTTGCACTTCTTTTTCGTCGAACTTGCGACCGATCAAGCGCTTGACCGCGTACAGCGTGTTGCGCGGGTTGGTGACGGCCTGGCGTTTGGCGGAGGCGCCGACCAGAATTTCGCCGTCCTCCTGGTAAGCAATGATGGACGGCGTGGTGCGCGCGCCTTCGGCGTTTTCGATCACCTTGGTGGTGTTGCCTTCCATGATGGCCACGCATGAATTGGTGGTGCCGAGGTCAATGCCAATGATTCTTCCCATTTTTTTCTCCTGTGCGATTCAGCCGCTGAAGGCAGCTATTTCATTTCCTAAATACGATGTTGAACAGTTGTGGATAAGTCGGTGGATTTCAAGTGCGCCGTATGTGTGTAAGCCTGTTACTTGGGCGCGGTCACGGTGACCAGGGCCGGGCGCAGCACCCGGTCGGCGATCAGGTAGCCCATTTGCAGCACGGTGACCACGGTGTTGGGCTCTTGCTGGGCTGGCACGACCGAGATGGCCTGGTGCTGGTGCGGGTCGAACTTGGCACCGGCTGCGGGGTTGATTTCAATGACTTTGTGGCGCTCTAAAGCGCTTTTGAGCTGGCGCAGCGTGGCCTCGGAGCCTTCGCGCAGTTGCTGGGCGCTGGCGTCGGCGATGGCCAGACCGGCGGCCAGGCTGTCGGCCACGGGCAGCAGGCTTTCGGCAAAGGCTTCCACAGCGAATTTGCGGGCTTTGGAGATTTCCTCTTCGGCGCGGCGGCGGGCGTTTTCGGCCTCGGCCTTGGCGCGCAAAAACTGGTCCGCCAGATCGGCGTTGGTGGCTTTGACCTGGGCGAGTTCGGCCAGCGCGTCCATCAAGGGGTCGACAGGCGGGGTTTCAGGCTGAAAGTATTCGTCCATGGCGGCGGGCTCGGGTTGACCCGTGGCCGCGGCGGACGGTGGGGTGTGTTGGGGGTCTGACATAAGAAATATGGGTGCAGGTACTGATACAGCCCTGTAATTGGG
>CAISPG010000059.1 GCA_903887325.1 uncultured Burkholderiales bacterium | reverse complement strand
GCCTTGGTCAATCAAAGGCTTGGGGGCGTATATGCCCACGCAACTGCGCCCCAAGCCGGCAGCGATATGCAGCGGCCCGGTGCTTGAGGCCACCAGTCCTGCCGAACCCGCGATGCGCTGCATGTACTGCGTCAGCGTGTCTTGTCCCATCAGTGGAATACAAGCGGCGGGAAACAGGTGCTGGTGCGCGGCAAACGTGTCGGCATCCTGGGCGGTACCGCAGACCACCGGTTGCCAGCCGTCACGCGCCATCAACTGTGCCAGTTCGGCAAAATGGGCTATCGGCCATTCGCGGCCATTGCCGCGTGAATAAGGGTGCAAAACAATCTGTTTGGGGTGACCCTCTAATGCACTCAACTGCAAGCCGGACCATTCGACCGCGTGTTGTCGCAACTCGGCATCAGACGGCAAGGGCAGATGCAATAACTTGGACAACAGCAGCAGGTTGAGATAAGCCTCGTGGTGGGTGCTGCGTGCCCGGCTCATCCAGACATGTTGATTGCAGTTGAACCAGTGGTAGACGCGGCCCCATACACCGCTGCGCTTGTGGATACCCGCTTGTTTGGCGGCGGCTGCAATGAGGCGGTTGGGGAACACGTGAATGATGTGATCGGCTTGCAGTTCGCGCAACCAGTGGCTGAGTTCATCCTTGTTCATTTGCTCGGGCAACACCGCCACCTGATCCACCCAATGGCAAGCCTGGGCCACCGGCGCGGCATAGGCTTTCACCAACAAGGTGATGCGCCAATCCGGGTGCAGGGATTTCAACCAGCCGATGGAAGGCAGTGTCAGACAGACATCGCCGATGGCATCGGTGCGGCTGATGATCACATGCATAGGGTGTGCATTCAGTCGTATCAGGACTGCTGAATTTTTTGTATCAGGCTGGTGGTGGAATGTCCGGCCAGAAAGTCCAGGATCACCACTTCGCCACCGGCGGCGGTGACGCAAGCACCGCCTGCCACTTGGTCGGTTGAATAGTCGCCGCCTTTGACCAGCACATGCGGCAGCAAACGGCAGTACAAGCGCTCGGGCGTGTCTTCGGCAAACGCGACCACACCATTGACGCAGGCCAGCGCCGACAACATGCGCATGCGTGTGGCCAGCGGGTTGACCGGGCGGCCATCGCCTTTGAGCCGACGCACCGAGTCGTCGTCGTTCACCGCGACAAACAACATATCGCCCAAGGTGCGGGCTTTTTCCAAATAGTCGATATGCCCAGGGTGCAGGATGTCGAAACAGCCATTGGTCATGATGACCCGTTTGCCAGCGGCACGCGCCTGTTGAATCCGTTCAAACATCGCGTCTTCGTTGTACACCGCGTGCTCGCTGCTGTCGTGTTGCAAGGCTTGGCCAAGTTCTTGAAAGCTGACGGTGGCGGTGCCGAGTTTGGCCACTACCAAAGCTGCCGCCACGTTGGAGAGGTTCATGGCTTGGGTCAGTGGCAGTCCGGCGGCCAGCGCTGCGCCCAACGTAGCGACCACGGTGTCGCCTGCGCCGGTCACATCAAACACCTCTTGCGCCCGGGTGGAGATATGTACCGCAGGTTGATCCCGCTCCATCAGGCTCATGCCTTTTTCACTGCGCGTGACCAGCACCGCTTGCAAGTCCAGCGAGGCACGCAATTGCTGGCCCTTGGCTTCAATCTCTGCGTCGCTGGCGCAACGCCCGACCACGGCTTCGAATTCGCCCATGTTCGGAGTGATCACCGTCGCGCCCCGGT
>CAISPG010000058.1 GCA_903887325.1 uncultured Burkholderiales bacterium | reverse complement strand
TGCGATCGCCACGTACGTGTTGATCGCCATCGTCAAAAAGCGTGTGCGCTTGGATCATTCTATGTACGAAATTTAGCGAGTGCTGGATCTGAATATGTTTGAAACCACGCCAATATCCGCCCTACTGGGAAAACTACAGGATGGGCCTGAAATCGGCCAAGATCCTATTCAACAAACCCTCTTCCCAACGTTGGGACACTAGTGATTTTAGGTTAAAAATTGAGCCATTGAATTCAAACCTCAAGACACATCCGAGTCCAGCAAACCATGGCGCATGGCCAGCAAAGTGATTTCAGACTGGTTGGCCAGTTGCAGTTTTTGTTTCACCTTGTACAAATGCGTGCCTACGGTGGAGGCGGAAAGTTTGAGGCTTTCAGAAATTTGCTGCACCGATTGGCCGCGCGCGAGTTGAATAAACACTTCAAATTCACGCGGAGACAATTTTTCAATAGGGCTTTCGTCGCCGTCCAGATCCTGCATGGCCATGCGCTGGGCAATCACCGGGTCGATGAAACGTTTTTTCTGCGCCACCAGGCGTATGGCATCGATCAACACTTCAGGTGCTGTGCGCTTGGACAAATAACCCAGCGCGCCCGCTTGTAAGGCACGCTTGGAGTAACTGGTGTCTTCATGTGCGGACAGAGACAAAATGCGCGCCCCCGGGTCTTTGGCGATCATGCGCTTGATGGCTTCGATGCCGCCCATACCTGCCATGGCGATGTCCATCACCACCACGTCCGGGCGGTGTTGTTCGTAAATTTGTAAAGCTTCTTCGCCGCTGGCGGCTTCAGCAACAACCTCGACATCGTCCCAGGTTTGCAGCAATACCTTAAAGCCGCCACGCACCACCGCATGATCGTCTACCAGCATGAGTTTCAATTTAGCCATGGTCGCTATTGTGGCTGAGCGGCAAAACCGCCAGCACGCGAGCGCCCTTCGGCTGCAAAGGCTCGAACAGCAGATGACCGCCCAGACCCTGGGCGCGCTCGCTCATGCCGATGACGCCGAAATGTCCAGACTGTTGCCAATCCGCTGACGGGCCTTGTCCGTTATCACGTATTTCCAAGTGCAATTCGTCGTTGACGACGACGACCTTCAAGTCAATTTGGCTGGCTTGCGAGTGTCGCAATGCATTGGTCAAGGACTCCTGCATGATGCGGTAGGTGGCGGTCGCCAGGTTATCTTCCAAGCGATCCAACGGCGCTTCAATCAGCATGCTTAATTGCATGCCGGGGTGCCGGCTGCGCGCTTCCTCCAGCAAATCCTGTAAGGCATCTTGCAAGCCGAAACGGTCCAGCGCCAGCGGCCTGAGTTTGGTCACCAACTGATGCACTTCTTCGTAAATGGCGTCGGCGCAATCCATGACCATGCGTGCCGAGGCTTCAATTTGAGTGTCCACACCTTTGGCGCGGTGGGCAATCGCCATGCCTACGCTTTTGATGGCGGTGACCTGTTGGCCGAGTTCATCGTGCAGTTCACGGGCAATTTGTCCGCGCACTTCTTCAATGCGGGTTTGAATCACTTGCGTCAGTTCTCTGTTTTGCGCCAGTGCCAGTGTGGCTTCGCGGGCTTTTTCGCGCGCCGATATACCGTCTTGCAGCGATTGCGCCATGGCATTGAAAGCGGTTCCCATCAACTGCGCTTCCTGACCGCGCATGCCGGGCAGGCGGGTGTCGTAGTCGCCTTTACCGATCTCATACAAACCTTGAACAACTTGTTGAATAGGTTGCAAGGCGCGTCCCACCAGCCAACTGATCAACAACATACCGATGACCATGCCAAACAAAATCGTCACCAGCAAAGGCACGAAATCGTCCCAGCCGTCAAGCACCGCCCGCGAGGGGTCGGCGCGCACCAGTAAACGACCTTTGTCCAAGGTGATTTCCCTCGTTTTGACGGACGGCGACACGATGTTGCTGTACCAGTCCGGCGCGTCGCGCCCGGCTTTGTAAACCGGCGGCGGCGAGTGGTAAAGCATGTAGCCGTTGTCGTCCAGCAGTTCAATTTCATTGGCGCGAACCCGTCCGACTTTGTTTAAAAAATCCTTCATTTCGATCAGACTGGTCTGCCGGTTGGCGGCTTGCAGACGCGACAGCAACTGGGTGGCCACCATGTTGGCACCTTCCATTTCATCGTCCACACTGCGGCGCGTGTCTTCCAACTGAAAAGCAATCAGCAATGAAGCAAACGTCGCCAGCAACACGCCGATGATCAGGTTGATTTGAAGTCTTAAAGACATAGTGATTCAGGCCTTGTCTTGCAGTTGTTTCACCATGTCAGCGATGGCCTGCACCAGCACGCCGGTCATGGGTGCTTCAAACGGACTGTGGCCTGCGTTGTCCACCAGGCTGAGCCGGCTGTGCGGCAAGGCCCGGTGTACCGCCCAGGCGGCCTCGGGCAGACAAATCCAGTCCAGTCGGCCATGCACCAGTTGCAGCGGCAGGTCTGCAAGGGTGGTTAACTGGCTTAACAAACCGTCTTGCAGGAAAAAGCACCGGTTCAACAAATAATGGCTTTGCAACCGGTACTTGGCCAACAGCGCCTGGGCAGACTTATCGTCCAGCCCGGTGGCTGCTGTCGGGGTGTAACTGCGGTTGGTCACGGCGTTTTCCCAGGACTGCCAGGCCCGGGCCAGCACCAGTGCATCTGCGTCATCGGCTTGCAGCATGTGACTGCAGATACGCGCGGCGCAGTCTTGCGGCAGGGTGCCGCTTAAATGCGGCGCGAGCAACTCCCAGGCGTCGGGCATGCATTGGCCTGCGTCGTGGAAAAACCATTGCAAATCATCGGGGCGCGACAGAAACACACCGCGAATCACTGCGCCCAGACATACTGCCGGATGGGCGGCGGCATAAGCCAGACCCAGCCCGCCGCCCCAGGAGCCGCCGACCACCAGCCAGCGGTCTATGCCCAGATGCTCGCGCAGGCGCTCCATGTCCTGAATTAAGTGGGCCGTGGTGTTGGCTTGCAAGGGCCGGTCTGAAGTGCTGCGGCCGCAGCCGCGCTGGTCGAATAACACCACCCGTGTGCTGCGCGGATTGAATAATTGACGGTGCTTGGGGCCGCAACCACTGCCGGGCCCGCCGTGCAAAAACACCACCGGCAAGCCTTCAAGAGAGCCGCATTCTTCAAAATAAACGCTGTGTCCGTCCTGCGCGGGCAAAAAACCATGCCGGTAGGGCTCGATAGGGGGAAACAAGTCGGTGTGAGGGTTTTCATTCATACCTGGCCAATGCTAGT
The DNA here is from genome assembly GCA_903887325.1 of uncultured Burkholderiales bacterium. Lineage (GTDB taxonomy): Bacteria > Pseudomonadota > Gammaproteobacteria > Burkholderiales > Burkholderiaceae_C > Limnohabitans. Next base: position 14,699 of record CAISPG010000058.1, on the reverse strand, counting down.
CGCTTTGCCCGTGTCGCCCCGTAGAACCTGGAGATCCACGGGCAAACCCTAGGTGGGACTCATGAATTTCTTGAGGTCAGATTCCATGTCCTACCTATAGGCGAAGCGCGGTTCGTGAGGCACAGTACATACCTGTGTTCGGAATGGCTCTGTACACGATTCGCCGTAATCAGCGGCATTCTTTAGGAGATACACCATGAAATGGCAAACACCTGCAGCTAGCGACATGCGTTTCGGTTTCGAAATCACCATGTACATCGCTAACCGTTAATTTAACGGTGGTCTGTCGGGGCAACCCGGCAGACCTTTTATTTTGCTCCTTTGTTTTTATGTTCCGCGCTTGACGCGGTTTTTTTTTAAAGCGGCGCTATTGTGAAAATTCATGTACTTGGTTCTGCCGCCGGCGGTGGTTTCCCTCAGTGGAATTGCAATTGCCCGCAGTGCAGCGCGGTACGCGGCGGCAGCCGTCACCATTTACCCCGCACCCAGTCTTCGATTGCAGTCACGGCCAATGAAACCGACTGGCTGCTGATCAACGCTTCGCCTGATGTATTGCAGCAAATCAAAGCCTTTCCCGCGCTGCAACCGGCCCGCGCCTTGCGCGACACCGGCATTGCTGCTGTGTTGTTGATGGATGCGCAAATCGACCACACGACAGGCTTGTTGATGCTGCGCGAGCACCGCCAAAAGCTGCCCTTGTTCTGCCACCCGCTGGTGCGCGAAGACTTGAGCACTGGCAACCCTTTGTTCAAAGTCCTGTCCCACTACTGCGATATCGACTGGCATGATTTGCAATTGCAAACTGCTTTCCAGGTACCCGGTCTGTCAGGCTTGCAGTTTGAAGCTTTGCCCCTCATCAGCAACGCGCCGCCTTATTCGCCGCACCGTGACAAACCGCAACCCGGCGACAACGTCGGCTTGAGTGTGAAAGACGAAGCCAGCGGCAAGACCTTGTTTTACGCACCTGGTTTGGGCCAGATGGAGCCGCACGTGTGGCAGGCCATGCAACACGCTGATTGCGTGTTGGTCGACGGCACCTTGTGGACCGAAGACGAAATGATTGCGCTCGGCGCGTCCAAAAAGACATCCAGATCCATGGGGCATATGCCGCAAACCAGTGCCGACGGCATGATCGAATGGCTGGACAAACTGCCTTCACATGTGCGCAAAATTTTGATCCATATCAACAACACCAACCCTATCCTGGACGACAGTAGCCCGCAACGCCAGACCCTGACTGCACATGGCATCGAGGTGGCATTTGACGGCATGGAGATTGAACTGTGAACAATGCAATGAACGAAGCGCTGGTAGATAAGCGCACTCCTTGGGGCCCGCAAGAGTTTGAAACCCTGTTGCGCGGCAAGAGCACCAGCTACCACATACACCACCCGTTTCACGTGATGATGGCCGAGGGCAAACTCAACGCTGCACAACTGCGCGGCTGGGTGGCCAACCGCTTTTATTACCAAATCTCCATCCCCCTCAAAGACGCGGCCATTTTGTCCAACTGCGATGACCGCGAAATCCGCCGAGAATGGATTTTGCGCATACTGGACCACGATGGTTTCGAGCTGAACGGCTTGAAAGACGAGGGCGGCATCGAGGCTTGGATTCACTTGGGCCAGGCCGTGGGTTTGAGCCGTGATGATGTGACTTCATTGCGTTATGTGGCACCTGCCAGCCGCTTTGCGGTCGATGCTTATGTCAACTTCGCTCGTCGCCAACCTTGGCAAGAAGCTGTGGCTTCCAGTCTCACTGAATTGTTCGCGCCGCATATCCACCAGCAGCGGATTGACACTTGGCCGGAAAAATACCCGTGGGTCGACGCCACCGGTTTGCAGTATTTCAAAAACCGCTTGACGCAAGCCCGCCGCGACGTGGCCCATGGTTTGAAATTCACGCTGGACTATTTCAGCCAGACCCGCGCCATGCAAGAGCGTGCGTTGGAAATTTTGCAATTCAAACTCAATGTTTTGTGGTCGCTGGCTGACGCCATCATGCTTGATCAGTGCAAGGTACAAATCACCGGACCTAAACATGACTAACGATGAAGCTGTCTTGAACAGTACCCCGGCTCTATCTGCCATGTTTCGTTTGCAATGGGAAGAAGTGCAGCAGTCTTGGGTGTTGTTGTACCCCGAAGGCATGGTCAAGTTGAACGGCAGCGCCGGTGAAATCATCAAACGCCTGGATGGCAAAAAAACCGTCACCGCGTTGATTGCCGAACTGGAAAAAGATTTCGAAGCCACCGGCTTGCAAAACGACGTGCTGGCCTTTCTTGAAATCGCCGACAAACAAGGATGGGTAAAAACATGATGACACCTACAGTCAACGGCAAGGAAGTCACCGTTGGGCCGCCTTTGTGGTTGTTGGCCGAGGTCACATATGCTTGCCCTTTGCACTGCGTGTTTTGCTACAACCCGGTGGATTACACCCAGCATGGCCCCGAGTTGACCACGCAGGAATGGATCAAAGTACTGCGCGACGCGCGCGCGGCCGGCAGCGTGCAATGCGGTTTCTCTGGTGGTGAACCATTGGTGCGCGACGACTTGGAAGAACTGGTCGCCGAAGCGCACAAGCTGGGTTTTTACACCAACTTACTCACCTCCGGCATTGGCTTTACCGCTGAGCGCGCCAAGGCCTTGAAAGAAGCAGGCCTGGACCATGTGCAGTTGTCGTTTCAAGACTCCACCCGTGAGTTGAACGACTTTTTATCCCACACCAAAACTTTTGCCTTGAAGCAAAAAGCTGCGCAATTGATTCAGTCCAACGGCTGGCCCATGGTGCTCAACTGCGTTATCCATCGCTTGAACATTGATTACATAGACAAGATCATCGAGTTGGCGGTGGATCTGGGCGCAGAGTACCTGGAGTTGGCCAACAGCCAATACTATTCTTGGGCGCAACTCAACCGCGACGGCCTCATGCCTAGCCGCGAACAATTGCAGCGCGCCGAGCGCGTGACCAACGAATACCGCGAAAAACTCGGCGACAAATTACGCATCTTTTTTGTGGTGCCGGACTACTATGAAACCCGCCCGAAAAAATGCATGAATGGCTGGGGCAATATTTTCCTCACCATCACGCCTGACGGTTCTGCACTGCCTTGTCACACCGCCAAGATGATCAAGCACCTTGATTTTCCGAATGTCAAAGACATGACGGTGAAAGACATTTGGTATGAATCCGAGTCATTCAACCACTACCGTGGCGACGCCTGGATGAAAGAGCCGTGTCGCACTTGCCCGGAAAAAGAAAAAGACCTGGGCGGTTGCCGCTGCCAAGCTTTGATGTTGACCGGCGACGCAGCCAACGCAGATCCGGTGTGTGACAAATCCGAACACCACCAAGTCGTGCTGGATGCCGTGGCTTATGCGCAAGTGCCCGATGTGAAACGCGTTGAAGTCAAACCGCTGGTGTTTCGCGACCCTATCAACTCACGCAAGCTCAGCACCATCAGCGAATAGTTTTTTCAAAGCCAGTCTGCGCTTGAAACTTTTCTCCGTTCACCGTCAAGCCTTGCTCTGACAAGGACAGAGACAGCTTGGGGCCCATGCCTTTGACGCGTTTGCGCAAATCCTGCCAGTCTGTGAAAACACGCTGTTCGCGTGCCGCCAGCAAACGCCTTGTGAACGGCGGGCCGATGCCGCGCAAACCGTCTAGCTCGGCTTCCGTTGCCTGATTGAGTTCCAGCGCAGCGCTTTGCTGAAAAAGCAGAAACAACACAACCCCCAGGCTTGGTTTGTACACGGCATCCCTTTGCTAATGACATCAGAGGCACCGGTCATAGGCAGCGCATGAATAGCTGAACCGGTTTGGTCTGATTCTTCAGCAAGCAAACTTAGAAGGATGAAGTCCCGCTACTTTAAAAAGCCAGTGCAGCTGTTCAAAGTTCTTCTATGCGCCTGGGCGGATAACTGTCCCAGGCCTGGCAACCGGGGCAATGCCAGAAGTGCTGCAAAGCCTCAAAGCCGCAAGCTGCACACCGGTAACGCCGTAGCGGCTTGGCCGCGTGTTCCAGGGCACGCTGCACCTGGGGTTGTTGGGCAGGGTCGAGCGAAGCGTCAGCCAGCAAGCTGGTGGCGGCAATCAGCGACGGGTGCTTTTGCAAATGAGAGGCATACAGTTCGCGGCCATGGGCTTGTCCCATGTCTGATTGCAGACTGACAATGGCGTTGAGCACATCCAGGCTTTGCGACTGGTGGTAGCAGTCCTGCAGCAGCGTCAGCACGCCGATTTGTCGTTGCACCAGCGGCGCGAGTCTGGCCAGCGAAGCTGCGATCAAAGGCATGGCGGCAGGCACCAACTGCGCCAGTTCCTGCAATTGATCGCAGGCCTTGGCGTGGCGTTGCTCTTGTTCCAGCAATGAGGCCAGGGCAATACGCGGTCTGGCGCTCAAAGGGGCGGTCTCTATGGCCTGCAGCAACAAAGCGTTTGCCTGTCCACTGTCGGTTTGGGTAGCGGCCAATTCACACAGGTAATGCGAGCGGCGCACGGCAAACTGGCCTTGGCCGGATTGGTCGAGTTGCAGGGAGATATCCGCCGCTTGTTGCCAGTCGCTGCTGCGCTCGTAAATGCTGAGCAAGGCCAGCAGCGCTTGCGGTGCCAGCGGCGTACCCATCAGAGGTTTGAGCGCGTCTTCAGCCCGGTCAAGAATACCGGCCTTGACGAAGTCCAGGGCCAGGTCGTACTGGGCGCGTTCGCGGTCGCTTTGGCTGATGTCGGCCCTGGCCAGCAAATGCTGGTGGACACGCACTGCGCGCTCGAACTCCCCCCGGCGACGAAACAGATTACCGAGTGCGAAATGCAACTCGGAGGTGTCCGGGTCGCGTTGCACTGCTTCTATGAATGCGTCGATGGCCTGGTCTTGCTGCTCGTTGAGCAAATGGTTCAGGCCTTTGAAATAGGCTTTGGGGTTGCTGCGGTTTTCCATGCGCAGCTGGCGCAAATCGAAGCGCGAAGCCAGCCAGCCCAAGACGAATGCCAGGGGGAGACCGAAAAAAATCAGGTTGATATCAAGGTCCATACATGTCCGCGGCTACAGGGGGCGAAGCCTGTTTGTCGGCGGCAGGTGTCGGGGCTTGCTGTGCTTTTTTGGCCAGTCGGCGTTGACGCCACCAGCGCGGCACCATGCCAAGTACGCCTACAGCCAGTCCCAGCGCAAACACGCTGAGCAACACCAGCACCATGGGAGCTTGCCATTGCAAACCCCAGAAGAAATGCACAGTGGCGTCCTCCCGGTTGTTCAAGGCAAAGGCCAGCAGAATGAAAAAAACAGCTGCTTTCAATGTCCATTGAAGCAGCCTGATAAATGCTTTCACGCGCGTCCCCTAGTGTGGGTGACATTCTAGGGCTTCAAACCACCCGGGCTTTTCAATAATTCTTGCGTTCGCACTTCGATGGCTTCACGCAAGGCCTTGCCTTGTTTGAAATGAGGCACGCGTTTTTCAGGAATGGCCACGCTTTCACCCGAACGCGGGTTGCGACCCATGCGCGGCGGGCGGCGGTTGACGGAAAAACTGCCGAAACCGCGCAACTCAATGCGGTGGCCTTTGACCAGCGATTCGCTCATCGCGTCGAGTAATGCCTTGACAGCAGACTCGGCATCGCGGTGCGCCAATTGTGGAAATCGTGCTGCCAGTTCTTCAACCAAATCACTGCGGGTCATTGAAATACAACTTAGAAATAGTGTTCAAAAAGAAGCCACCTGACGGCACCGGGCCGCGCAGGTGGCTGTGATCATCAGCCACCAGGGCAGACGATCACTTCTCGTTGTTGTCCAGTTTGGCGCGCAACAAAGCGCCCAGGCTGGTGGTACCGGCGTTACCGGCGTTTTGCTGGCTCAGGTTGGCCATGGCATCTGCTTGGTCAGCGGCATCCTTGGCTTTGATAGACAACTGAATGTTGCGTGTTTTGCGGTCGATATTGACCACCACAGCGCTGACTTCGTCGCCGACTTTGAGCACATGGCTGGCGTCTTCGACGCGGTCGCGGCTGATTTCCGAGACGCGCAAATAGCCGATGATGTCTTCGCCCAAATCGATTTCGGCGCCTTTGGCGTCGACCGTCTTGACAGTGCCGGTGACGATCTGGCCTTTGTCGTTGATCGACACGAAGTTGGTGAACGGATCGGAGTCCAGTTGTTTGATGCCCAGTGAAATGCGTTCACGTTCGACATCGACAGCCAAAACCACGGCTTCAACTTCCTGGCCTTTCTTGAAATTACGCACAGCGGCTTCGCCGGTTTCGTTCCAGGACAGGTCAGACAAATGCACCAGGCCATCGATGCCGGCCGCCAGACCGACGAACACGCCGAAGTCGGTGATGGATTTGATCGGGCCTTTGACGCGGTCGCCGCGCTTGGTGGCAGACGCGAATTCTTGCCAAGGATTGGCTTTGCACTGCTTCATGCCCAAAGAGATACGGCGCTTGTCTTCGTCGATCTCCAGCACCATGACTTCGACTTCGTCGCCCAGGGCCACGATTTTGGAAGGTGCGACGTTTTTGTTGGTCCAGTCCATTTCAGACACGTGCACCAAGCCTTCGATGCCGGGTTCGAGTTCAACAAACGCGCCGTAATCGGCGATGTTGGTGACCTTGCCGTGCATGCGGGTGCCTTGTGGGTAGCGGCGGTTCACGCCCATCCAAGGGTCGTCGCCCATTTGCTTCAAGCCCAGAGACACGCGGTTTTTCTCGGTGTCGAACTTGAGAATCTTGGCAGTGATTTCTTGACCGGCGACCACCACCTCGGAGGGGTGACGCACACGACGCCAGGCCATGTCGGTGATGTGCAGCAAACCGTCGATGCCACCCAAGTCCACGAAAGCACCGTATTCGGTGATGTTTTTGACCACGCCGTGAACAATGGAGCCTTCTTTCAGGTTTTCCATCAGTTTGGCGCGCTCTTCGCCCATGGAGGCTTCGATCACAGCACGGCGTGACAGCACGACGTTGTTGCGCTTGCGGTCGAGTTTGATGACCTTGAATTCCATGGTCTTGTTTTCAAACGGCGACAAGTCTTTGATAGGACGTGTATCGATGAGCGAACCGGGCAGGAAAGCGCGGATGCCGTTGACCAGCACGGTCAGGCCGCCTTTGACTTTGCCGCTGGTGGTGCCGGTGACGAATTCGCCGGACTCGAGCGCTTTTTCCAAAGACATCCATGAGGCCAGACGCTTGGCCGTGTCGCGGCTGAGGATGGTGTCGCCGTAGCCGTTTTCGACGGAGCTGATGGCCACCGACACAAAGTCGCCGGATTGAACTTCGATTTCACCGAGGTCGTTTTTAAATTCTTCAATAGGCACATAGGCCTCTGATTTCAGCCCCGCATTGACCACGACGTGGTTGTGCTCGACGCGGATGACTTCAGCGGTGATCACTTCACCGATGCGCATCTCTGAGCGTTTCAGGGATTCTTCAAACAGGGCTGCAAAAGATTCAGACATTCAATTTCCTAATTTCGTCGACCAAGCGTTCGCTGCAATTGAGCGGGAAAAAACCGGTTCGACTGTTGGCGCGGGGTTGCCGCAGTTGGGTGAAACAACCTCACCACCGGTGCGCCATGCAGCGCGAAGGGGATGGTGAGGAACCTTATTCAGGTGTGGCCGGGGCCGTACACCTGTTTGTTCTGCCACCAGTGCATCACTTGGGTCACCGACGAATCGATGGAAAGCGATGAGTTGTCCAGTGGCAAAGCATCTTGCGCGGGCTTTAAGGGTGCAACGCTGCGTTGTGTATCGCGTGCGTCACGCGCCAAGAGGTCTGCGCGAAGAGTGTCGATTGTAGTGGAAATTCCCTTTGAAATCAGTTGCTTGTGACGCCGTTCTGCTCTTTTTTCTGCACTGGCGGTCAAAAACACTTTTAAACCAGCTTCGGGAAAGATAACGGTGCCCATGTCGCGGCCGTCGGCGACCAGGCCGGGCAAGCGCCTGAAGCTCAGTTGTAAATCGACCAAGGCCTGGCGAACCAAGGGCAAAACCGAGACTTTGGACGCATTCATACCTGCTTCTTCTGTGCGGATGGCCTCGGAAACATTGACGCCGGACAAAAGCACGTGCTCACCTTGGAACACCACGGGCAAAGTTTTGGCCAAGTCGGCAATCGCTTGTTCATGGTCCGTGTCCAAAGCCAACCCAGCTTGTAAAGAGGCAAAAGCGGTCAAGCGATACAGCGCGCCGCTGTCCAGGTAGTGGTAGCCAAGTTGCTCGGCTACCAGCGCAGCCAATGTGCCTTTGCCCGAGGCGGTCGGGCCATCGATGGCGATCACCGGAATGTTTGAAGACTTTGAAAGGGAAAACAGTGCCTCAAAATAGTCGGGGAACGTTTTAGCCACGCATTTCGGGTCGAGGATGCGCACCGGCAGTTTGGCCGGATTGAACGCCGCCAGCGAAAAGCACATGGCGATGCGGTGGTCGTCATACGTGTGGATGCTGGCCGCTTTCCAGGTTTTGACAGGGTGAACGCGAATCCAATCGTCGCCTTCTTCAACCTGGGCACCGAGTTTGCGCGCCTCTGCGGCCATGGCGACGATGCGATCAGTTTCCTTCACGCGCCAACTGGCGATATTGCGCAAGGTGCTGGGGCCGTCAGCGTACAAGGCCATCACCGCCAAGGTCATGGCGGCATCCGGAATTTGGTTGCAGTCCATGTCAATGGCTTTCAATGGCCAAGCGCCGCGTCGTGTTTGCACCCAGTTCGGCCCGCTGCTGATGTCTGCACCCATGGCACGCGCCGCGTCCATGAAACGGATGTCCCCTTGTATAGAGTCTGCACCCACGCCTTGTATGCGCACGCCATCCGCAGAAGCAATCGCGCCCAGCGCAATGAAATAACTGGCCGAAGAGGCATCGGCTTCCACCGGTATCACGCCGGGCGAGGTGTAGCGGCTGCCCGCCGGCACGGTGAACCTTTGCCAGCCCTTGCGTTGCACATGAACGCCAAAGCGTTGCAGCAAATTGAGCGTGATTTCTATGTACGGTTTGGAGATGAGTTCGCCCACCACCTCAATGACGATATCTTGCGTGGCCACCAGCGGCAATGCCAATAGCAGCGCGGTCAAAAACTGGCTGGAGACATCGCCTCTCACTTGTATCGGTTTGTCCAGTTGCAAACCCGCGAGGCCGAGCAGTGCCAGCGGCGGGTAGCCATCGTTGCCGGTGTAATCGATGCGGCAACCGAGCTGGCGCAATGCGTCCACCAAGTCGCCAATGGGGCGCTCGTGCATGCGCGGCACGCCGTGCAGCGTGGCTTGTGTGCCCATGAGTGCGAGCGCGGCGGTCAGCGGACGCATGGCCGTGCCTGCATTGCCCATGAACAAGTCCAATGTGTTGTCTGGCGCTTTGCCATTGATGCCGGTGACTTTCAGGCTGGCCGCATCGGCTTGCAACTGGCAGCCGAGTGCCCGCAACGCATTGAGCATGACACGGGTGTCGTCCGAGTCCAGCAAGTCTTGTAATTCGGTCGTGCCTTGCGACAAGGCCGCCAGCAGCAGCACCCGGTTGGAAATGCTTTTGGAGCCGGGCAGGGTGACCGTGCCGCTGGCGCTGTCAAGCGCGGGGAGGTCGAGGAAGTCGGTGGAAAACATGAAATCCTTATCTGCCAATCAGCAGTTTGAGCGCGTCTTCCACGCGTTTGAGTTGGGCAGGATTTAAGCTGGTCAAAGGTTTATCTCCTAAGAACCTGCGGTTGGAAATTGCGCGTACTTGGTCAATCAGCAAATCAGTTTCTAATGCCAACCCTGTCTGTTTCGGTAGTGCCACTCGCAGCGGAAAGTAGTCTTTGTCTCGCCGGACTTGGCTGGTGCCCACAACCACGATGGTTGTCGAGTGAGCGCTGTTATTCAATAAATCAGTCTGAATAATCAAAGCCGGGCGCTTGCGTTTGCCGGGCTCTTCTTTGTGTGATTGGGGCTCGAGATCAACTTCCCAAATCTGACCGCGTTGAAATTCAGTCGATGCCATCTGACAGCGTGCCTTCCAGTGACTCGTTGATTTGAAGATGCTCTTCAGCTAATTCCCTGGACAAGGCGGCAATGCGGTGTGCCATCACTTGGGCATTTTTTTCGGTCACGGCTTGCCGAATGTAGTCAGAGCTTTTCAGACCCAAGGAAGTGGCCATGGCGCGGGTTTGCTCGGAAAATACCTCATCAGCCCGAAACGAAAAAGTGGATGCTTGCATCATTGTTCCCTAGCGAAGAAATAAAGACAATTTTGTCATTGTATTTTGTAATACGTTTTACAGTGCAATTTGTATTAAATCGCATATATGGCTAAGGCAGTTAATCCTCGTCACTGGCATCATCCGACTTCAAGATCCAGCCCGAGCGCACTTGGCTCGCCTGGTCAATCAACTGGCGCAAGGCTTGTAAATCGTTGTTTTGAATGGCTTTTTCAAACTCATCCAGCGCCGCACGAAAGTGGCTTGTCTGTTTGAGCACTTCGGCTTGGTTGGCGCTCAAGATGTCGCGCCACACATCCGGGTCGCTGGCGGCAATGCGGGAAAAATCCCGGAAACCCGGGCCGGCCATCTTCAAAAAAGCGGCGCCTTGGTCTTGCCCAGACAAAGCGTTGACCGCAGCAAAGGCCAGCAAATGCGGCACATGGCTGACGGCGGCAAACGTGGCGTCGTGGTCTTGCGGTGACATCAGACTGACATGGCTGCCAATCGCTTTCCACACCTGTTGCGCTTGCTGTAACTGCGTGGCGCCGGTTTGCGCCAAAGGGGTGAGTATGGCGCGCCTGTCTTGGTACAAAGCAGCTTCAGCGTGGTCCACCCCGGCTTGCGCTTTTCCAGCAATAGGATGTGCGGGCACAAAGCACGGCAGACGTTCACCCAAATGCGCTATCGCGGCAGCCACCACATCGGATTTGGTTGAACCCACATCCATCAGCAAACAATCCGGCGAGAGTGAGGAAGCAATGGCTTGCAAACATTCAGCGGTACGACTGACTGGCACCGCCAAGAGCACGATGTCGCTCTTATGCACGGCCTCGGCGGCGGAACCGGCTGCTTGTTGAATCACACCGAGTTGCAAAGCCCGCTCGCGTGTGCGCTGGCTCGGGCTGAAGCCGGTCACCTTGTCTACTAAACCGTGTTTTTGCAAGGCCAGAGAAAAAGAAGCACCCATCAGGCCGCAGCCGATCAGGCCGAGTTGTTTGAATTTCATGGTCTTGCTTTCACAGCCACGGCTTTTTGCAGTTCAATGAAATTCGATGAAATATGTTTTTGAAACTCCGGGGAAATATCTTTCCAAACCAGCGTGTCAACTGCAAATGGCAACTGGCTTTCTTCCAAGGCCTCGCGCAGAACAGCTAGTCGGGGTTTGTCAGAATCTTCAGTAAACAACACCAGATCCAGATCAGAACTGGCTCTGGATGATCCCTTTACGCGTGAACCGAACGCCCATACTTGAACCTGCGGCAGGTGCTGCGCAAGCAAGAAAACCAGGGTTTTCAATTGCGCCGCGTTCATTTGTAGTTTTGTTTCTTCCACACTCAAACCCAAGGTTCACCCGTCAAAGTCACGTAAAGCGTCACGGCATCAGCGATAAATGCTGGCATCAGTTCCAAGGTAGATGCAGCCTTTAATCCGTCGTAGTCATGCGCAGTTTGTATTCGTGCATCCGCATAAATCAGCCACTGAGATTCACTGTTGTTTAGCAATTGGTTGTCTGCAGCAATGCGAAAAATCGGTTTCGGGCTGTTGGGCGCATCCGGCAAACCCAATTTTTCATTCAAATGACGCTTGATTATTTTCCAGGTGCAGTCGTAGCAGATTTCAAAGCGTTGAATGACAGATTCAGCAATACCTTCTTTGTCTAAATCATTCAACTGGGTTCGCCCGGACAGACTGAGGAAATTGGCGTGTTGCCGTTGCAACTGCTGCAAGGATTTTTTGAACTTGCTGTAATCAATCATGGCAAGCCTCAAGCACTGACCGGGTAGGAGCCAATCACTTTGTAAAACGCGCACATGTTTTGCAATTCGCTCAGCGCTTTGGCCACATGCGGCTGGCTGACATGGCCGTCAAGATCGATGTAGAAAAAATATTCCCATTGGCCGGATTTGGCCGGGCGGGATTCGAAGCGGGTCATGGACACGCCGTTTTGTTTGAGTGGCACCAGCAAGTCGTGCACCGCGCCAGGCTTGTTAGCCACAGACACCACCAAAGAAGTGCAATCCCGCCCGGATGCCGGTGGTGTGGCCAGGGTTTGCGGCAGACACACAATGGCAAACCGGGTGCGGTTGTAGGCCTCGTCTTGGATGGCGTGAGCGACCACGTGCAAGCCGTACTGGGACGCCGCGCGTTCGCTGGCCAGTCCCGCCCAAGCCGGGTTGGTGGCGGCGAGTCGTGCGCCTTCGGCATTGCTGGAGACAGCGCGGCGCTCCGCATTCGGCAAATGTTGCGTCAACCAGTTCTGGCATTGGCCCAGCGCTTGCGGGTGTGCCAGCACCACTTCGATATCTTGCAGCGAAGGAGTTTGGCGCAGCAGGTTGTGGCGCACCAGCAAACTCACCTCACCGACCACGTGAACCGGCGTGCGCAAAAATAAATCGAGTGAACGCGCCACCGCGCCTTCGGTGGAGTTTTCAACGCCAACCACGCCGTATTGCGCCGTGCCCGCAGCGGTAGCGTGAAACACCTCGTCGAAGTTGTTGCAGTAAATCAACTCGGCCGCGCTGCCGAAATATTCAATAGCAGCTTGCTCACAAAACGTGCCTATGGGACCGAGCACGGCCACGCGTTGCGGCGCTTCCAGCGCCAGGCAGGCTGACATGATTTCGCGCCAAATGGCAGCGACATGGGTGTTTTTAAGTGGGCCGGGATTGAGTTGCTGGATTTTCTCCAGTACCTGCGCCACCCGGTCGGGACGGAAAAAAGGCGAGCCTTCGGCGCGTTTGATGTCGCCGACTTGTTCGGCCAGATGCGCCCGTTGGTTGAGCATGTCCAGCAACTGGCGATCGAGCGCGTCGATTTGCTGGCGCAAACCGGCGAGGCCGTCAGTCGCTTTGTCGCTCATGGGTTGTCGTCCGCGGGCGCGTCTTCGCTACCGGTCTCACCCGCTTCGTCAGCACCGCCTTGCGCATCGTTTTCCACAATGCGTTGCATGCCGCTGAGTTTGGAGCCTTCGTCCAGCCCGATAAGGATGACCCCTTGCGTGGCGCGGCCCATTTCGCGGATTTCACTCACGCGGGTGCGCACCAGCACGCCACGGTCGGTGATCAGCATGATGTCGTCGTCGCTGTGTACCAGCGTGGCCGCGACCACCTTGCCGTTGCGGCCGGTTTGCTGAATGGCAATCATGCCCTTGGTGCCGCGTCCGTGGCGGGTGTATTCGTCGATAGGCGTGCGTTTGCCGTAGCCGTTTTCGGTGGCGGTCAGCACGCTGTTGCGGGCAATGACGCTTTCATCGGTGACGGTGTTTTCCTGCTCGGCTACCAGCAGAGCGATGACGGATTGACCATCATCCAAAGACATGCCACGCACACCGCGCGCACTGCGGCCCAGTGGACGCACATCGTTTTCATCAAAGCGAACGGCCTTGCCGCCGTCACTGAATAACATGACATCGTGCTTGCCGTGGGTGAGTGCCGCGCCGATCAGGTAGTCGCCATCGTCCAGGTTGACAGCGATGATGCCGCCTTTGCGCGGGTTGTTGAATTCGTCCAACGAGGTTTTCTTGACCGTGCCCATGGACGTGGCCATGAACACAAACTGATCTTCAGGGAAAGTGCGGGCAGCGCCGGTGAGCGGCAAAACGACATTGATTTTTTCGCCTTCAATCAGCGGGAACATATTGACGATAGGACGGCCGCGCGAACCGCGTGAACCCTCGGGCACTTCCCAGACTTTGAGCCAGTACAAACGGCCACGGTTGGAGAAACACAGGATGTAGTCATGCGTGTTGGCGATGAACAGCTGCTCGATCCAGTCGTCTTCTTTGGTGGCCGTGGCCTGCTTGCCGCGACCGCCGCGTTTTTGCGCGCGGTATTCGGACAAAGGCTGGCTTTTGATGTAGCCGCTGTGGGAGAGCGTGACCACCATGTCGGTCGGTGTGATCAGGTCTTCGGTGGCCAGGTCTTGTGCGTTGTGCTCTATGTGGCTGCGGCGCGCGCCGAGCTTGCTTTGGCCGAACTCCTGGCGGATAGCAGACAGTTCTTCAACGATGATCGCTGACACACGCTCGGGACGCGACAAAATGTCGAGCAAGTCGTCGATCTCAGCCATGACTTCTTTGTATTCGTTGACGATCTTGTCCTGCTCCAGCCCGGTCAGGCGTTGCAAGCGCATTTGCAAAATTTCATGCGCCTGTGTGTCGCTCAAACGGTATAAGCCGTCTGCGCCCATGCCGTATTGTTTTTCCAAGCCGTCAGGGCGGTAATCATCGGCATTGATCACGCCGCCGTCGGCCTTGGCGCGGGTCAGCATGGTGCGCACCAATTGGCTGTCCCAAGGCTTGCTCATCAATTCGGTTTTGGCCACGGGTGGTGTGGGTGCATTGCGGATGATGGCGATGAACTCGTCAATATTCGCCAAGGCGACCGCCAGACCTTCGAGCACATGACCGCGTTCGCGCGCCTTGCGCAAAGTGAACACGGTGCGACGTGTCACCACTTCGCGGCGGTGTTGCAGGAACACGGTGATCAGGTCTTTCAAATTGCACAAGCGCGGTTGGCCGTCGATCAGCGCCACCATGT
>CAISPG010000057.1 GCA_903887325.1 uncultured Burkholderiales bacterium | reverse complement strand
CGCGTCCGCCCGAGGCAGTCGCCTCGGCTTCGAAGCGGCTGAGCACGATCAAGTCGTTTTCGTCGGCAATCTGCGCGAACTGGGGGTTGATCTCCGAACTGACTTGTTCGCAATCGATTTCCAGCACCGGCCCCCAGGCTTCTTTGAGCGAGCGGAAAAAGACTTCCAGAATGATGTGAATGATGCGGGTTTCAGTCGCTGTGAACAAACGGCCTGGCGGCAGGTCGGACACGCCTTTGCCGAAGCCGCCGAAAAAACTGTCCAGCGAGCTGAACACCACGTTCGGGTCAATCATGATGACCGAGTTGCCGCGCATGGGGTTGATGCGAATGGTGTTGACTGATAACGGCGGCTTGAGCATGCCGACGTAGTCGCCGAACTTCATGATTTGCACGCGCGTGGGGTTCACTCGCGGCGTGGTGCGCAACACTTCAAGCAAACCCAGACGGAACATGCGGATAAAGCGCTCGTTGATCATGTCGATCGACGACACATTCACGCCCAGGCTGCTGTTCTCGCTGGCCAGGTCGTGTTTGCGCACCCGCACCCCGGTATTGAAACCGGTGTCCGATTCCAGCGAGCCGTCTTTCAGCCCTTCTGACAGGGCAGACAGTTCTTCCGGACTGAGTAAGTTTTGACGTGTTGCCATGGGCCTTTACTGCATCACAAAGGAAGTGAACATGACTTCTTCAATGCCGCCGAAGTCTTCGTACTCTTCGAGCAATGAATTCATGATGTCTTTGAGTTTGATCGCCATTTCCTTGCGGAATTCCGGTTTGTTCGCTTCAGCTTCGGTGGTTTGGCGCATCAAGTCCAGCATGGCGGAGCGCAAAGCGAACTCGTGCTTTTTGATGTTGTCAAACACACGCGAGTCGTAATGCGTCATCACGGCCAATTGCACCACCATGACTTTTTTCGAGCCGGTGATGTTGGTCATCAGTTCTTTTTCGATCTGGAAATAGTTTTTCTCGAAGCGTGTGGCCTCGGGCGCTTCCTTCTTCAGTTTGGCAGGCGCCTCGTCCTTGGCCTTGGTGGCGGCGGCTTCGAGTTCCTCGAGTTTGTCCATCGCTGCCAATTCGGCTTTTTTCTCGTAAAAGCCCGAGAAATACAAAGTGCCAAAAGCGACGCCAACCATCAAAACGATAGCCAAAACGGCGATACCGAGAATCAACAGAATCGGTTTTTTCTTTTTTGGCGCTTCTGCGCCTTCTTCAGGTGCTGCTTCGGGTGCTGCTGTTGCCATGGAATACTCCTCTAAATCTCAATGTTCAGGCGTAACTGTCAAATTGCGAACGCTTGCTGCGCCTGGGTCCTGAATCTTCTGCAATTTTCGGGCCAGGCTGATCCGTCAGTTTCTCACGATTTTCTTCTATTTTTGCCGGTAAGCCGGTTTGGTCTTGCCGGTTACTTTGTCCGGACTGACCGGCCGACTGGCTTTGACCTTGGCTGACCAGCACCGAGGCGTTGTTGAGCCCCAAGTCGGCCAGCGCGTCTTTCAGTTTCTGGCTGCCGTTTTGGATCAGGTCTTGGGTGAACGCAGTGTCAGAGTGGAACTGCGCGGTCAGTTTGCCGTCGCGCATTTCCAATTGCACATCCACCAAACCTAAGCTGGCGGGTTTCAAGGCGAATTTCATCTTCCATTCACCGGCGTTGAGCTTTTCATGCATGCGAGCGGCCAGCTCGGTTGTGAGTTTGTTGCTCAGGTTTTCATAGGTCTTGGCCAGATCCGGTCTGTCGGCTAACACCTGTGCCGCAGGCAGACCTGCCTGATGCGCAGGGCGCGAGGCCGGTGCGCCCGTGGGTGCATTCAGGCTGAGTGCGCTGCTGTCTGAATCGGCAGCTGCTGGCAAGTTGTCAAATTCTTTTTGCAAACTCTCGATGTCTTCGGTGCGCAAAGTCGCGTCCATCATGGACAGCACCGACAAAGTACTCGGCGGCGGTGCCGCTGTGGTTTGCAATACCTGTGCACTGCCTGTTTGCAATTGCACATTCTCCATTTGGGTCAGTAAATCCAAATCGGGCTTGCCTTCAGTTTTGGCATTGACTTGTTGCAAGGCCTGGAAATCGGCGCTGCTTACAGGGGCGTTCAAGTCCTGGGCTGGCATGCTGCCCGGCAGCCCGTCTGGACCGTTGACCGCACTGTTTTCCAGTTGAGTGAAACTGGGCATGGTGTTGATACCAAGCATGTCTCTGGTCGACAAAGCGGTTTTCGCATTGGCCGTGGCCGCTGCCGCACTGTCAGGGCCGAACAAGGCTTTGACTTGGCCAGGGTCCAGACCCATGGCCAGGGCAAAGTCAGCCAAGCTTTTTTCACTGGGCGCAGCCTGTGCCGCCGTAATGATTTGCAGAGAGTCGCTGACGGCAATGGTGGTCAGGTTGTCGGCCTGGTCAGACAAAGCGGCTTGCGGCTTGTTCATGTCAGAACCCGGCGGCTTGTCTTCGTTGGCGCCTGTCAGTGCCGTCTGCAGTAGCGGGTCGACCAACTGGCCATTAACAGCATCCTGTGCGGACAATTTTTCGGTGCTGGTAGTCTCGTCGCGGTGAACCGGGTGCTTAGTTTGCTTGTCGGCTTGGGCTTGCTTGGTGGATTTGCCGGACTTGGCGCTGACTTTGTTTTCCGGCTTGTCGTTACCGGCGACCGTGCGATCCGTGCGCTGCTGCAGCAACTTGCCGTGGTCAGCGGCCGGATCTTGCCGCTGAGGGGCATTCAAGGCCTGAACCTGGTTATGCAGAAAACTGGCGAAATCGCCGCCGCTGAATGCCGTCGAAGACAGGCGTGACAAGGCATTGTCAGGCGCAGAAGCCTCGGTATTGCTGATGCCCAGGCTGTTGGCCGGGAGCTTGTTCAATGCAGATAAGTTCATATCCGTTCAGTGTTTTCCTAAAAGATAAGAGGAACTAAGCAAGAAACGTGACTGGAAATGGCTTGCCGCTACTGGAAGCTTGTTCCGCTGTCGGCAAGCGCTGAAGGCATAAGCAGAAACAAGTTGGCACATCGATTGCTTGATCAGACAGTCTGCGCTGTAAAGCGTCCCGAAATTGAATTCTTAACGTTACAAAAACAAGAGAAAAGTCACAATGAGCACCTTAAGCCTGTCAACGATTCGACAGAACTTTGCAAAGTTTGACCTCGCCGGTCTGGGTATACCCTTGCTGGTGTTGTTGATCATGGCCATGCTGGTGCTGCCTTTGCCTGCGCTTTTATTGGACTTTTTGTTTACTTTCAATATTATTATCAGCCTGGTGATCATCATGATCTCCATCAGCACCCGCAAACCGCTGGATTTTTCGTCCTTTCCCACGGTGCTGCTGTTTGCCACCATGTTGCGACTGGCTTTGAACGTGGCTTCCACCCGCATCATCCTGGTCGAAGGTCATACCGGCCATGACGCAGCGGGTAGCCGCGCTCAAACAAATCGCGTGCGCTTTGTGCTTCCAGTACGGGAGGTGCCAGCATGAAGCTGACCGGGAAGCGCTGTTTGGTGAACACGTCAGAGTTGAGTTGTTCGTTCAACACGCGGGTCGGGCAGACCGCCAGCATCGGGCGGCGAACCGACGCGGATTCGAACACCCAGCGATGGCGGCTGAGAAAGCCTGAAGTAGCTGCCAGCTCGATTTCAGACACCGAGGTCGGCACCAGCACCATGTCAAATTCAAACATCAGTTCACCGGCGAGTGAATCCGACCAGGTCAGATCGCAAACCAATATGTCGCATTCGCTGGCAGCGCGGCGCATTTGCAAACGGGCTTCAAAAATAGGGCGGTTACCGCCCTGGTCCACGGGCAAGGCCAGGTGTTGAATCACGGCACCGACTTGCGGTGCTTGTTTCAGCCAGTTGCTGGAAGAACCGTGCGGATCCCAGTCAATCAATGTCACCGGGAGTTCGAGTGAGCGGCTGAGGTAGGCCACCAGATTGGCCGATAGCGTGCTTTTACCGACGCCGCCTTTTTGACTGGTAACCAGAATTTTGAATGCCATTTCGTTACTCCGCACAGAAACAAACTGATGAACAACCGCCCAACATACTACAGAATTTAAATGAAGATAAGTATGTAACAGACTATCGATATTAGCTTTTTTCCAATTCTGTCAAATTTATCGACAAAAGCTCAGTTGTTTTCCTGCGACTTGCTGCCGGTCAGGGCTTTATCGATGAAAAAAAGGACTTTGACTACAAACAGGTCAAAATGGTTGCAATGGAAAAATTGCGCATCGACAAATGGCTGTGGGCCGCCCGCTTCTACAAAACCCGTTCGCTGGCCACCGAAGAAATCAACAAGGGCCGGGTAGCGGTCAACGGGCAGGTGGTCAAGCCCTCGCGCGAATTGAAAGCCGGTGAACTGGTCAGCATGCGGCGTGAAGGCCTGACCCGCAGCGTGCAAGTGCTGGCCTTAAGCGATATGCGCGGCCCGGCGCCCAAGGCGCAACTTCTGTATTCAGAGACCGCAGAAAGCTTGCAGGCGCGCGACGCGCATGCGCAGCAGCGCCGCTTTGCCCGCGAACCCGCTCTCAGCATAGAAAACGGCCGTCCGACCAAACGCGACAGGCGCGAGTTGGAGCAGGCCGGTCATCCGTGGGACGACCGCTGGAGCGCCTCCGTATGAGTTTGTGGGGAATGGTCGGTCGGGCCTTGTGGCGTGACGCCCGCGCCGGTGAATTGCGTTTGTTGTTTGTGGCGGTGCTGCTCGGTGTGGCTGCACTCAGTGCCGTGGGTTTTCTGGCCGACCGCATCGAGGGCGGTTTGCAACGGGATGCCAGGCAGTTGCTCGGTGGCGACGCGGTGCTGGTCAGCGACCACGCCTTTTCACCCGCCGTGCTGGCACAAGTCAGCGGACTCGGCGTCACAGCGGTGACCACGCTCAGCTTTCCGACCATGGCGCGCAGCGGCTCGGCCAGGGATGGGAACACCCGGCTGGTGGCTTTGAAAGCCGTGACCGACGGCTACCCTTTGCGCGGTAGTTTGCAAATTCTGTCGCCGCCCGGCACGCCTGTGACCAAGCCTGCGTTGGTGACTTCGCCGGACAACGGCACCGTCTATGACAGGCCCGGCATCAGCACAAAAGCTTTGCCTCAAACTGGCGAAGTCTGGGTCGAGCCCGCTTTGCTGGAAGCCATGGAAATCAAGCAAGGCGATGAAATTACTTTAGGTGAGCGCACGCTTAGGGTGACTGAAGTGCTGGTGTCCGAGCCGGACCGGGGTGCGGGTTTCATGAATTTCGCGCCGCGCGTCATGATGAACCAGGCCGATTTGCAGGCCACCCGTCTGGTGCAACCGGCCAGCCGCATCAACTGGCGCATGGCGGTGACGGGCACGCCGTCGCAAGTGGCGAAGTTTGTGACTTGGGCGCAAGACCATGTCAAACAGCCCGACGTGCGCGGCATGCGCTTGGAGACGCTGGAGGCCGGGCGGCCGGAAATGCGCCAGACCTTGGACCGGGCCGAGAAATTTTTGCACTTGGTGGCGCTGCTGGCCGCGCTCTTAAGCGCGGTGGCGGTGGCGTTAGCGGCGCGTTCGTTTGCGGCCGGCCATTTGGACGAATGCGCCATGTTGCGCGTGCTGGGGCAAAGCCAGCGCCAGATGTTGACGGTGTATGCAGGCGAGTTTTTTCTGGCCGGCATGCTTGCCAGCCTGTGCGGCCTGGCCGTCGGTTACGGGCTGCACCAGGTGTTTGTGCAATTGCTGGCCGGTCTGGTCGACACCGATTTGCCGGCCGCCGGTTGGGCGACCTTCTGGCAGGGGCTGGGCGCGGGTGTGACGCTGTTGCTGGCCTTCGGGCTGCCGCCGGTGTTGCAACTGGCGCAGGTACCGGCCTTGCGCGTGATACGGCGTGACATGGGTGTTGTGCGCCCGGCTTCCATCGGTGTGCTGGCTTTGGGTTTGGCGGGGTTTGCTGCTTTGTTGATGAACGCCAGTCGCGACCTGACGCTGGGTTTGATGGTGGTCGGCGGCTTTGCCGCTGCGGTGCTGGTGTTTGCCGGTCTGGCCTGGTTGGCGGTACAGGGCTTGCGTTTGGCAGTGAGCTGGGGCCGGGTACCGGCCTGGTTGCGCATGGCCACGCGCCAGATCTGCGCGCGGCCCGGCTATACCGTGGTGCAAATCAGTTCGTTGTCGGTCGGCTTGCTGGCCTTGTTGCTGCTGGTGTTGTTGCGTACCGATCTGGTCGACAGCTGGCGCAACGCCACCCCGGCGGACGCGCCGAACCGCTTTGTCATCAACATACAGCCGGACCAGTCGCAGGCGTTTTTGGATACCTTGCACCAGGCCGGTGTGAACAAAATGGACTGGTATCCGATGCTGCGCGCGCGCCTGATCGAGGTCAACGGCAAAGCCGTGCGGCCGTCGGATTACACGGATGAACGGGCGCAGCGTCTGCTTGAGCGCGAATTCAATGTTTCGCACAGCGCGCAGGCCCCGGCGCACAACCAGATCGTGCAAGGACGCTGGGTGCCCGGCGAAGCGAATGCCATCAGCATGGAAGAAGGCATTGCCAAAACACTGAAACTCAAGCTCGGCGATGCACTGCGTTTCGAGATCGCCGGACAGGGCGTGAATGCCCGCATCACTTCGCTGCGGCGGGTTGATTGGACCTCAATGCGCGCCAATTTTTTCGCCATTTACCCGCTGGCGCAGATGCCGGATTTGCCCATGACGTATATCGCCGCCTACCGCGCACCTGAGCGCCGCGGCTTTGACAACGAACTGGTCAACCGCTTTCCGAATGTGACCAATGTAGACATGGGCGCCACCATCAACCAAGTGCAAAAAGTGCTGAGCCAGGTGATCAGCGCCGTCGAGTTTTTGTTCGGCTTCACGCTGGCGGCCGGACTGGTGGTGTTGTTCGCCACCGTGACCGCAACGCGCGAGGAGCGCGCGCGTGAATACGCGGTGTTGCGCGCGCTTGGCGCCGGTAACCGTTTGCTCAGTCAAGTGCAAACCGCCGAGTTGTTAGGTGTGGGCGCTTTGTCGGGTGCGCTGGCGGCGTTGGTGGCCATGTTGATGGGCTGGGCGCTGGCGTTTTACGTGTTCGAGTTCCATTGGCGTGCTTCGCCTTGGGTGTTGTTGACCGGCATCGTCGCCGGCGCTTTGCTGGCCTGGGGCGCGGGCTGGTGGGGCTTGCGCGAGGTGTTGCACCGCCCGGTGGTTCAGACTTTGAGGATGGCGGCAGACTAGGCGCGGTTTTTTTCGCCCCACGCTCGCGCTATGAGCTTGGTCATGGCTTAAGCTGAGGGCCTGTTATTTACAAACTGACCGATGACGCAAAGCCCTCGTACCGGATTCATGGTGTTGCACAGCAACCGCATGGAAGGATTGCGCGACCTGCTGGTCACGCACATCCGCAACAACCCCTTGCCGCCGTTAAGCCCTGAAACCGTGCTGGTGCAAAGCAACGGTATGAAGCATTGGCTGACGGTGTCGCTGGCGCAGGACGATGCGCTGGGTATTTGCGCAGCCACGCACATGGTCTTGCCCTCCAGCCAGCTGTGGCAGATTTACCGCAGCGTGCTGGGCACAGACCGTCTGCCCCAGACCATGCCGCTGGACAAATCCCCGCTGGCCTGGCGCATCTTGCGCAGATTGCCGCATTGGTTGGCCGACCCGCAGTTCGCGCCGCTGGCGCATTACCTGGGCGCTGACACCGGCGGCATACGTGCTTATCACCTGGCGCAGCAACTCGCCGATGTGCTGGACGGCTACCAAAACTACCGCTCCGACTGGCTGGCGCAATGGGCGAAAGGGCGCGACACCCTGGATGGTGCAAAGCCCTTGCCGCAGGCCCACACCTGGCAGGCCGCTATGTGGCGCGATGTGCTGGTCGATGTGCAACAACAGCAGTCATCCGGTTTTGAAGCGCGTTCAGAAGTGCACGAATCTTTTTTGCGCGAATTAAAACAACGCAAGCCCGGCAGCATCACCGCCTTACCGCCGCGCCTGATGGTGTTCGGCATCACTGCATTGCCTATGCAAACCATGCAGGCGCTGGTCGCGCTGGGACGTCACATACCGGTGCTGATGTTTGTGCACAACCCTTGCCGCGAACACTGGGGCCATGTCAGTGAGGACCAGGGCGGCGGCCACCCGTTGCTTGCTTCGTGGGGCAGGCAAGGGCGCGATTACTTGCACGCCATTGATCAGTTTGAAGCTGTGGATGAAGATTCGCCGCACTATGAACGCGTCAGCGTGTTTGTCGATCCGGTGCAAGAAGCGCTTGATGTGCAGCAGCGCCCGACGGTGTTACAGCAATTGCAGTCCGGCATTTTGAATTTGCAAGCACAGCCTTTGAGCCTCGCTGATGACGGTGAGCTTGATGACAGCCTGATCTTTGTACAAACGCATTCAGCCCAGCGCGAGGTCGAGGTATTGCACGACCGCCTACTGGGCTGGTTGAACGCCGATGCGCAATTACAGCCTGCCGACATCATGGTCATGGTGCCTGACATGGAATTGTTTGCGCCGCATATACAAGCGGTTTTTGGCCGTCACGCAGGCATCGGTGACAGCGCACTTGATTTGCCTTACTCGGTCACCGACAGCACGCCGCGTACCCACCCGCTGGTGCAAGCGGTCGACACCTTGCTGCAATTGCCGCAACTGCGACTGAGCCTGCGCGACTGGCTGGGTTTGTTTCAGGTCAGCGCGGTGCGTGAGCGCTACGGCTTGAGCGAAGCCGATGTGGCGCAATTGCACGATTGGCTGGCCGCCGCCGCCGTGCGCTGGGGCTTAGACCCGGCGCATCGACAGCCCTGGGGGATTGACGCTGCATTGCCCGACGCGGATCAAAACACCTGGGGGTTCGGCTTGCGCCGTTTGTTGCTCGGTTATGCGCTCGGCCCGCAAGCAGAGCAAACCGTGTGGCAGGACACCGCCGCGCAACCCGGCATTGACGGGCTGGACGCTCAGGTGTTCAGCGGCCTGCTGCAATGGCTGGACGACATGAGCCGCAGCTTGGCGGAGTTGCAAACCGCACGCACGCCTGCGGATTGGTTGCCGCTGTTGCAATCCATGATGGGCCGGTTTTTCAAAGCCGCCGATGACGCCGACCAGCGTGTGCTGGATCAGGCAACAGCGCCCTTGGAGGACTGGTTGAGTGATTGCCAGCTTGCTGCTTTTGACGAGCCCGTGTCACTGGGCGTGTTGCGCAGCCATTGGATGGCGCAACTCGACAGCATAGGTTTGCAACGCCGCTTTGCCGCAGGCGGCGTGCAGTTCGCCACGCTCATGCCCATGCGCGCCATTCCCTTCAAGCTGGTGTGTTTGCTCGGCATGAACGACAGCGCTTACCCGCGCAGCCCGACGCCGCGTGACTTTGATTTGATCAGCCATCCCGGCCACCAGCGGCCCGGCGACCGCGCCCGGCGTGAAGACGACCGCTATTTATTTTTGGAAGCGCTGTTGTCGGCGCGTGAACGTTTGTATATCTCGTGGCAAGGCAGACGCGCCAGCGACCATGCGCCCTTACCGGCATCGGTGCTGGTGGCGCAACTCATGGATCACTTGAATCAATGCGTTGCGCAGCCGCATGAAGACAAGCCCGTGTTCCAGGCGCGCTTGCAACCGCTGCAACCGTTTTCCGCCAGTTATTTCCGTCAGGGTTCGGGCTTTGCCACCTATGCCGCCGAATGGCAGGCCGTGCTTCAGCCGTCAGTCAACACTTCAGCAGACGGCCACAGCCCTGACAGCATTGAGCGCAGTGTGCCGCCGCCGTCCGAGTTGAAGGCTCAAGACTTACTCACGCTGTTGCGCCAGCCGCTGGAAGTGTTTTTCAAACACCATTTGCAAGTTCAGCTGGATTTGCCGCAGGAATCTGACGATGAAAACGAGCCGTTTGCCTTGAATGGCTTGCACGGTTACAGCTTGAAACAACAGGTCTTGTATGCAGCAGATGCTGAGGGTGAGTTGCAGCGTTTGAAACTTCAGGGTGAACTCGCCATGGCCGGTGGCGGCCAGGCGCAAAGCGAGCAATTGCTGCTGTTGCAGGCGCAAATCAAAGCGGCTTTTCAGCCCTGGCAGCAAGACACCGACGCCGATTTACCTGCTCAAGTTTTTCAATTGAATGCACACGGCACGGTGCTGAGTCTGCCCTGGGGCGGCGACCCGCTGCGCTGGCGTCTGCACGCGGACGGCAGCGCCTTACACATGGACATGCGTTCAGGCAAAGTTGGCCAAGGCAAAGACTTGCGCTTGCACACCTTGCCTGTGCTCTGGCTGGGGCATCTCACCGCCAACGCCGCCGGTACTGTCACCACCAGTGTGCTCAGCAGCGCTGACGGCGCGGTCTGCATGCAGCCACTTCCTCAGCAAGAGGCTGCTTCACTGTTGCAAGACCTGGTGTTGTTGTACCGGCAGGCCTGGACCTCGCCATTACCGTTGCCGCTGAAAACCGCATGCGCATATGTGATGGAGCAACAACGTGCCGCTGCTGGCGCACAAGACCGGTTTGCGCAGCAGCGTGCCCTGGGCCAAGCGCGCAAAGCATTTCAAGGCATGCGCAACAGCCCGGGTGAATGCCAGACCTCGCCTTATGTGCAGCGCGCATTCACCGGCTTTGACGACATGGACTTGGTCTTATTCATCGCGCTGGCCGAACGGGTTTACGCGCCCATGCTGCGCGTTTGCACCGATGCCTTGACGCAGCAAGAACAGGCCGAGGCATGAATACCTTAAACCCTTTGCGCCTGCCCTTGACCGGACGACAAGTCATAGAGGCGAGCGCTGGTACCGGCAAGACCTGGACGCTGGCGGCTTTGTACCTGCGGCTCGTGCTCGGTCACGGGCGGGCTGGCAACGCGGGTTTGGGCCCGCGCCAGATTTTGGTCATGACTTTCACTGAAGCCGCCACCGCAGAGTTGCGCGAGCGCATACGCAAGCGCTTGCATGACGCCGCCGTCTGGTTTGACAAGGCTGTGGTCGGCAGCCCGCGGCTGGATGATGATTTTTTGCAGCAACTGAGTCTGGATATGCCCTCAGACCAATGGCCGCTGTGCGCGCGTCGTTTGCATCTGGCAGCCCAGGCCATGGACGAGGCCGCCATCTACACCATACACGGCTGGAGCCGTCGCATGCTCAGCAGTTTTGCGCTGCTCAGCCGCGATTTGTTTGAACAAACGCATTTGGACAACCCCAATGAATTGCTGCTGCAACTGGTGCGCGATCACTGGCGGCAATGGTTTTACCCGCTGCCTCACGTGTTTCAAAACCTGTTGCTCACGCAGTTGGGCAGCGAACCCGAGGCTTTATTGAAACAACTGCTGACGCTTTGGAAGCAGTGGGATATGTTGCCGCCGCCACCGGCCTCAAACAATGAGACTGAAACAGCTGCTGAGCCAGTGCCAGAGCCTTTGCAGACGCTCACGGTATTTGAAGCATGGCAAAGTGCTTACCAGTCATTGCAAGCGCAAGCCCGCCAGGCTTGGCAGACAGATATGCCTGCGCTTTTGCTGCAGGCGTGCAAAGACGGATTGATCAAGGACAAGGGCAGGCGTGTGCGGGTGGATTGGTGGGCCAATTGGGTCAACGAATTGCAGGACTGGGCGGAGCACGGCAGCGAGATTCGCCCGGTCACCTTAGAACGCTTCACCGCTGAAAAACTACAGGACTGCGGCTGGTCTAAGGCGGCGGATTTTGAGGTGTTCCACCGCATAGGCGAAGTGGTGGCTTTTGCTCAAAGCGAGCCGGCGTGCAAAACACAACTGATCGAACACACTGCGCACGCGGTGCGCCAGGCCTACCAGCAAGCCAAGCTGAACCAGTCGGTGTTCGATTTCAACGACTTGCTGCAACGCCTGCACCAGGCCTTGCACAGCGACAAAGGCGAACTCGCCGACGCCATACGCGCTCAATACCCGGTGGCCATGGTCGATGAATTTCAGGACACTGACCCTTGGCAGTACGAGAGTTTGGACCGGATTTACCGGCGCGATGGCGTGAATGACGACAACGCACTGGTCATGATCGGCGACCCCAAGCAGGCGATTTACAGTTTTCGCGGCGCTGACCTGAACACGTACTTAAAGGCGCGCGCCACGGCCCTGGCGATAGACCCGCAGGCCTGCCATACGCTGGACACCAATTACCGTTCTACCCCGGGTCTGGTGAATGCGGTCAACCATATGTTCGGCAGCATGGCGCAGCCGTTTCGCTCAGGTGAAGAATGCATTGAATTCGTCAAAGTGCAAAGCGCAGCCACTGCCAAACCTTTGCAGGATGCGCAAGGGCAGGCCTTGCCGCCGCTCACGCTGTGGCATTTGCCTTTGACACCCGATGTCAGCGACAAACCCTATTGGGCGGCCGATTTGCATGTCAACACCATGGCCGCCGGTTTTGCCACGCAAATGGTCAAGCTGTTGCAAGAACATGCAGACATTCACCCCGGGCAAATGGCGGTGTTGGTGCGCTCGCACGCGCATGCGCAAGCCATGCAAGCAGCCTTGTCGCGCGCCGGTTTACCCAGCGTGTTTTTGTCTGACCATGCCAATGTCTACCAAAGCCCGCAAGCGACAGACCTGTGGCGCGTGCTGCGCGCCATCAGCATGCCGCGCAATTCGCGTTGGTTGCGCAGTGCCATGGCCGGCAGCATCTGGGGCTGGAGCACCAAAGAGCTGGCGCAAGCCATGCACAAGCCTGAACTGAGCGATGCGCTGGCAGAGTCCTGCCAGCAATGGCTGCAACTCTGGCAGCAGCACGGCGTCCTGCCCATGCTTTACCAATGGATACACAGTCAAGGCATAGCGCAGCGTTTGATCGCGCAGCCGCTAGGACAACGCAGTTTGACCAACTTGCTGCATCTGGGTGAATTGCTGCAAACCGCGGCTGCCGGTTTGCAAGGGCCGCAGGCCTTGTTGCAATTTTTGGCGCAGCAAATCCAAGCCGCCGGTGACAACCCGGAAGAACAAAAAATGCGTTTGGAAACCGATGCGCATTGCGTGCAAGTCGTGACCTTTCACAAAAGCAAAGGCTTGGAATACCCGCTGGTGTTTGTGCCGTTTCTGGGCAGTTTCAAAACTGGGCCCGGGCCCAAGGACGATGAAGAAGACAGCGACATCACCGAGTCCAGCGTCGACGAAGACATGCGTTTGTTGTATGTGGCACTGACCCGCGCCAAACGCGGCATGTGGCTGGGACTGGCCGCCACGTCAAGCGGCTTGTCCGGCAAAGGCACCCATCTCAAACGCAGCGCCGTGTCTGAATTGCTGCAACGGCAAAGCCATGACGATGTGCCGGATCGATTGCAAGCGCTGTTCGATGATGTGCCTGACATTGCCATCGCCGAGTTGCCGGCGGCGCAAGACTTGTATTTCGCCCCGGTGGAGGATGTGACGCCGGCGGCCCCGGCTTTGACCGCGCAGCGCCAGGCCTATGCGCGCTGGTGGACTGCCAGTTTCAGCAGCTTGACGCGCGGCTTGGAAGCGGGTTCGCAACGCGAAGAAGCGCAAACCGATGCCAGCATTGATGCGGCGCGGCGCAGCGACACAGAGGATGACGGGGTGATCCCCCCTGATGACAGCAACCCCTGGCAATCGTTTCCCAAAGGCGCGAGTTACGGCAGCTTGTTGCATGACTTGCTGGAATGGCAGGCACAACAGGGCTGGCCTTTGGCCAAGGCTGAGCCGGAGTCAGCGGGCATGACACAACAGGCCTGGCAGCAATTGTTGAACCGCAAAACCCGTGGTTTGAATTTGCCTGAGCGCGCCGCCAGCTTGTTGCCCGGGTGGTTGCAGGCCATCATCGGCACACCGCTGCCTGTTGGCGATGCACATCAAGGCATTGCGCCTGTGGTGTTGCAGCAACTCACGCCCGCGTGCCTATGGCCGGAAATGGGGTTTCACTTGGGCGCTGCCGGTGTCAGCAGCGCGCGCATTGACCAACTGATTCAACAACACGTGTTGCCGCGCCAGCCCAGACCGGCACTACAGCCGCGCGTGTTGCAAGGCATGCTCACCGGCTTCATGGATCTGGTGTTTGAACACCAAGGCCGTTACTGGGTGCTGGATTACAAATCCAACTGGCTGAATACCTATGACAGCGAGTCTTTGAATGCAGCGGTACTGGACAAGCGCTACGACGTGCAATACGTGTTGTACCTGCTGGCGCTGCACCGCTTGCTGTCATCACGTTTGCCGAATTACAACTACGACACCCATATCGGCGGTGCGGTGTATGTGTTTTTGCGCGGGATAGATAGCAAAGGTGCCGGGGTGCACTGCATGAAACCGCCGTTTGAACTGATAGCTCAGCTTGACAGCGAATTTGCCGGGAGAACGCCATGAGCGTCGGCAACATCAACCGCAGCGGCTGGCCCGGCGCGGCCCGCACCCCGCTCAATGGCTTGGACATGGCGCTCGCTCAGTTTTGTCACAGCATGCAGCCCTCGGACGATGTGCGGCACCGCTGGCTGGCGGCGCTGGCCAGCCACCAATGGGGTCGCGGTCACGCTTGTCTGGATTTGCAAAACTGGCCGCAACAAGCCGCTGAGGAGCTGGGCTGGCCGACAGAACAATTGCAAGCCTTGCCTGCAGGGCTGGCTGAGGCGGCAGGCAATTTGCCTTGGGCTCAGGGCGACAACTCGCCGCTGGTGCTGCACGGTCATCGTTTGTATTTGCGCCGCGCCTGGCAGGCCGAGCAAACCATTAAGCAAAACCTGACACAGCGCTTGCAGCAAAGCCTGAATCCGCCGGCCAGTTTGCAAGATCAATTGGATGTGTTGTTCGGCGCAGCAGGCGCACACACCGATTGGCAACGCCAGGCCTGCGCGCATGCGGCGCAACACGCGATCACCTTGATCACGGGCGGGCCGGGCACCGGTAAAACCACCACGGTGGTCAAGCTGTTGCAGTTGCTGCAAGCCAACGCCGCCGCGCCTTTGCGGGTGGCGCTGACGGCACCCACCGGCAAGGCCGCTGCGCGTTTGTCGCAAACCATGGCGCAGGCACGCAGCCGCTTGCCCGCCGATCAGGCTCTGGCTTTACCCGCGCAGGCGCAAACCTTGCACCGCTGGTTGATGGGCTTGCCAGCCGAGTTGGCGGCCGGCAAGACGGCGGACGTGGTGGTGATAGACGAAGCCTCGATGATCGATCTGGAAATGATGGCGCGTGTATTGCAAGCCGTGCCCTTGACCGCGCGCCTGGTTTTGCTCGGCGACAAAGACCAGTTGGCGTCGGTGGAAGCCGGTGCCGTCATGGCCCAGTTGTGCCAAGGTTCGCTGTTGTCGGCTCACACCGTCAGTTTGTTGCACAGCCACCGTTTTGACGACAGCAGCGGCATTGGCCAATGGGCGCGCGCCGCCAACAGCGGCGACAGTGCGGGCTTGCAGCAACTTTGGCAACAAGCGCCGCCAGGTTGTTTTCAAGGCGATGCTGTGGTGACGCGTTTGAGCGCGTCTGACAGCGCCGACAAGACCACGCTGGCGCAATTGACTGACAGCTGGCAGCCTTGGCTCGCTCAACTGGCGGATATGCAAAACACCGGCATGGGTTGCGATGACGAACAGGCGCTGGCACTGCTGCAAAGCTTTACGCGCGTAGGCGTGTTGTGCGCTTTGCGCGAAGGCCGTTGGGGTGTGCATGCGTTCAACCGGCAGTTGCAGCAGGCGCTGGGCTTTGCAGATACACAATGGTATTGCGGCCGCCCGGTGATGGCCAGGCGCAATGATTACGCCCTGGGCATCATGAACGGGGACCTGGGCCTGTGCCTGCCGCGACTGGTTGACGGCGTGTTGCGCTTGCGCGTGGCTTTTGCCGATGCCGCAGGCGGTGTGCGCTGGCAGGTGCCGGGGCGGCTGGACGATGTAGACACCGTGTTTGCCATGACGGTGCATCAATCGCAGGGCTCGGAGTTCGAGCAAGTGCTGCTGGTGCTGCCCGAGCGCACCGCGCCCATACTGACGCGCGAATTGATTTACACCGGCATCACCCGGGCGCGGCAGCGCCTGTGCATTTGGGCTGCCGCCCCGGCCTTGCTGATCGCCGCCTGCGAAAGACAGGTACAGCGCAGCGGCGGTCTGGATTGAAGCGGCAGCTGTTCTTCAATGGCAAAATGCAGGCATGAAACGCATCAGCTGTATGAAATGCCTGCTCTGTCTGTGGTTGCTCTGCCAGCCTTGGTTGGCTTCGGCCGATTGGGAAAAAGTCGATGAAAACCACCTGGCCGTGGTCTACATAGACCCCGACAAAATCCGCGCCAGCAGTGTGTTCCCGCAGGCCTGGCATTTGATCGACCTTAACGATGCATCCAAAGCCGGCGTTAAATTGCGTCTGGCTTTGATGGAATACGACTGCCACGAATACCGCCGCCGCACGCTGGCATTCGCCTCCAAGTCGGAGCAAATGGGCGAGGGCAAAACACTGTTCACCAGCACCCAATCCACTTCTTGGAAACCTGTGAGCGGCGACACGGTGGGCGAGCAAGTCATTGGCATGCTGTGCGGTCACCATGCCAAGCCGCCCGGACACGGCAAGGGCAAGGACGACAAGGCCGCGCCTGCCAAGGATGCCCACGGCGACGGCCATGGTGCTCCGCCCGCCGCCCACGGCGACGCCAAGCCCAGCCACTGACGACAACCACAGGAAACGCATGCAAGTCTCCAAACACACTGAGCATTTCGCCACCGCACCGCAACTCGAGCCTGAGCACATGACGCCGATTGCACAGCACGGTTTTCACACGGTGATCAATAACCGCCCGGACATGGAAGGCGGCCCGGAGCAACCGACGTCTGCGCAAATGCAAGCTGCCGCTGAAGCAGCGGGGCTGGTCTACCACTACCTACCGGTGGTCAGCGGTGCTTACACGCCCGAACAAGTGACACAAATGGCTGCTTTGGTGAACGGCGCGCCGGGGCCGGTGCTGGCGTTTTGCCGCAGTGGCGCGCGGTCGACGCAGTTGTGGATGATGGGTCAGCAAGATTAATTGGGGTCAGGTTCCAATTGTTTTAAAAAAATTACCGCAACAAGACCACCAACGCCCCGGCACCACCCTCAGGCCCTTTGGCTTGCACGAACGCCAACACCTCGTTTTTCTGCACCAGCCAACGCTGCACCTTGGCTTTGAGCACCGGCGTCTTGCCCGGCGACCCCAGGCCCTTGCCGTGTACCACCCGCACACAACGCCAGCCGCGTTTGTACGCGTCGCGTATGAACTGACCCAGCGCCTCGCGCGCCTCATCGCTGCGCAGGCCGTGCAAATCGAGTTGTCCTTGCAAACTCCAATGGCCTTTGCGCAGTTTTTGCGTCACGTCAGTGCCTATGCCGCTGCGCCGGTAACTGAGTTCATCGTCGGTATCGAGCAAAGTCGATACATCGAAATCGTCACTCAGGCTTTCGCGCAGCACATTGCCGTCGTCGATTTTTTGCTGAAACGCCAAAGGCGGTGTCGGCTCGCCGGTCAACAGCACACGCGGTTGCGGTGCCAGCGGTTGCACCGCGCCGATTGCGCGTTGAAACAAATTGCGTTCAGCGGCAGCACGACGTTCTGCCGCCAACCGTTCAGCGGCCTCGGCCGCTTCGCGCGCGGCTTGGTCGGCCAGGGTTTTTTTCATACTGGCCAGGTCTTGCAGACTGCGGGACTTCACCATGGGCTGCGCTCGGCCATGGACCAGTGTTGACCCGGCCCGACGATGATGTGGTCCAGCACCTTGACGTCGACCATGGACAAAGCGGTTTGCAAGGTGCGCGTGAGCGCGCTGTCAGCCGCTGAGGGTCGCACGTCGCCGCTGGGGTGGTTGTGCGCCAGTATGACGGCGGCGGCACCGAGTTCGAGCGCGAGTTTGACCACTTCGCGCGGATACACCGAGGTCTGGTTCAGCGTGCCGCGAAACATCTCGTGAAAATCCAGCAAACGGTATTGCGCGTCCATGAACACCACGGCAAACACTTCCTGGCTGTACGCGCCCATTTGCAATTGCAAAAATTGTTTGACCGTGTCGGGGTTGTTCAATACCTCGCGTTCCTGCATTTTTTGCAGCAACACCCGGCGCGCCATTTCCAGCACCGCCAGCAGTTTGGAGCGCCGCGCCGCGCCCAGACCTTTGGCTTTTTGCAGACCGGAGGGGCTGGACTGCAGCAAACCAGCCAGGCCGTGGAACTCGTCCAGCAGCGACTGCGCCAGTTGCAGCACGTTTTGACCCCGCAGCCCGGTGCCCAGCATGACGGCCAGCAGCTCGGCGTCAGTCAGGGTCTGGCTGCCCATGGCCAGCAGTTTTTCGCGGGGGCGGGTGGTTTTTGGGATTTCCTGTAGCAACATAGTTACCGGTCTATCAAGCAGATCAATCATGGGACACCGGTGAATCTTCGTGTTTTTGAGAACAAAAAAAGTGCGCTGTCACCCTTTTTTGTGGTGATCTACGTCCTTTCTACAATAGGCACAGTTTACAAAGGCACACATGACCGCCCCTCTGCTGATTCAACCCGGCTCATTTCTGACATTGCACTACCGCCTGAGCGGACCGCAGGGTGACATCATCAACACGTTTGACGGCCCGCCCGCCACCTTGTCGCTGGGCAATGCCGAGCTGGCACCCGCCATAGAAGCGCGTTTGCTGGGTCTGGCCGAAGGCCAGCATGTCAAGCTGGAAATGCCTGCCGGTGAAGCCTTCGGTGAACGTAATCCGGATATGTTGCAATGGGTACCGCGTCAGTTGCTGGATCAGTTCGGCGAAACCGGAGCGGCTTATGCCATCGGTGAAGTGGTCGAGTTTCCGGCGCCTGACAACCAAGGCCGTTATGCCGGTGCGGTGCAACAGGTCAAAGACGACGCCGTGCTGTTCGATTTCAACCATCCGCTGGCCGGCCAGCCCGTCAGCCTGGAAGTACAAGTGATAGGAGTGTTGTGAATGCCGACTTCAGTCAACGCTGAAATTATTCTGGCCGAGCCGCGCGGTTTTTGTGCCGGGGTTGACCGCGCCATTGATATCGTGGAGCACGCGCTGGAGAAATTCGGCGCGCCTATTTATGTGCGCCATGAAATCGTGCACAACACCCATGTCGTGGAAGATTTGCGCGCACGCGGCGCGATTTTCATTGAAGATTTGAACGACGTGCCGCCCGACTCTACGCTGGTGTTCAGCGCGCACGGTGTGCCCAAAGAAGTCGAGCATGAAGCACAACGTCGCGGTTTCAAGGTGTTCGATGCCACTTGTCCGTTGGTGACCAAGGTGCATGTGGAAGTTGCCAAGCTGCACAAGGAAGGTTATGAGTTCATCATGATCGGCCACAAAGGCCACCCGGAAGTTGAAGGCACCATGGGTCAATTGCCCTCGGGCATACATTTGGTAGAAGATGCCGAAGACGTGCTGACGGTAAGCCCGCAGCAAACCGCCAAATTGGCGGTGGTCACACAAACCACGCTGAGTGTGGACGATGCCGCCGAGATCATGGCGGCTGTCAAAGCACGTTTTCCTATGGTGCGTGAACCCAAGCAGCAAGACATTTGTTACGCCACGCAAAACCGCCAGGACGCCATCAAAGTGCTGAGTCCGCAGGTGGATGTGGTCATCGTGGTCGGCAGCCCGACCAGCTCCAACAGCAACCGCTTGCGCGATGTGGCCGCCAAATACGGCACGCCCAGTTACATGGTTGACCATGCAGATGAATTGCAACCGCAGTGGCTGCAAGGCAAAAGCCGCATTGGCTTGACGGCCGGTGCCTCCGCCCCGGATATTCTGGTGCAGCAAGTCATCACGCGTTTGCGCGAAATGGGCGCGGTGTCGGTGCGCACCCTGGCCGGCATACAAGAGACCGTCAAATTCCCGCTGCCCAAGGGCTTGCGACAAGATTAACTTTGTATTGAAACCATGCTTGATATTGCTCTTCTTCGCCGCGACCTGGACCAGGTCATACAACGTTTGCAAACCCGCAAGCAGCCGCAGCCGTTTTTGAATGTCGAGGTATTTCAGTCGCTAGAGGCCGAGCGCAAAACCCTGCAAACCCGCACCGAGGAATTGCAGGCCAGGCGCAACAGCTTGTCCAAAAACATCGGCCAGATGAAAGCCAAAGGTGAATCCACCGATGCGCTGATGGCTGAAGTCGCGCAGTTGAAAGACGAGCTCGACAGCTCTGCTCAACGCCTGGAGGCGCTGCAAATCGAATTGCAAACCTTGTTGCTGGCCGTGCCCAATCTGCCGCAAGACAGCGTGCCTGTCGGCGCTGACGAACATGCCAATGTGGAATTGCGCCGCTGGAGCCCCACGGGTACCGAGCCCGTCGCTTTGGGTTTTCCCGCCAAAGACCATGTGGACTTAGGCGAACCCTTGGGCTTGGATTTCGAAACCGGCGTGTTGTTGTCGGGTTCGCGTTTTGCGGTGATGAAAGGGCAACTCGCCCGTATGCACCGCGCTCTCGCGCAGTTCATGCTCGATGTGCAAACCGAAGAGCACGGATACACCGAGTGCTATACGCCTTACATTGTCAATGCCGATAGCTTGCGTGCCACCGGCCAGTTGCCCAAGTTTGAAGAAGATTTGTTCGCAGCCAAAAAAGGCGGCCAGGACGGCGAGGTCGACGGGCAGGCGCTGTATTTGATACCGACCAGCGAAGTGCCGCTGACGAATTTTGTGCGCGACAAATTGCTGGCTGAAAGCGATTTGCCGATCAAGCTGACGGCGCACACACCGTGTTTTCGCTCCGAGGCTGGCAGCCACGGACGGGACACGCGCGGCATGATCCGACAGCACCAGTTTGACAAAGTGGAGATGGTGCAAATCGTGCATCCTGACCACAGCAATGCGGCGCTGGACGAGATGACCGGCCACGCTGAAGCCATTTTGCAAAAGCTGGGTTTGCCTTACCGCGTGATGGCGCTGTGCACCGCCGACATGGGTTTCGGCGCGGCGCGCACACACGACCTGGAAGTCTGGTTGCCGGCACAAAACACTTACCGCGAAATCAGCTCTTGCTCTAACTGCGAAGCCTTTCAGTCACGCCGCATGCAGGCGCGTTTTAAAAATGCCCAGGGCAAAAACGAACTGGTTCATACATTGAACGGTTCCGGTCTTGCCGTGGGCCGCACCCTGGTGGCGGTGCTGGAGAATTACCAGCAAGCCGATGGCAGCGTCCGAGTTCCCGAAGTATTACGTCCCTACATGGGACAAATTGGAGTTTTGAAAACCCAAAAATAAAGGATTAACCATGCGTCTGCTTTTCTGTTCTGTATGTTCTGTGATTGTTTT
>CAISPG010000056.1 GCA_903887325.1 uncultured Burkholderiales bacterium | reverse complement strand
CCGATGAGATGGCTTACAACGCTCATGACATAGACGACGGCGTGCGCTCTGGTCTCATCACGCTAGAGCAATTGCAAGAAGTGGTGTTGTTCAACACCTACCGCGTGCGTGTGCAAGATGAATTCCCCGCGCTCTCCGGCAGACGCTTGCTGTATGAAACCATACGCCGCATGTTGAGCGATCAGGTGTATGACGTGATGGACAGCACGCGTGCCGCGTTGCGCGAGTACGCGCCTGCATCTGCTGACGATGTGCGCAGCTCGCCGCCACTGGTGCGCTTCAGTCCGGGCATGCGTGCGGCCAGCACCGAGCTGAAACATTTTTTGCTGCACAGCCTCTACCGCCATCCGCAGGTGTTGCAAACCACCGATTGGGCGCGCGAGGTGGTGAGCGAATTGTTCAACGCCTATATGAACAAGCCGCAAGACATGCCCGAGCGCCACGCCAAGCGCAGCAACTTGCCGCGTGCTGTCTCTGACTACATCGCCGGCATGACCGACAGGTTTGCCACCAA
Source organism: uncultured Burkholderiales bacterium (assembly GCA_903887325.1). GTDB lineage: Bacteria > Pseudomonadota > Gammaproteobacteria > Burkholderiales > Burkholderiaceae_C > Limnohabitans. The sequence continues at coordinate 3,739 of CAISPG010000056.1, read as the reverse complement.
AGAGCATGCGCGACTGACCGGCAAAGTGTTGTCGGCATGACGACCGAAGCGCAAGCCATTGCCGACACCCAAGCTTGGGTGGACAAAGCGGTGATAGGCCTGAACCTGTGTCCTTTTGCCAAAGCCGTGGTGACAAAAAAACAAGTGCGCTATGTGGTGTGTATGGACAGCGAGCCTGAGCAAGTGTTGAACATGCTGCAAGAGGAAATGCAGTTGTTGATCAACACTGATGCCGCCCTGCTGGACACCACGCTCTTGATTGCGCCCAATCTCTTTGCGGACTTTTTAGACTTCAACGAATTTTTGTTTGACTGCGATTCGGTGTTGCTGTCTATGGAATTAGAGGGCGTGCTGCAAATTGCAGACTTTCACCCGCGCTACCAGTTTGCGGGCACAGAGCCTGACGATATCAGCAACTTCACCAACCGCGCGCCTTACCCGACGCTGCATTTACTGCGCGAGGAAAGTATCGACAAGGCGGTGGCAGCGTTCCCGGATGCGTCGCTGATTTATGAACGGAATATGCAGGTGTTGGAGGAGTTGGGGAGAGAGGGGTGGGAGAGCCTGAAACTATGATCGTTCAGACCCCCCCCCTTAATTGATTGGAGCAAGCAATGAACCCCAAGGACATTCGTACATCTTCAGACCCTGATTTGGCCTGCTTCTAGGATGCTAAGAACAAAACTATCAGACGCTTCATGGGGCATGCGCTGATTAATATTCAGCCTTTAAATACTATCCCTCTAGGTCATATTTGAAAGTCTGAGCATCAGCGTCATTGGATGCACTGGCGATGCAGCAAACCCGTGATACACATAAAACTGTCGCGCACTGTCATTAAGAGCATGAACCAGCATGGCTCATACACCCGTGTTTTGCGATACCAGTACACAGCGCTGTAAGGCATCTTTCAACAAGGCCGCACCCAGTTTCATGCCTTGCGCTTTTGCATCCACCGCCAAACGGGCCAGCACCATCACAGGCAAAGGGTCGGGCATGTTTTGACGGATAGTGCGAGTGGCTTCCATGTGCAACACGGCTCCAGCAGCCAAAGCGTAGTAGCCCATGACGTGTTGTTCTTCATTGGTAACCACAAAGGTGCGGCTGGCACCACTGCTCTGGTTACTCAATGCGCGACGCTTGAGCCATTCGTCAAGAACGGATTCACCGCAAGCAAATGTATGTAGCTGATGATCCAGCGTTAGCGTAACCGGAGCGTTCAGCTTCATGCGCCGCTTACCAGGGCGATTTAACTGCCAATAAACGCTCTAGCCCCGGGTTGGTCTGAACAGGAGCATCCAGCATGGCGGTGAATTCTTGGAATTTCGCATCGTTCAGGCTGAAAAAAACCTGATCCAGCAGCACCGCCTGAGCCTTGTCGCAAGCAGCTTCGAGCATGAAGTCAGACCGGTTTTTACCAAGCAGCTGCGCCGCTTGGTCGATGAGGTCTCGTTGCTGGGGCAGGGCGCGTAAATTGATGGCAGCGTCTCGCATGGCATTTCCTAGTGAATACACAATAGATACACAAATCTTAGTTGGCTGTGTAGCTGATGTCAATCACTTAAAGCTTAATCGAGCATTTATGAAGACTGAATTCCATATACTTAAAAAGTAATAATACGATAAATTAACCATGTATTTTCACCATTAATCACATAAAATACATGGATGTATCTACGTAACTCCCAGCAAAGGCTCATCCAACTCCTTCAGCAATTTCCCGCTGTAGGGCTGCTCGGGCCGCGTCAGGCGGGCAAAACCACCTTGGCTTTTGCTCAAAAAACGCTGTATCCCGATGCGCTTTATTTAGACCTTGAGTTGCCTTCTGCACAAAGGCAGTTGGATGACCCCGAAGCTTTTTTGATGGCGCATGCGCAGCAGTTGGTCATCTTGGATGAGGTGCAACGCATGCCCGAGTTATTCGGTATTTTGCGCGGCGTCATTGATCAGCGTCGCCGCATGGGCCAAGCGAACGGGCAGTTCTTGTTGCTGGGTTCTGCTTCAGGCGTGTTGATGCAACAGTCTAGCGAAAGCCTGGCGGGACGGGTGGCGTATGTGGAGTTGCCGCCGCTGCAAGCATCGGAAATTTTTACGGGCAATCACAGCATGGCGGACTTGAATGTCTTGTGGCTGCGCGGCGGATTTCCATTGTCTTGGTTGGCTCAAAACGATGCCGCCAGCATGACGTGGCGCGAGGTGTTCATTGCCACCTATTTAGAAAAAGACATTCCAGCGCTCGGCCCCCGCATACCGGCCACCACCTTGAGGCGTTTGTGGACCATGCTGGCGCACCACCAAGGCGAGCTGTTAGATCAGTCCAAGTTGGCAGCGGCCTTGGCCATCAGCGGTCTAAACGTCAGCCGGTACATAGACTTGATGTGCGATTTGATGCTGGTGCGCCGCTTGCCCGCGTGGCATGGCAATGTGGGCAAACGTTTGATTCGCTCGCCCAAGGTGTATGTGCGTGACAGTGGTTTGGTGCATGCGTTGTTGGGCTTGTCGAACTTGGATGCGGTGCTGGGTCACCCGATAGCGGGTTCGAGTTGGGAGGGCTTTGTGCTTGAGCAGTTGATGAACGCTGCGCCGCAAGCCGAGGCCAGTTTTTACCGCACCAGCAATGGTGCTGAAGTGGACTTGGTGCTGACATTCCGAAATCAACGCACTTGGACGATTGAAATCAAGAGGTCAAGCGCGCCCACCGTGTCCAGAGGTTTTTACCAAGCAGCAACAGACTTAGGTGCCTCGCGCAAGCTGTTGGTGGCCCCGGTGGCGCAAACCTATCCATTGAAAGAAGGCATTGAGGTGGTGGACGTGATGACGGCCATTCAATGGGTGGCCGAACAAAATCAAGTCAATGGTTAAATCCAATATGCCCAAACCCAAACACTCCGCCCCCAAAGTCCAAACCGCTAGCGATCAACTCGACATGCGCCCCGGCCAGTCGTTGGAGTTGCTGAAAGAGCTGCACATCCTCACGCGCGAGGGCAAGATCAACCAAGACTCGCGCCGCAAGCTCAAGCAGGTGAATCACCTGTTTCAGTTCATTGAAAAAATCCTCAACGAATTACCTGCTACTGACGCAGGCCCCACGCTGGCGGACCACGGAGCAGGCAAATCGTATTTGGGTTTCATCATTTACGACTTGTTTTTCAAGGCCTTGGGTAGCGGCCATATTTACGGCATAGAAACCCGCAGCGAGTTGGTGGTTGCGTCCACCGCGCTCGCGCAGCGCCTGGGTTTTGAGCGCATGCAGTTTCTCAATCTCAGTGTGGCCGAGTCGGCGCACAGCCAAGCTTTGCCCACGCAGATCGATGTGGTCACCGCGCTGCATGCTTGCGACACGGCCACAGACGATGCGATTGCTTTCGGTCTGCAAAAACAGGCGAAGTACATGGTGCTGGTGCCTTGCTGTCAGGCCGAGTTGGCGCGTGCGCTGAACAAAAATAAGGCGCTGAATTTGCAACGCAAGCCGCTGGCCGAGTTGTGGCGGCACCCACTGCACACGCGCGAGATGGGCAGCCAACTGACCAATGTGTTGCGCTGTTTGTATTTAGAAGCGAATGGTTACCAAGTGACGGTAACCGAATTGGTCGGCTGGGAACACAGCATGAAAAACGAATTGATACTGGCCAAATTCACCGGGCAGCGCAAGCAATCGTCTGCTGATTGCTTGAATGTGTTGTTGCAGGAATTCGGGCTGGAAGAATTGGGAAATTGGGGTCAGGTTCCAATTAATTCT
>CAISPG010000055.1 GCA_903887325.1 uncultured Burkholderiales bacterium | reverse complement strand
GCTGCAAGCTGCTGATGCATTCCCCATGAACCTGGGTTTTCTGGGCAAAGGCAATGCATCGCTGCCGAACGCTTTGCACGAGCAAATCAACGCAGGCGCCATAGGCCTGAAATTGCACGAAGACTGGGGCACCACACCTGCTGCGATTGACAACTGTTTGAACGTGGCCGAAGACACAGACACGCAAGTCGCGATTCACACCGACACTTTGAATGAATCCGGTTTTGTCGAAGACACCATCGCTGCATTCAAGGGTCGCACCATTCACACTTTCCACACCGAAGGTGCGGGCGGCGGTCATGCACCGGATATTTTGAAAGTGGTGGGCGAAGCCAATGTACTGCCGTCTTCGACCAACCCGACACGCCCCTACACCATCAACACTTTGGATGAACACGTCGACATGCTGATGGTGTGTCACCACTTAGACCCGTCGATTGCCGAAGACTTGGCGTTTGCCGAAAGCCGTATCCGGCGCGAAACGATTGCAGCAGAAGACATACTGCACGACCTGGGCGCCATCAGCATGTTCAGCTCGGACAGCCAGGCCATGGGTCGCGTCGGTGAGGTGATCATGCGTTGCTGGCAAACCGCGCACAAAATGAAACAGCAGCGCGGCCAGCTGCCCGGCGACAGCGACCGGCATGACAACGCGCGTGTCAAACGCTATGTCGCCAAACTCGCCATCAACCCGGCGATTGCACACGGCATCAGCCACGAGGTCGGCAGCATAGAGGTAGGCAAATGGGCCGATCTGGTGTTGTGGAAACCGGCGTTCTTTGGTGTCAAACCTTTCATCATCATGAAAGGCGGCTTCATCGCCATGGCCGCCATGGGCGACCCGAACGCCTCTATTCCCACTCCGCAACCTGTGCATTACCGGCCCATGTTCGGCGCCTTCGGCGGTGCCTTGCACCGAGGCTCGCTCAGCTTTGTGTCGCAAGCCGGTCTGGCTGCCGGTGTGGGCGAGCGTTTCGGTTTGCACAAAACATTGAGCGCCGTGAAAAACATTCGCGGCATAGGCAAGCGTCACATGGTTCACAACGACTATGCGCCGCGCATGGAAGTCGATGCACAAACCTATGCGGTGCGTGCTGACGGTTTGCTGCTCACCTGTGAACCGGCGAGTGTGTTGCCAATGGCTCAGCGCTATTTCCTGTTTTAGCCTAGATGGTTAATGGTGGTACCGTTACAGTTTTGCTCAAGCGGCATCACTGAAACGCAACTTCAGATTCGCTCATGATTCATTACTCCAAACTCATACGCCAAGGCCACGGTCTGGCCAATGCCTTGCTCAAACGCGCAGCCTCGGTCACGCTGGACTGGGATGTGCGGCAGAAAAGCCGTTTCGAAACCACAGACTCCGGCGGCCGCAGTGTCGGCGTGTTTCTGCAACGCGGGCAAGTGGTGCGCGGCGGCGACGTGCTGGTGGGAGAAGATGGTTCATTGCTCAAAGTGCTGGCCGCGCCGCAACCGGTGTTGCGCATCACCCATTGCCCTGACCACGGTAGCTTGTTTGATTTGACCCGCGCCGCCTACCACTTGGGCAACCGCCATGTACCTATTGAACTGCAAGCCGATCATTTGAAAATCGAACCCGACCATGTACTGGCCGACATGCTGCGCGATATGCACATGACAGTCGTCGCAGTAGATGAATCCTTTGAGCCGGAAAACGGCGCTTACGGCGAACACGCAGCACACGCCGGTCATGCCCACCATGATCACGGGCACGCGCATGAACACGGTCATACACATGAACAAGCGCCGCCACACGCGCACGCGCACGGTCCCGGTTGTGATCACGACCATTGATGTCCGCGTTGGAATCCCGCCATGTTGTCGCCAGTGAGTATGTCTAATCCCGCCAGCCGCTTGCTGTGGCTGATGCAACTGGCGTCGCCTGCATTGCCAGTGGGCGGTTTCTCTTACTCGGAGGGAATGGAAGCGGCGGTCGAACACGGTCTGGTCACTGACGAAAGCTCGGCCCAAAACTGGTTGATTGACCAGTTGCATCTGGTGCAAGCGCGCAGTGAATTGCCGGTAGTGGCGCAAGCCATGAAGGCCTGGCAGACGCGCGACAAAACCGCATTGCAACAACTGAGCGACTGGGTGATGCAAACCCGGGAAACCTTCGAGATGCGTTTGCAAACCGAACAAATGGGCCGCTCGCTATTGATTTGGTTGCGCAATCACCAGGCCGCAGATGAAGGCGATATGCAGTTTTGTGACAGCCTGCCGCCGACCTGGCCGTTGGTGTTTGCGCTGGCCTTGAACACGCAAACCATTGAGCTGCGAGAGGGACTGCTGGCTTGCGCCTTCGGTTGGGCGGAAAACATGGTGCAAGCCGCCATCAAATCGGTGCCGCTGGGCCAACTCAGTGGCCAACGCATGCTGGCCGCCTTAAGCGCTGAAATTCCTGTTGCAGTCGAGCATGCTTTGTCCATACCCGACAATCAACAACAATCCTTTACACCGCGCTTAGCTATTTTGTCGGCGCGCCACGAAACCCAGTACTCCCGACTGTTCCGATCATGAGCACACCACTTCACCACATTCCTCACCGCAGCAAAAAACTTCCGCCCCTGCGCGTCGGCATAGGCGGCCCGGTCGGCTCCGGCAAAACCACCTTGCTGGAAATGCTGTGCAAAGCCATGCGGGACAAATACGATTTGATAGCCATCACCAACGACATTTACACCAAAGAAGACCAGCGCCTGCTGACCATCAGCGGTGCCTTACCGGCCGAACGCATCATGGGCGTGGAGACCGGCGGCTGCCCGCACACCGCCATACGCGAAGACGCGTCTATCAATTTGGAAGCCATAGACCGCATGCTGGAAAAATTCCCGAACGCCGATGTGGTGTTTGTAGAGAGCGGCGGCGACAACCTGGCCGCCACCTTCAGCCCGGAACTCAGCGACTTGACCATCTATGTCATCGATGTCGCCGCCGGTGAAAAAATTCCACGCAAAGGCGGCCCGGGCATCACTAAGAGCGATTTGTTCATCATCAACAAAACCGATCTGGCACCTTATGTCGGTGCCAACCTTGATGTGATGAAAGCCGATACCGAGCGCATGCGTGCCAGTCCGCAAGGACTCAAACCCTTTGTCATGACCAATCTGAAAACCCTCAACGGTCTGGACACGGTGGTTAAATTCATTGAACACAAAGGCATGCTGGCCGCTGCATGAGACTCACCATGAAAAAACTTTTTGCGCTGCTGTTGCTGACTGCATCTTTGGCGGCGCATGCCGATGCGCCGGTCTACGGGGTTGAATTACAAGGCTTTGATTACCCCGTGCCTGTTTTGCAATTCGCCTTCAAGTCGCAAGGCCAGTCTATGCACATGGCCTACCTGGATTACCAACCCGCCAAGCCAAACGGCCATGCGGTGGTGTTGTTACATGGCAAGAATTTTTGTGCCGCCACCTGGCACGACACTGCGGTGATGCTGCAGCAAGCCGGTTTGCGTGTGATCGTGCCGGATCAAATCGGTTTTTGCAAATCCGCGAAGCCAGACAATTACAGCTATAGCTTTGCCGGCTTGGCTGAAAACACCCGCGCCTTGCTGAAGTCATTGCAGATAAACAAAGCGACGGTCATCGGTCACTCCATGGGCGGCATGCTGGCCACGCGCTACGCCTTGATGTACCCCGCAGAGGTGAATCAACTGGTGATGATCAACCCGCTGGGTCTGGAAGACTGGAAGGCCTTGGGCGTGCCTGCGCTGAGCTTCGAGCAGTGGAATGCGCGAGAACTGGCTTTCACGGATGAACGGCTGCGCAACTATGAACGCAGCACGTATTACGCGGGCGAATGGAAAGACGAATACGAGCCCTGGGTGCAAATGATCGCCGGCATGTTCAGAGGGCCCGGCAAAGAAACCGTCGCCAGACATTCAGCACTGGTTTACCAAATGATTTTCGAGCAACCCGTGCTGCATGAATTCGCTGACATCAAAGTGCCTACGCAATTGATGATTGGCGTCAAAGACACCACCGCCCTGGGTAAAGACCTGGTGCAAGAACCTTTGAAATCTCAACTCGGCAATTACAGAGCCATGTCTTTGCGCGCTGTCAAAGTCATTCCGGGTGCGCGACTGGTGTTGTTCCCCGATTTGGGCCATGCGCCGCAAATGCAAAACTTTGAACGCTTTAAAAACGCGCTTCTTAACAATCTGGTGGTATTGGAAAAGGACTGAATCAGCGGGTCGCCCAGCCACCGCTGACCGGAAACACCTGTCCAACAAAGCAATCCGCATGGCTTGAACACAAATAGGCGGCGAACTCAGCGTCTTCGCTGGCTTTCACCAGACGCCCTAGCGGCACCTCGCGTTTCATGCGCTCTATAAAACGGGGATTCGCCTGAACTTCAGGCGGAAAGTAGGTGGGGTTGTCGACAAAGTTTTGGGCAATCGCATTCACTTGGATATTCAATGGCGCGAGCTCAACGCCGACCGCTTGAACATAGGCCAATTGCGCACCGCGTGCCGCGCTGTAACTTGAGGCGCGCTTCATGCCGCGCAAAGCGCTGGCGCTGCCCATGACCAGCACCTTGCCGCTTGCACGCGCCTGCATTTGCGGTAACACGGCTTTCACCAATCTGGGCAAGGGATGGACCATGGTGTCGAACACCGCCTGCCATTCATCTTCAGAGACCTCGCCTGCGTGAGTGGAAGGTGCAGGCATGGCCAGATTGACCAGCAACACATCGATATGCCCGTGCTGATCCACTATACGCTGCGGCGCATCCACTGAGGTCAGGTCCTGCGTGTCAGCCAGCACGACGGCGCCGTGTGCTGCCAAGGTTTGACACAGGGCCGGGCCCATGAACACATCGGCCTGGGTGACCAGAATTCGCAGTCCTTGCAGCATCTGAATCATTCCGGTAATCCGTCCTCGTCATCCACAAGCAATACTTCTTCAACGAGAGGTTTGGGTGTGCGCTTGCCGTGGGTGGTGATGATTTCCACATACACCTGCACGGCCTGTTCTTTGGCGGCTGCGTCAATCGAAGGAATAACAGCTGACAAATGCACTGTCTCAGCAGTTTCAGCACTCAGGCCGAATTTGCAATCAAAGTCCCAGAAATCCACGCCTGCGGGCAAAGGCCTGCGACGCTCGCGTTTGAGGTATTTGCGCACATCGTGTTTGACGGCGTCCAACACCCTGTCCGGGTGGCGTCCTTGTGCTTGTAACGGATAAGTTTTTCTCATGCAGTCGATTATGCGGCCTGAATCAAGCGCGTTGCGGCTACGCCTAGCCGTGAAAGCCGATGCAAAGCAGCGGGATAATCCAATCATTCATATTTTCAGGCCAAGCCCATGTCTGCTGTCATTGCCATTTGTATAGGAGCCTGTGTCGGTGCGTTGGCGCG
>CAISPG010000054.1 GCA_903887325.1 uncultured Burkholderiales bacterium | reverse complement strand
TTCGCTTTTTAACCGGACACTACTGATATGGTTTATTGTTTCATATTTAATGATTTAAAAGCTTATATATTGGCTTTTAAATGCATGTGGATAAAGTTAATTCGCCAACGTGCCGCCTCAAAAGCAATCACGCCATCGGCAATGTCGCCGCCGCATCGCCGGTGACGAAGACAAATTTGGTCATGTCCAAAGCGGGAATGCAAGGTTCCCTGTAGGTGGATAAAGAGGTTATAGGGGTGGTGTTGGTTCGAAGACCAATTGAGTTTTTCGGCACCCAAGGTTGAGGGCATCGGTAAGTCCGGGCTGTCGGTCGTACAAAGCCTGCTCCAACGCATCGAGCACGAAGTCTGTTCGCATAGAGCTGCTCTGGCGCCAGCCCACGATCCGGCGGGCATACACATCAATCACAAAGGCCACGTATTGCCAGCCCTGCCAGGTTGAGACATAGGTGAAGTCCGACACCCACAGCTGGTTGGGTCGCTCTGCCTTGAACTGCCGGTTCACTCGGTCCAGTGGGCAAGGCGCATTGGCGTCTGAAACAGTGGTGCGAACCACCTTGCCTCGGCGCACACCGCGCAGGCCCAGCTGGCCCATCAGCCGCTCTACAGTGCAGCGGGCAACGGTAACTCCCTCCCGGTTCATCTGTTTCCAGACCTTGTCGGCCCCATAGACCTGCATGTTGGCGTGCCATACCCGTTGGATTTGCGGGATAAGTTCGTAATCGCGCTTTGCCCTATCGCAGCGCAATGCCGGCTCGCGCATTTGGGCTGCATGACGCCGGTAACACGAGGGGGCAATCTGCAAAACCTTGCAAATTGGCTCGACCCCATAGGTGTCGCGGTGCTGGTCGATGTACGCCTTTAGCTCTTGAGTCGGCGGTCGAGCTCCGCCTGGGCGAAAAACGCGCTAGCCGTCTTGAGGATCTCATTGGCCCGGCGCAATTCCTTGACTTCGCGCTCCAAGGACTTTATGCGTTCGCGCTCGTCGCTGCTTATCCCATCACGCGTGCCCTCATCAATCTCGTGGCGCTTGACCCAATCGCTGAGCGTTTGGGCGACGCAACCGATCTTGGGTGCAATCGATTCAATGCAAGCCCACAACGAGGAGTACTCGCCTCTGTGCTCCTGCACCATACGGACAGCGCGTTGGCGCACTTCAGGTGAAAAACGGTTTGATTTCTTGTTCATGGCTCCATCTTCTCAAAGTTTGGAGCCTCCTTAATTCCCGGGGCGATTCAGGATTTTGGTCATCAACTCCCTTTGTGGGTGACCCAAAAAATGCGTGGTACGTATATTTTGATAATGGCGGCTTTGATGCCAGAGTCCGTACCGATGTTATGAGCGTTCGCCTTGTGCGCTAGTGGTTGTGGTGCGCGTGCGTGGTGTGGCCCTTCAGTTTTTGGTGCTTTACAGCGTCTGTGGCGTTTTGGCGCTCCGTTGCATTTCCGAACATGCCCTCAAGCGATGTTTGGCCCTGTTACCGCAACGCTTGACTGGCACCTGCGTACTACCTTGCCGATGAGCTTGACATACTCTGCTGCCGTAGCGGAGCTAAGCCTGGTTGGTGGTGCAAAACGCAAGTGGTCACTGATGCTTCTCTGAATCCTTACCGGGTAACACAATGCAATCCAAACATTGCACATGCACTCACACAAGTAGTAGCAACATGCTTTCTACCCTTACTAGCAAAGGCCAAGTCACCATTCCGCAAGCCTTGCGCCAGCAACTAGGTTTGGCGACTGGGCAAGCCGTGGAGTTCGCGCTCAGCCCCGATGCCACCTGCATCATGCTGCGCCCGGCACCTTCGGCGCGTCAATCGCACAAAGAAGGTTTTGGCATGGTCAAGGTCAGCGGCCCGCATGTGGCTGCCGATTGGGACGCGGCCCAATTGCTCAAGCCATGAAGCAGGCCACTTGTCATCTGCTCCTGTCTATGTCAGTTGCTTTCATATTGGTGATTTCCAGGTCTATTGAGCAACAAAAGTAGCTGTTTTAGTGAGGTCTTTGAGATAAGAGGTAAGCGCTGCTCTGGCATGCGTCTCACTGCGAGTGTGGCCAAAAGCCATTTTCAAAACAAAGTCTGATTCGGCCCCAAGACTTGCCTTGGCATTGACCGCTGAATAGCCAAGCAGTTCTATCAGTCCGAGCATGATGGATTCAAGGCAGTCGGTTCGAGTTTGAGCCAGTCTTTTGGCAAGCAAGTCATCCTTCTCCAGCATGTCTGCGATTTGTTTCAACGCACGTTTGTCCCCGGTGACCAGCCTTAAGATGGACGGTACTTCGACCAGCACTGCCAGCATTTGACGCTCGCCTACATCCAGTTGTTCAAAACGCACCAATAGATCGATGGGAGCCACTGGAATGGTTTGGGTCTGCTTCAAGAAATTATTAAGCGACGCCAGTGCCAATGAGTTGTTTTTGAGCTTTTTGCGAAGCACAAAAGGAATATTGGGAAGAACCCAAACTTGAGCGGGTGGCGAGTCAAGCCAAGTCAAAAATGAATCCAAAAGGTCGCAACATGCCAATTTATAGACGATGTCGTTGTCGGCCAGGATGATCATCGCTGACTAGATTGAGTTAAGAACGATCAGGCCAGAGCGGTCTGAAGGAGTTCCAATTGATCTTCCGACACTGCATCTGTGTCGAAAGAGTGCCAGAAATGGGTGTTGACTACCAAGCCACCATCTGACTCCCCGGGGACATGTTTCAAGGCTTGATTGGCCAAGCCATGTGCCTTTTGGGCGTTGCCATAGTTCAAGATGATGTGTCCTGCATCAATCCGCTCAGTTTGAGCAACCGAACATGCAGCCCTGTAAAGGGCAATGCCGCTTCGAATCGCACCTGTTGCTGAATAAGATACTGATTTGCCATTGATCAGGCGTATGGCATAAGCATCGGCTTCTTTTTCGTCTGCATCGCCTCGGTCGGCATCGCCTATTTTTTCATCCAACACAAATCCGTTACCGGTCAGATGGCCATGGCCTATATGGCCCAGTTCATGTGCCAAGTGGAACAGCAAATGGGAGGGCGTTCCCTTGCGAGATAAAACGACAGCAAAACGATCGGCGTCCCGCACCACCATACCGGTCATTTTTTTGCCAGGTAATTTGTGTACGTAAAGCACTGGAATTCCTGCCTGGGTGCACCAGTCCAACAAGCATGGCAGATTCACGATATCTGCCGATTGGAGAATGAAATCGCGTAACTCGACCGCTTCTTTGGGTACCAGAGCTTGCGATAGCTTAAAGCCTCTTAAGGCCAACTTGACCAATGCAGTGGCGTAGTGAGCGCTGACAAAAACTTCAGCGGGATCCATACGGTCATTAAGTTTGAATTTGCGCTCAGTCTCTAAAAAAGTCACCTGCGCTTTGGGGTCTGCCAAGCTGGACAGGTTGATGTTGAAAGCACGCGCTAGAAGCATCTGGGTTTGTTGTAAACCAGATGGGGTGTCTGCCATTCTCATGTCCCACCAACTCGGCAGCACTTTGCGAGCGAAAGTCGTGGCAATCCCTAACTGGTTCAGCCGAGCGAACAAGTCGTGAATGGGGTTGGTGGTAGCCAGAGCGCGCTCCTGAGAGTTAAATTTGACCTCTTGTGAAACCAATTAAAAAAGAAATTTTAGTCGATTAGCTCACCGTAGCCGATCATGAACCCTGCAATGCATCTATCTTCAAATGGGGCCTATGGCGCTGACTGCATCGCTCCTGGTCGTCTCGACATCACTCGCTCTGCTACATTGCGCCCCATGAGTGAACTTCTCAACAAACACATCGTTTTGGGCCTGAGTGGGGGCATTGCCTGTTACAAAGCCGCTGAACTATGCCGGGCGCTGGTCAAACAGGGCGCGACGGTGCAAGTGGTGATGACCGAGGCGGCGGCGCAGTTCATCACGCCAGTGACCATGCAGGCATTGAGTAACCGCCCGGTGTTTGTCTCGCAATGGGACGCACGCGAACCGAACAACATGGCGCACATCAACTTGAGCCGCGAAGCCGATGCGATTCTGGTGGCCCCGGCCAGCGCTGACTTCATGGCCAAACTCTTGCACGGTCGCGCTGACGATTTGCTCAGCCTCATGTGCCTGGCCCGTCCTTTGGACCGGGTGCCGCTGTTGCTGGCACCTGCGATGAACCGCGAAATGTGGTCTCACCCGGCGACGCAGCGCAATATGGCGCAATTACGCGCCGATGGTGCGCATGTGCTGGGTGTGGGGCAGGGCGAACAAGCCTGCGGCGAAACCGGCGACGGCCGCATGCTCGAACCCAACGAACTGCTGCATGAAGTGATCAAAGTGTTTGCGCCTAAGCCCTTGCTGGGCAAGCAGGTGCTGGTGTCCGCCGGGCCGACTTACGAAGCCTTGGACCCGGTGCGCGGCATCACCAATTTGTCCAGCGGAAAAATGGGTTTTGCGCTGGCACAAGCCGCCGCCTTGGCGGGCGCGCATGTCACGCTGGTGGCCGGGCCGGTGGCTTTGGCCACACCTTTTGGTGTGAAACGTGTCGATGTGCGCTCGGCGCTGGACATGCACGCCGCTGTGATGGCGCAGTTGCCGCAAGCCGATGTGTTCATCGCCACCGCCGCTGTGGCCGATTGGCGGCCTGCTCAGGCGGCAAGCCAAAAAATCAAAAAAGACGGTTCTGGCCAAATGCCGGTGATTGGCTGGGTTGAAAACCCGGACATCCTGGCCGAAGCTGCGGCGACCGAGCGGGCTTTGAAGGGCGACGTGTTTTGCGTCGGTTTTGCGGCTGAAAGCCACGATGTGCTGGCGCATGCACAAGCCAAATTGGCCCGCAAAAAAGTGCCTTTGATCATCGGCAACATCGGTTCAGACACCTTTGGCGCGGATGACAACGCTTTGTTGTTGGTGGACGCTCAAGGTGCCGCCGAATGGCCGCGCGCACCCAAAACCGAATTGGCCACGCGCCTGGTGGCTGAGATCGCCAAGCGGATTCAACGCAGTTAAGGAAGACGAATGAAGCTGGACGTGAAAATTTTGGATGCGCGTTTGCGCGAGGCCATGCCCGCCTATGCCACGCCGGGCAGCGCGGGCTTGGATTTACGCGCTTGTCTGGACGCGCCATTGACCTTGCAGCCCAATGCCTGGCAACTGGTGCCCACCGGCATGGCCATTCACCTGAACGACCCGGCTTACGCGGCTTTGATATTGCCTCGCTCAGGCCTGGGACATAAGCACGGCATCGTGCTGGGCAATCTGGTGGGTTTGATAGACAGCGATTACCAAGGGCAACTGATGGTCAGCGCCTGGAACCGCAGCGATGTGGCTTTCACTATCGAGCCCATGGAGCGCATCGCACAACTGGTCATCGTGCCGGTGGTGCAAGCGCAATTCAATCTGGTGGATGAATTTGCCCAAGCCAGCGAGCGCGGCGAGGGCGGTTACGGCTCTACTGGCAAACGTTAACTAGTGCAGTAAATCGCTGCCCGGTGTCGGCGGCAGGCTGAAGAAACCCGATCCGCAAGTGCCGTGTGATTTTTCTTGCGCGGTGGCGTGCCGCACACCGGTCACCTTGAGAGAGATTCGCAGTGCCATGCCAGAAAGCGGGTGGTTGCCGTCAATCACCACGTGTTCCGGGTAAATATCGGTGATGGTGTAGATCACGTCTTTCGGCGCGTCTTCATTGCATCCTTTGGGCAAGGCGTGTCCTTCGATGGTCATGCCTTCTTCAATTTCCGCAGGAAACAGCGCGCGCGGCTCTAAAAACACCAGCAGCTCGTCAAAGTCGCCAAAGGCTTCTTCAGGCTCCAGATGCAAATCAATCAGGTCGCCGACCTCATGGTCTTGCAGTGCTTGCTGAATCTTGTCCAGCAAATCATGCCCGCCTAAATAAAACTCAACCGGATCGTCGAGTTCGTCAAGGATTTCGCCTTGTGTGTCTTTGAGTACCCAGGTCAGGGCGACAACGCAGTCATTGGTGATGTTCATGGGGCAGAATTGTCGCAGTTTGGAGAGAGACATGAAAAAAGACGATTTGCCGTGCGTGCTGGGCGGCATCAGCCCGCAGGAATTCATGCGGGTTTACTGGCAGAAAAAGCCATTGCTGATTCGTCAGGCCATACCCGGCATGCAGGCTTTGTTGTCCAGAAAAGAGCTGTTTGCACTTGCTTGTGAAGAAGATGTGGAGTCGCGTCTGGTCAGCGGTGACGGCGAGCTTGAGCCTTGGCGCATGCAGCACGGGCCCTTCAAACCACGCGCATTGCCGCCTGTCAGTCGCCCGCACTGGACGCTGCTGGTGCAAGGCGTGGATTTGCATGTGGATGCCTTTGCCAACTTGCGGGACCGGTTTCGCTTCATCCCGGATGCACGGCTGGACGATGTCATGGTCAGCTATGCGAGCGACGGCGGCGGTGTCGGGCCGCACTTTGACAGCTATGACGTGTTTTTGTTGCAAGCGCAGGGGCAAAGACGCTGGCGCATCAGTGCCCAGAAAAACCTGGCCTTGCGCGACGATGTGCCGTTGAAAATCCTGTCGCAATTCAAGCCGTCAAAAACCATGCTGCTCGAACCCGGCGACATGTTGTATTTGCCGCCGCAATACGCCCACGAGGGCGTGGCGGTGGGTGAATGCATGACTTATTCCATCGGTTTCAGAACGCCTGAGCGCCGCGAGATGGCTGCTGAGTTGCTGTCCAGAATCAGCGATGCGGACACGGATGCAGCACCTGTGCGTTACCGCGATCCGTACCAGGTAGCCGTCAGTCATGCGGCGCGCATTCCGCAGGCCTTGCAGCAATTTGCCTTGCAAAGTGTGCAAAAGCTGTTGCAACAACCCCGCGAGCTGGAATGCGCACTCGGGGAAATGCTGACAGAGCCCAAAGCACAGGTGTGGTTTGAGTCGCAGGACTGTCCGCGCCAATTGAAGGCTGTTCAATTAGATAAAAAAACAAGAATGCTTTATGACCGGCATTTTGTATTTATCAATGGTGAAAGTTATCACTGCCAGGGCGATGATGCCCGCCGCTTGCGCCAATTGGCAGATGAACGCCAGCTCATCAATCTGAGCGGTATTTCCTCTGAATTGGCTGCTTTGATAAGAGATTGGGTGCAGTCTGGATGGCTGCATTTTGCTGGGCCGCGCGGTGAGAAAAAAGAGGACTAGTGAAATCACCTATAATAAGCGGCTGAGTTGAAGGAGCTTGATTCCATCGGCTCGGTTGCAAGTTTGAATGTCTCCAACTTGTGGCATCCCTTGAAATGTTTTCGAATCTACTAAAGGAAATACCCCCATGAAAAAATCACTCCTCTTGGCAACTCTGTTGGCCGCTGCTCTGGTCGCTTGTGGCAAAAAAGAAGCCCCTCCCGCACCTGCCGCTGCTCCCGCACCTGCTGCTGAAGCGCCTGCTGCTGCTCCTGCACCTGCTGCCGACGCACCTGCTGCTGCTCCTGCTGCCGCACCTGCCGGCGAGAAGAAGTAATTTTTTCTGCTTCCAAAAAATGCCACCTTCGGGTGGCTTTTTTTTGGCCGTTGATTCCTAAAGTTTGAATTTTCTGCCCGGCTTATTAACTTCGAATGGGCAAGAACGGCTGCGAGTTATTAATGCACCGTGAACCAGGGTGTGCCGAGCAAGGGGTCGGCGACCGCAATATCACTGCTTTGACAACCTGCAACCTGCGCCAAGGTGGCCTGCGCCAGGTCCGGGCGGTTGTTGCGCTCGCTCAAATGCGCGGCCACCAGCAGATTCAAGGCCGGATGTACCAGCGCGGCCGTCAATAGCGCAGATTCCTCGTTGGACAAATGGCCTTGCGGTCCGGCAATGCGTTTTTTCAAAAATGCCGGGTAAGACGATTGCGCCAGCAGATCTGGGTCATGGTTGCATTCCAGCAGTAGCGCATGGCAATCCTGCAAGGATTCAATGACATGCGCGCTGCCGTGGCCCAGGTCGGTCAGCACACCCAGGCGGCGATCGCCATCGGAGCAGCGCAGTTGCAAGGGTTCGCGCGCATCATGCGGAACGGTGAACGGCATGATTTCAAGTGCGCCCACCGCAAACGCGTGGCTGTCGCGTGCAATATGCCATTTACCGTCGGCCAGGCCCCATTCAGCGAGTTGACAGGCCAGTGCTGTGCCTCGACTCATCCACACATCCAATCCGGTGCGTGTGGCTAGTGCGCGTGCATGACCCACGTGGTCGGCGTGCTCATGCGTGATAAACACCGCATCAATATCTTCCAGGGAAAGTTCGGCCATGGTCAGGCGTTTGCCCAGTTCACGCACGCTCAGGCCGCAATCAATCAGCAAACGTGAGACTTGTTGACCGCACCGGGCCTCTACCAAGGTGGCGTTGCCTGCGCTGCCGCTGCCCAGGTTTTTGAAGCGAAGCACTTGTTTATTTGAGTTCGTTGACCAGCAGTTTGGCGATGCGAACCGCTGTTTCAGAGCCGTCAGGCTCGCCCGAGGAAGTCAGGATAGCGATCTGTGATGTCTGGTTGTCTGTGCTTGTGATTTTCAAACGGTATTGCAATAGGCTTTGTGTGGGCTTGGTTTTGCTGAATAAGCGGCTGAAGAATCCTTGCTCGCCATCGGCATTGACTTCGATAAAGCGCACAAAGTACAAGCCCTGGTTGCGGTCACGGTCTTCCACGGTGAAGCCATTGCGATCCAGAACCAGGCCCAGCCTGCGCCATGTCACATCAAAGCCTTGCTTGAAGTTGACGCTTGGTTTGCCGTCTATATTGAGCAGTTCGCTGGAGTTATTGACGGCGGGCAGTTCCAGCGTCGCTTCGGAATCCCCAGGGTTTTTGGGAGTAGCGGGGCCGAGTTTGACCATCAGACGACGCATGAATTCTTTTTCCAGTTCAGGGTCGTTCGGGCGTGGTTGCCAGACGACTTGAGATGAAGTCCTAGCGCCACCGGTTTCAATCAAACCGCGTTGACTGATATAAATTTCGGTTTTGTTGTCATTGGTCCGCTCCAGGCGGATACGGAATTTGTCGCGTTCGCCTGTGGAGTAAACAGAGTCCAGCAGTTTGCCCAGATTACGCCGGATAAAGTCCTGCGGTAACTTAGCGCGGTTTTCAGCCCAGTCTGTTTCCAGCAAACCTACGGCCTGGTCTTCTTTGATGAAAGTAAAGCCGGATTCCTTCCAGAAGTCTTTGACCAGCGGCCACAGCACCTCAGGCGTGCGCGCCACTTCCAGCCACATTTGCTGGCCTTCGCGTTTGATTTGAATGTCTCCGATGGTCAGGGGGCTGGTCTGCGTACCAGTATCTTCCTTGTTAGCCGTACCGTTCATGTTGTTGGCACTGACTGCTGCGCCATTGGCCATGTCATAGCGTTTGGTACGCGTCATTTTTGAAAGATCCGGAGGAACTTCCAGCGGGACAGCTTTTTCTTCGGTCTGTGATTTGTAGTTGACCTTGTCGGTGTCCATGATGGAGCCGCAGGCCGCCAACAAAGATGCGAGCGCAACAACAATGACTGCACGCTTTGAATTATTCAGAAAACATGACATCAAACTACATCCTTTAAGGTGGTATTCAAAGCAGACCGGTGCTGCGCAGCACATCTTCAAGTGCCGGTTGTAAATGGCTGGATAACGGGGTCATGGGTAAGCGCATGGTGCCGCCGCACAAGCCCATGCGTGCCGCCGCCCATTTCACGGGAATCGGGTTGGCTTCGGTGAACAAATGTTTGTGCAAATTGAGCAAGCGGTTTTGGATGGCCATGGCTTCACGCGCCTGACCGGCAATGGCTGCCACACACAATTCGTGCATCAATTTAGGCGCTACGTTGGCGGTCACGCTGACATTGCCCTGGCCGCCGCACAGCATGAGAGCAACAGCAGAGCCGTCGTCACCTGAGTAAATGGAGAAGCCTGCGGGTGCATCGTGTATCAGCCATTGCGCGCGTTCAATGTTGCCGGTGGCTTCCTTGATCCCGATGATGCCGTCGACCTGCGCCAGCCGCATGACGGTGTCGTGCTGCAAATCGGCCACGGTGCGCCCGGGCACGTTGTAGAGCACCATGGGCAGATCGACCGCTTCGGCGATGCTGCGAAAGTGCAGGTACTGGCCTTCTTGCGTCGGCTTGTTGTAATAGGGCACCACCTGCAACTGGCAATCCGCGCCCACCTGGCGTGCGAAAAGCGCGAGTTCAATGGCTTCTGCGGTCGAGTTGGCACCGCAACCGGCCATGACAGGTACACGTCCGGCGGATTGTTCCACTGACACCCGGATGATTTCACAATGTTCTTCAACGCTCACCGTCGGCGATTCGCCGGTGGTGCCAACCACGCCTATGCAGTCTGTGCCCTGGCTGATGTGCCAGTCAATGAGGGTGCGCAAATGAGGATAGTCAATACTGCCGTCTTCGAGCATCGGGGTGACCAGGGCCACGATGCTTCCGGTGATAGGTGCCATGGGTCAGTCAATGTGTGACAAAGAGTTGCATTCTAGCTTTAGCCCTGAAGGTCAGTGGCTCAAGCGCTCCAGAGAATAACGCGCAGGCAGGTCACTGTGGTTGACAGAAGTGTTGACCGCGACAATGCGCTGTACAAAGCGATCCGGCGTTTCACAAAAACCGTCTTCATAGGCCACTATCCGCAAGCCCAGACACACGTCCAGCAATTCCCCGTGGCGCAGTAAAAAATCCGGGTTGGAAGGTTTTCCCACAGTCTGGTTGCCCAGCGCAAAAGTTTCGTAAATCAGCACGCCTTGCGGCTGCAATGCTGCCAGCAGATCCGGCCACATTGCCCGCCATAAATAGTTTGTGACCACTACCCCGCCAAAGCTTAGGCCGGTCAGCGGCCAGGCCTGGTTTTCCAGATCTGCTTGCAGCACTTCGCCGAAAGCACTTGCAGCTTGCAAAGCATCTGAGTCCCGGTCGACACCAATTACCTGCAAGCCCTGTTGTTGCAGCCATTGCATATGCCGGCCGCTGCCGCAGGCCAGGTCCAGCACGCGACTGCCCGCCGGTATGAGAGGGGTCCAGCGGCGTACCCATTCCGAGGACGATGAGGTGGAATGCACCGGCGGCACAGGTTTCATTGATGAGGCCGGAAATCAGGCTTGATCGCAGCCTGCGCCATGCGATCCACCAGCCAAGGGGCGAGTAATTTGAGCCAGCGACCGAGTTTGCCTTGGCCGGTCATGACCACGTCGCGGCGGCGTCTGACCATGCCGTAAATAATCAATCGAGCGCACTCGTGCACGGTCATTGCATTTTTTTCATTCAATCCGCTGACTCCGGCTTTGCCGCCGATGGCATTAAAGCCGTGCACGCGGATTTTGGTGTCGACCACGCCGGGGTAGGCAATGGTGACGCTGACGCCGCTGCCTTGTAACTCTGAGCGCAAGGCTTCAAAAAAACCGGTCATGGCAAATTTGCTGGCGCTGTAGGCGGTGCGCCCGGGCACACCGACCAGGCCGGCCAGCGATGACACGGCAACAATGCGGCCGTGGCTTTCCTTCAAGTACGGCAAGGCCGCGTGGGTGCAGTACACGCTGCCCCACAAATTGACTTGCATCAGTTCGTGGTACCAGGCGAGTTTGTCGGCAGGCACGTCCTGCAATAAGGCGTGGGCTGATACGCCGGCGTTATTGATCAGTATGTCAAGGCTGCCGCATTCACGCACCGTGGTTTCGACCAGGTGCCTGCACTGCGCTTCGTCAGTCACATCGGTGGGCATGATCAAAGTGCGCGCACCCAGCGCCTTGCATTCGGCAGACACAGACTGCAACGCTGCGGTGTTGCGTGCCGCCAGCACCAGCAAAGCCTGCAAGCCATGACGGCGCGCCAGTTGCCTGGCGATTTCAGCGCCTATGCCGTCAGACGCGCCGGTGATGATGATGTTGGGCATTTACAAGCACCCCCATATCTGGTTGGCCAACACCTGCAAAAACGCAGGTTGCAAATACAAAAAGAAAACCGCCATCAAAACCACTGATACCAATCCCGGGCCGAGCAGCTTGGACAGCGTGTACTTAAGCGTATTCATGCGGCAAGCGGTACTCGCTGTATGCCCTGTTCACGCACAGGCAGGTTGATCAGCGCCGCAAACACACTCAGCGCAATGGTGAGGTACCAGACCTGGTCATAGCTGCCGGTGCGGTCGAAAACCCAGCCGCCCAGCCACACGCCCATGTAACTGCCTAGCTGGTGGCTCATGAAGACAAAGCCGCTGAGCATGGAGAAATGGGCCACGCCGAACATTTGCGCCACGATAGCACTGGTCACCGGCACGGTTGATAACCACAGCAAACCCATGGCGGCAGCAAACAGGTAAACGCTCACCGGTGACAAAGGCAGAAAAATGAACAGACTGATGAACACGCCGCGCATGGTGTAGTTAAAAGACAAAAGCAGGTTTTTTGGAAAGCGTTGCCCGAGTACACCGGCCGCATAAGTGCCCAGAATATTGAAAAGTCCGATCAAAGCCAGCGCGGTACCGGCGACTTGCGGATCCAGCCCCTGGTCTTTCAGGTAGCTGGGCATGTGCACACCGATGAACACCACTTGAAAGCCGCAGACAAAGTAGCCGGCCATCAGCAATTGAAAACTGCGGTAGCCGAAGGCCTCGCGCAGCGCTTGCAAAATGCTTTGTTGACGCTTGGGCGCTTGGCCGCCCGCAAACGCCGGTTCGCGCAAACCCAGCGTCAAAGGCAGCACCATCAGCATGCCGGCGGCCAGCACCAGCAAGGCCTGGTGCCAGCCAATGTGTTCAATCATGTAAGAAGAGGTCGGCACCAGTAAAAACTGTCCGAAAGAACCGGCGGCTGACACCACGCCCATGGCCCAGGAGCGTTTTTCGGCGGGAATATTACGCCCGATGATGCCAAACACAATGGCAAACGTGCTGCCGGCTTGTGCAGCGCCCACCATGACACCGAGCGTCAAAGCCAGCCAGGCGGGAGAGGCGGCTTGGGCCATGCCCCACAAACCCAGTGCATACAAAAGGCTGCTGAACACTATGACGCGAAATGCGCCGAAACGATCAGCCAGCATGCCGAGAAAAATGCCGATCAAGCCCCAGCTGATGTTTTGAATGCCTATGGCCGTGGCAAAGTCCTCACGGCCCCAGCCCATCTCTTGCGTCATAGGTTGCATCCACAGGCCAAAGCCATGGCGAATGCCCATGGACATTGACACAATGATGGCGCCGCATACCAATACTTGCCATAAAGGCAAAGTTTTGCTGGAGGAGTTTTGCATGGGCTTAACTGTAACGATTTTGAGAATAAGTGATTAGCTTTGGGTCGTGCTTGTCATAGACTGTTCATTTATCCAGTGTGAAATCAGCGCTCTGTCTACAATCTGCAACCATGGCAACCAAACAATCCGAATATTCCGAAGGTTCGATACGTGTCCTCAAAGGACTCGAACCGGTCAAACAGCGTCCGGGCATGTACACCCGCACCGACAACCCGCTGCACATCATCCAGGAAGTCATAGACAACGCTGCCGATGAAGCGCTGGCCGGTTATGGCAAGAAAATCACCGTCACCTTGTTTGCCGACGGCTCCATCGGCATAGACGACGACGGGCGCGGCATTCCGTTCGGCATGCACCCGGAGGAAAAAGCCCCGGTGATCGAACTGGTGTTCACCCGCTTGCACGCTGGCGGCAAGTTCGACAAAGGCAGTGGCGGCGCCTACAGCTTCTCCGGCGGCTTGCACGGCGTGGGTGTCAGCGTCACCAACGCGCTGTCCAAACGCATGGAAGTCACCTCTTACCGCGAAGGGCAGGCGGCGCACCTGGTGTTCCAGGGCGGCGATGTGATTGAAAAGCTCAAACTTCGCAAAGCCGACAGCGGTGACCGCAAACAAGGCACGCTGGTGCGGGTCTGGCCGGATGCCAAATACTTTGAATCATCCGCTTTGCCTTTGAATGAATTGGTTCATTTACTGCGCAGCAAAGCTGTGCTGATGCCAGGCGTCAGCGTCACGCTGGTACAGGAAAAAGCCAAGGAAACGCAGACCTGGTTGTACAAAGGCGGCTTGCGCGACTACCTCATGCAAACCTTGCACGCCGACCCGTTCATCCCTTTGTTTGACGGCGAAGGTTTTGCCGATGGCGGCCACGAAAGCTTTGCCGAAGGCGAGGGCGCGCAATGGTGTCTGGCGTTCACCGAAGACGGTGCGCCGGTGCGCGAAAGCTATGTCAATTTGATTCCCACCAGCGCCGGTGGCACGCACGAAAGCGGCTTGCGCGATGGTTTGTTCAATGCGGTGAAAAGCTTTATCGATTTGCACGCTTTGTTGCCCAAGGGCGTCAAGTTGCTGCCGGAAGACGTGTTTGCACGCGCCAGTTTTGTTTTAAGCGCCAAGGTGCTGGACCCGCAGTTTCAAGGTCAGATCAAAGAGCGTTTGAATTCGCGCGATGCGGTGCGTTTGGTGTCCAGCTTTGTGCGACCCGCTTTGGATTTGTGGCTGAACGAACATGTGGACTACGGCAAAAAACTCGCCGAGTTGGTCATCCGCGCGGCGCAATTGCGCCAAAAAGCCGGTCAGAAAGTGGAGAAACGCAAAGGCTCGGGCGTGGCCGTGTTGCCCGGCAAACTCACCGATTGCGAAAGCCGCGACTTGGCGCACAACGAGATATTTTTGGTCGAAGGCGACAGCGCAGGCGGCAGCGCCAAAATGGGCCGCGACAAAGAGTCGCAAGCCATCCTGCCCTTGCGCGGCAAGGTGTTGAACACCTGGGAAGTCGAGCGCGACCGATTGTTTGCCAACAACGAAGTGCACGACATCGCCGTGGCCATTGGTGTGGACCCGCACGGCCCGAACGACAGCCCCGATTTATCCGGTTTGCGTTACGGCAAAGTGTGCATATTGAGTGATGCGGATGTGGACGGCTCGCATATTCAGGTGTTGTTGCTGACGCTGTTCTTCCGCCATTTCCCCAAGCTGATTGAAACCGGTCATGTGTTTGTGGCGCGTCCTCCGCTGTTTCGGGTGGACGTGCCGGCGCGCGGCAAAAAACCAGCGACCAAGGTGTATGCGCTGGACGAAGGCGAACTCACCGCGATTTTGGACAAAAGCGCCAAAGACGGCGTGCCACGCGAGAAATGCAGCATCAGCCGCTTCAAAGGCTTGGGCGAAATGAACGCCGAGCAGTTGTGGGACACCACGCTCAACCCCGACACACGTCGCTTGTTGCCGGTGCAACTTGGCCCTTTGGACAATCAGGCCACCGAAGCCATCATGACCCAGCTCATGGGTAAGGGCGAGGCAGCTTCGCGCCGTGAATTGATGGAGCTGCACGGTGACAGCATTGAAATCGATGTGTGACATAAAATATATACGGTTCGTATATATTTTCGCAAGCCATGACCGCAAACACCACCGCCAAAATTTTCACCACCGGCAACAGCCAGGCCGTGCGATTACCCAAAGCGTTTCGCATGCAGGGTGACGAGGTGTGGATCAGCAAAAATGAATTGACCGGTGAAATCGTATTGCGACCCAAAGAGGCAGAAGCCGATCGGCTGCAACGCATAGAGAGGCTGATGCGTTTGATCGAGGCGCATCCATTTCCAGCTGACTTTATTCCGCCGCGCAGCGACGCTTTTGCACCTGATCCTCTTTTAACTGAGCCATCCGACAGCAAAGATTCAAGGTCAGGTAAAGCATGAACACTTACCTGCTCGACACCAACACGGTCAGCTATTTTTTGCGTGGCATGTACGCCGGATTGTCAGCCCGCATGCAAACCGCTATGAATGCAAGGCAGGTGGTGATCTCCAGCTTCACGCGCGCTGAAATTCGCTTCGGCCAGCAACGCATGACAAGCGCTGATAAGCGACGCGCTTTGATTGATTTGCTGTTGCTGGAGTTGCCTGTGCAGCCTTGGGGCGAACCAGCCGCAGATTGCTATGGCTTACTCAAGCAGCAACTTCTCTCTATAGGTCGTCCCATCGGTGAACTCGATACTTTGATTGCGGCTCAAGCGCTGTCTCAAGGCCAGATCTTGGTCACCCACAACCTGCGACATTTTGAAGGCATAGCCGGTTTGCAATTAGAAGACTGGGTGCCTCTTTCCTCGAACACTTGACACCATGACTGACAACCTGATTACCTCTGACATCGCCGCCACAGAACCTGAGGGTGACCACCTCGGCGCTTACGCCCAACGCGCTTACCTTGAATACGCACTCAGCGTGGTCAAAGGCCGGGCCTTGCCCGATGTCTGCGACGGCCAAAAACCGGTGCAGCGCCGTATTCTTTATTCGATGTCGCGCATGGGCTTGGGCTTTGGCGGCACGAATGGCGCGGTCGGCGCGCGACCGGTGAAAAGCGCGCGCGTGGTCGGCGACGTGCTGGGCCGCTATCACCCGCATGGCGACAGCGCGGCGTATGACGCGCTGGTGCGCATGGCGCAAGATTTCTCGCAGCGTTATCCGCTGATCGACGGGCAGGGCAATTTCGGTTCGCGCGATGGCGACGGTGCCGCTGCCATGCGCTACACCGAGGCGCGTTTGGCTCGCATCACCAGTTTGCTGCTGGATGAAATCGACGAAGGCACGGTCGACTTCCAACCCAATTACGACGGTTCCACCGAAGAACCCAAACAATTGCCAGCGCGTCTGCCGTTTGCTTTGCTCAACGGTGCCAGCGGCATTGCCGTGGGCATGGCGACAGAAATCCCCAGCCACAATTTGCGTGAAGTGGCAGATGCTTGCGTGGCGCTCATCAAAAACCCCAAGCTGTCGCACGAAGAATTGCTGCAACTGCTGCCCGGTCCCGATTACCCCGGCGGCGGTCAAATCATCAGCAGCGCAGCCGATATTTCAGACGCCTACGCCACCGGTCGGGGCTCGCTCAAAGTGCGCGCGCGCTGGGTCATTGAAGAACTTGCTCGCGGTCAATGGCAACTGGTGGTCAACGAACTGCCACCGAATGTCAGCTCGCAAAAAGTATTGGAAGAAATTGAAGAATTGACCAACCCCAAGGTCAAGACCGGCAAGAAGGCGTTGACGCCTGAGCAAACGCAATTGAAAGCCACGGTCTTGTCGGTGCTGGACTTGGTGCGCGACGAGTCGTCCAAAGACGCACCGGTGCGTCTGGTGTTCGAGCCCAAGACACGCACTATCGAACCGCAAGAATTAATTACCACGTTGCTGGCGCATACCAGTTTGGAAAGCTCTTCTTCTATCAACCTGACCATGGTGGGTTTGGACGGCAGACCGGTGCCCAAGTCCATGCGGCAAATGCTGGAGGAATGGATCAGTTTCCGCCAGACCACGGTGCAGCGACGGACGCAATTTCGCTTGGACAAGGTGCTGGCGCGCATACACATATTGGAAGGCCGCCAGTTGGTGTTGCTCAACATCGATGAAGTGATTCGCATCATCCGCCACAGCGACGAGCCCAAGCCTGCACTGATCGAGCGATTCAAACTCACCGAACGCCAAGCCGATGACATTTTGGATATCCGCTTGCGCCAGTTGGCGCGTTTGGAAGCCATCAAGATCGAACAGGAATTGAAAGAATTGCGCGAAGAGCAAGGCAAGCTCGAAGACATTTTGGGCAGCGCCACCTCATTGCGCCGTTTGATGGTCAAAGAAATCGAAGCCGATGCCAAAGTGTTTGCCGACGAGCGCCGCACCTTGATACAAGCCGAGAAAAAAGCCGTCGCCGAAGTCAAGGTGGTCGACGAAGCGGTGACCGTGGTCGTGTCCGAAAAAGGCTGGGTGCGTGCGCGCCATGGCCATGAGCCCGGCAGTTTCGCGTTCAAAGCCGGCGACGGTTTGTACGACACGTTTGAATGCCGCACGGTGGACCAACTCATTGCCTTCGGCTCCAACGGTCGTGTGTATTCGGTGCCGGTGGCGGCATTGCCCGGTGCGCGTGGCGACGGTCAACCGGTCACCACCTTGGTCGATGTGGAATCCGGCACGCAACTTGTGCATTACTTTGCCGGCCCGACCACCATGACTTTGTTAATCAGCGGTTCCGGCGGTTACGGTTTTGTGTGTTGTATCGACAACCTGATTTCCCGCAACAAGGGCGGCAAGGCATTCATCAATTTGCAAGACGGCGAAACTCTGTGTGTGCCCTCAGTCGTCGGCGGCGGCAACGGTGCCGAGCCCTTGCCGATTGCTACGCATGTGGTGTGTGCGTCTAGCGGCGGTCGCATACTGACGTTTGACATCACCGAACTCAAAGCCATGGAAAAAGGCGGTCGCGGTTTGATGCTGATGGACTTGGAAGACAAAGACACCCTGGCCGGTGCCGCCGCTTACACAAGAAGCATTTGCATTCTGGGTGTGGGTCGCGGTGGCAAAGCCCGCGACGAAACTTTAGAAATAAGAAGTCTGAACAATGCCCGCGCAGCGCGTGCGCGCAAAGGAAAGGTGGCCGACCTGGGCTTTAAACCTACCCATGTGTTGCGCGTGCTCTGATGCGGCTTCTAACTCAATGCAACTCGGCAATCAACTCAATTTCCACGCATGCGCCCAGCGGTAACTGCGCCACGCCGAAGGCGCTGCGCGCGTGTGCGCCGGCCTCACCAAGGATATGTACCAACAGTTCACTGCAACCGTTGGTGACCAGGTGATGTTCGGTATAGGTGCTGCTGGAATTGACCAGGCTTAGCACTTTGACAATCCGTTTCACGCGGTTCAGGTCGCCGCCGCAGGCCGCTTGCAGGGTACCCAACAAATCAATGGCGATGGACTCAGCCGCTTGTTTAGCGGTTTCGGTGTCCATATTGGTACCCAATTGACCGACCCAGGGTTTGCCGTCTTTTTTGGCGATATGTCCGCTGATGAACACCAGATTCCCGGTTTGCACAAACGGAACATACGCGGCGGCGGGCGCAGCAACAGGCGGGAGTTGTATGTTTTTGGCTTGCAGGCGTTGGTCTATGGACATGGTGTTTCCCTGTTAAGAATAAAAAAGTGTGCGCTTTGAGCGTTGCAGACTGTTTGTCTGCGCTGCCAGCTATTTTGCACTTGCCGGGTTCAAGTATTGGCCGAACAATCCGATACATATAAGCCGACATACGAAACACACCATGCATTACTTTTTTTTCACACCTTCACTTCGCCGCCTGTTGCAGCGTATCTTCGCCTTGGGCTTGTGTTGCAGCGCACTGCT
Source organism: uncultured Burkholderiales bacterium (assembly GCA_903887325.1). Taxonomy (GTDB): domain Bacteria; phylum Pseudomonadota; class Gammaproteobacteria; order Burkholderiales; family Burkholderiaceae_C; genus Limnohabitans. The sequence goes on along the minus strand of CAISPG010000054.1, from coordinate 600 downwards.
GAGCGCTCAGGCCGCCAGCAACGATGTCGATGAAGAAGGGCGCTTGATTGCCGCGCCTGATGAAACCGACTTGGTCGAGCGCGGTTATTTGTTTTATCCGCAACGCGTGTTGCCTAAAAATCCTAGGGACAAGCGTAGCCAAGCAGCCCCGACTGGCAACGCTCAGCCCGTTGCTGGTAAAGCCGGTCCGGCACCGGCTGTTGAACAAGTGGCCGCCACCCAAGCTGAGCAAGGCGAGCACGGTGCTGCGCACACCACCTCCGGTAAGCCTGATGATGCGCAGGATTCGCATGCGGTTACTTCGCAAACACTGCCGCCGGTGGTTGTGAAATCGACCGATCCCCATGCAAAAGCTTCCGACAAACCAGTGGCCGGCTCTGTCATCGTGCAACCGCTCGAGCGTGTCAAAGCTGTCAAACTGCCGGACCAGGCATCGAACCCGCAAGCGTCTGACAAAAGCGGGCACGCTGCTGACGAAGATACCCAACCCGTCATGAGTAAAGCTGAACAGGCCAAACTTGAGCGAGCCAAGGCGGCACAGGCCCGGGCCGAGAAGATGAAGGAAGAGCAGGCCAAAGCCGAGTTGGCCCGCGCTGAGCG
>CAISPG010000053.1 GCA_903887325.1 uncultured Burkholderiales bacterium | reverse complement strand
TACATTACCTGAACGGCTCTTTCTCCTTGGTTAACCCTTGTCTTGTGAATGATATAAATGGGCTGTTCCATGGAAAAAAAATGCCCGCAAAGAATGTGATTCGCAGCTTACTGCGTTACCTGGTTTTACTCTCCGCTTGTCATCTCTCTTCAGCCTGGGCCGGTCTGCTGGTCAAAGAGGACATAGACAAGTTGTTTGCCGACCAATACCTGGTTGGCGATATTCAGCCGAACATGCCGTTGTGGCCTATGTTCACAAAAAATCCCGCAGAACCGGATGCCAAGCCTGAACTCAAAGCCTATGTGTTCGAAACCATAGATTTCGAACCTGTGCGCGGATACGGCGGCAAGCCGATTGATGTGATGGTGGTGATGGATGTCAATGGCAATTTTCTGGAATCCAAATTGCTGGACCACAAAGAGCCCTTGTTCCGATCTGAAGCCGGTATTGCGAAGCTGACAAAGTTTGCAGCCCAATTCAGCGGCTTGACCACGCGCCACAACGTAGAGATTTTTGATTTCAAGGCCACGCCCCGGCGTGACGAGAAATACGCGGCTTTGCACGGCGTGCAGGCCGGCACGGTCAGTGCCAAAGCCATCACCAAGACCATCATGCTGTCGGCGGCGTCGGTAGCTATTGCCCACGCTGAAGCCGCAGACATAGGCCAGATAGCCGGTGCGGCAGCCGCGGGCAGCAGACACAAACCCCAAAACGAAGACTACACGCCCATGGGTTGGACAGACATGTTGTCTAACCGCATGGTCAGCACGCAAAGCTTCTCGCGTGAAGATATCGAAAAAGCATTTGCTAATACCAAGGCCGCAGGCAGCGACAAACTGGCTTCTTCCAAACCAGATGAAACCGCACTGAGTGTGCACGTGGCGCTGATCAGCGTGCCAGCCATCGGACGTAATTTATTGGACAACGACGGCTGGCGTTTACTCAGCACCAACCGCCGTCTGGCGCAGGCTTTGCTGGTCACCGAATCCGGTCCCATGGCGCGAATGAATTACGAAAGCCAACGGGTGCAAGAGGAGTTGCCGTTTGAGGTCAGGCAAAACGGCAAGGCATTGACATTGAGAGCCATGTCTTATGACAAGGCGCTGATAGTGCCGGGCTACCCGGACACCACACGCGCCTACTTCTTCATCATCGACAACATGACGCCACTGGATCCGTCCTCCTCGTTTGAGTTGGATTTGAAATGGGGACGGCGCTTTGGCAGTTACCCGAACCAGGTGGTCAACACGGCGTTTCCGTTGCACTATGACTTCCATGGCTGGCGTGCTGCATGGTACGAGTTACGTTCGACCAATTGGTCGGCGCTGGAGTGGGTCAAGGCCTGGCAAGCTCGTTCGCTGGAAATAGCGGTCTTGCTGATTGGTCTGGTGGTTTTGACTGTAGGTCTGGTCATGCAAAAACGCTTGAGTGCCACCACGCGTCGTTTGAAAGTATGGCGCAGTGCTTACCTGCTGTTCACCTTGGGCTTCATAGGCTGGTACGCGCAAGGGCAGTTGACCATTGTGAATATCACCGCGGCTTTGGATGAATTGCGGCATGGCGGTGATCTTGGCTTTTTCATGAACGATCCGATGACGGTGATTCTGTGGATTTTTGTGGCCGGTACTTTGCTGGTTTGGGGGCGGGGAACTTTTTGCGGCTGGTTGTGTCCTTTCGGCGCATTGCAGGAACTCATCAGCATGCTGACCCATGCCATAGGCATACGCCAAAAACGTTTGCGTACCGCGCTGGATGCGAAATTGAAATGGATCAAATACGGCGTGTTGACGGTGCTGGTAGGCAGTGTGTGGCTGGCGCCGTCGTTTGCTGAAGTGGCGGTAGAGGTCGAGCCGTTCAAGACCGCCATCAGTTTGTACTTTGTGCGCGACTGGCCTTACATTGCATGGGCGGTGTTTTGTCTGGGCTTGAGTGTTTTTGTTTATCGCGGTTATTGCCGCTACATTTGTCCTTTGGGCGCGGCCTTGGCTGCCACCAATGTGCTGCAACGATGGTCTTGGATTCCCCGCCGCGAAGCCTGCGGCACGCCTTGTCAGACCTGCCGGCACCGCTGTGAGTACCAGGCCATAGAGCCTCAAGGCAAGGTGGATTACAGTGAGTGTTTTCAGTGTCTGGATTGCGTGTCCATTTACCAGGATGACCAGCGATGCCTGCCCTTGATTCAGGAACGCAAAGACGGTCAACGTTTCATACCTATACAAACAGGAGTCAATGCATGAACACACAACGACGTCAATGGCTGCGCTGGGGTTCAGGCCTGTTTGCAGCGGGCTTGGCAGGGACGGGCGCATTCGCAGGAGTTGCAGACCGTCAACTGGTCTGGCGCGAACGCGCACTGATAGGCTTTGGCACCACCTTGTGGTTGCGTGCTGCTCATAACAATGCCGATCAGCTAGAGCTTGCGCTGAATGATGCAGTCAAAGCCATTCGCAGTGTGGAAGCTGACATGAGTTTGTTCAGCCCGGACAGCGCGGTGTCGCGTTTGAACCGTGACGGTGTTTTGCATAAACCTTCTGCGCAATTGCTGTCGGTGCTGAGTTTGGCGCGGCACGTGTCTGAGCGCAGTCACGGCGCATTCGATGTGACGGTTCAACCTTTGTGGAATGTCTGGTCACAAGCACAGGCCAGCGATTCATTGCCGGATCGCAAACAATTACAGCTTCAGCGCAAACTGGTTAATTGGAGAGCTTTGGAAGTCAATACAGACATCGTCCGTTTGAACGCCAAAGGCATGGGCGTTTCTTTGAATGGCATTGCACAGGGGTATGCGGCTGATCTGGTGCGCTCTGTGTTGCAGTCGCACGGTGTGATGCATGCGCTGATAGATACCGGCGAGACCGCCACGCTTGGCAATGCCCCCGGTGACAAGCCCTGGCGTTTTGGCGTGGAGAGTGCGGCTAATGCCAAAGCGTCGCAACCTGAGATGACGGCTGACGGACGCGCCATGGCGACTTCATCCGATGCGCACACGGCCTTCACACCCGACCATGTGCATCACCATATTTTCAATCCGCATACCGGCGATTCGCCGCGCTATTGGTCGTCTGCGACGGTGATTGCGCCATCCTGCGCCATGGCCGATGCTTTGACCAAAGTGTTTTTCATGTGCCCGCCGCCGCTTGTACAGCGTACCGCCCGCGCTTGGGGCGTGGACGTGATCATGCAGGACAAGAGCGGTAAGTGGATGAATACCTTGTCAAGCGGTCTGGGCTAGACGTATCACCACGTGACTGTTTGCTATCAGTTGCCTGAAGTTTTCTGAGGTTTCAGACCACAGCAGCAGATCCACTTTGAAAGGTAAATCAGAGTCGCTGAAGGCTTGCTTCAGATCTGCAACGGTGGCGATGTTCAAGGACGTTTCGCCCATCACAGCGATATCCAGATCTGAATAAGCTTTGACATGGCCCTTCACCCTGGAGCCGAACGCCCACACTTCGCGTTCAGGGATATGTGCTTCAAGAATACCTTGGATGATGGACCATTCAGTCACGCTGACAGACACAGGCGGTGTGAGGTCAAGCATGTCTGAGTTGCAGTTGAGCGCAAAAAAATGTGATTTCTTCGATGAAATCAGGAATGACGGCCACCACTTTATGCGCTACCGATTCGTCATAGGTATGACTGGTTTTGGCTCGCATTTCTCTGAATATTTTCCAAGCCAACCAATCGCTTTTTAGCAATGACTGTTCGTTGCCACTGCGTATCAAATCTGCAAATTGCATGTCATCAAATAACTGTGGATTCGCAGATGTCATCGCCAAGTGTCTTTTCAACATTTTGTGGCTGATCTCGTAAGTGAATTCGTAGCGTTGTATCAAGCCGTCGCGGATTTGGCTGTCACTGGTGTCCAGCACATAGCGTGCATAGCCTTCTGTCAAGCGCATTAATGCGTTATGCAGCGTGCTTAAGTCCAGTTTAGGTTGAGACATAAAGTCAAAAGTTAAGTGGCATCAGCGTATGCCGCATACCAGCACGCCGGGGTCGTTATGCGCGATGTCCTGGCTGTTCTTCGCATGGGCCACGTCCATGTCGCGCGGCAGGGGAACGCCGTTTTTCACGGCCAGCACCTCTGCCATGATGCTCACCGCAATCTCTGCGGGTGTTTTGCTGCCGATGTAAATACCTATCGGTCCGCGCAAACGCTTGAGTCCTTCTTCCGATTTGTCCAGATGTTCGATCATGCGCACATGCCGCGCTTCGTTGTTGCGGCGAGAGCCTATGGCACCGACGTAAAACGCATCGGTATCCAATGCTTCCAGCAATGCCAGATCATCGAGTTTGGGGTCGTGCGTCAGTGCGATCACGCAGCTGCGCCGGTCGGCTCTGAAGCTTTGCACCACATCGTCCGGCATTTCGCTGGTGATGGTGACATTCGGTACCGACCAGGCACCGCGGTACTCCTCGCGCGGGTCGCATACGGTGACGGCAAATCCGTTGAACAAAGCCATGGTGGCCAGGTACTCGGTAAGTTGACCGGCACCAATCAACAGCATGCGGTACTCAGGCCCGAAGGTGTTCACCAGTTGCACCTCGTCAATGCTTAATTCGATGGGCGAATCGCTGACTTGCATGTTCACACTGCCGTCGGCCAGCAATGTAGAGCGCTGCATCAGCTTGCCCTGTTCAAGCGACAACACCAATTGATCCAACTGCTTGGCATCCGGATCAAACTCCAG
>CAISPG010000052.1 GCA_903887325.1 uncultured Burkholderiales bacterium | reverse complement strand
TGGCGTGAATACGTGCGCGGTATTTACTGGACTCACATGCCGGACTACCTGGAGCTCAATACCTCGAACGCGCAGGCTACGCTGCCGGACTTTTATTGGACGGGGCAAACCGACATGGCTTGTTTGCGCGATGCGATTGTGCAAACGCTGAACCACGGCTATGCCCACCATATTCAGCGCTTGATGGTGACCGGTCTTTACGCCTTGTTACTAGGGGTCGCGCCTAAACAAGTGCATGCATGGTATTTGGGTGTTTATGTGGACGCAGTAGAGTGGGTGGAATTACCGAATACCTTAGGAATGAGTCAATTTGCCGATGGCGGCTTGATGGCCAGCAAGCCCTATGTGGCCAGTGGCAAGTACATCGACCGCATGAGCAACCATTGCAAAGCTTGTAAATTCAATCCCGCAGAATCAACCGGCGACACAGCCTGCCCTTTCACGACCCTTTATTGGGATTACTTGAACCGGCACGCAGACAGCCTGGCAAAAAATCCTCGAATGCTGATGCAGTTGAAAAATCTCAACCGACTTACGGATGAAAATAAACAACTGATTAGCGAGCAAGCCAACAAGCACCGTTCATCGGCGTATTGAAATTGCAACTGACCAAGCTTATTGATTCAATACGCCAATGTTGTTTCTACATTTGACCGTTCGCGCGCTAGAACGCAGCCATTGATCAGCCAGCGGTCATCTGTCTGACGTTCGAGCCTGTAGGTGACAAGCCACGAGTTGCCCCCTAGATCCCACATCCGTACCGGTTGAACCACCGCAGAATCCGGACCTTTTGCAGCCAGAAACAAGACCTTGGCCGGCCGGTACACCACCGGATAAGTCTGTTGAACCATGGCCATGAATTTCTCCGGCGTTTGAAACATGTCACGGATAACAGGGGCCGCGTAGGAAAAGGCCAGGTCTGCGTCATCGGCAGCAAAAGCTGCCAACTGGGCCTGCACTGTGTCCCTTACTGCCTGCGCACTTGGTTCATTAAGCTGTGCGCGTGCTGTAGTGAGTAAGCAGGATGCGAACACCGAAACCAGAACACTCTTTCGCAATAAATTAAGCAAGCGATTTGTGACAGTTATTCCCTGATAACGCAGGATTGTTGACAGCATGGTGAAATTCCTTTGCGATGAGGGTGAGTGGATATTCAAACAGACATCAATATAGCCTGCATGAGATCACAGTTGACACAAAGACATTAACTCAGCAGGTGGTCAGCAACATCAGTCAGGTGACGCACCGTCCAGGGCTTTGGCGATGCGTGTGTCCAAGGATGACCGTCAGGATTAACCCATACCGATTGCAAGCCGGCCTGACTTGCGCCCCAGGCATCAGCCGTGGCGTCGTCACCCACATGCAGAATCTGATCTGGATTTAAGCCTAAATAGGCGATAGCGGCTTGGTAAATTCTGGCGTCAGGTTTGGCGATGCCTAGCTCATGCGCCTTGAACGCCGCGTCAAAGTAAGGTCCGGCAGGCGTGACAAAAACATCGGCAGTGCCATTCGATATCGCAACCAGACGATATTTAGCGGCAAGCCTCGCCAATGCTTCTTCTACGCCGGGAAACAGCGTCACGCGTTGCCTGGCTGCGTCAAACACAGCATAAGCAGCATCTGCCAAATGCGGCTCGTCACCTGCCAAGCGCATGCTTTCGCGAATGATTTCGCGACGTAAAAAACCAAGATCATGCAAACGGTCTTGGTATTTTGCAATCACTTGCTGGCGGATTGTTTTTTTAACTTCGATTTGCCGTGTCAAGTCTGCCGTTTGGGGAGAGTGAACGCATAACCACTCAAGCAAATCTTGTTCTGCACCAGCGATTGTCGGGGCAACGGGCCAAAGCGTGTCGTCAAGGTCTAGGGTAATTGCTTGGATATGAGAAATTAAATGCATGTCATCACAAGATGGGTCATCGTTCCGTAGTATCTGGTTTAGTGTCATTTCCTTTCAATGACTCCTCGACAGCCGTTTTGGATTGATAGAGCTTGGCGGTGCCAGAGACAAAGCCCCTGTCCTCTTGCGCCATGCAGTATTCAAAGGACTGTTCATACAGAGTTTCGGCCTGTTCCTGGTAGCCGACTGTGCCTTCAACGGCCAACTTATTGCTGACCACGACCGCAGTGCAACGGCAGAGCATGCGGGCCCGGCCTTGCCCCCGAACAAGGCATGCAGTATTGACACTTTGCTGAATTTGAAGCAATTCGCTGAGCGTCGGCGCTGCTGCCTGCACGGACAATGAAGACAAGATTACGACAATCGTGGAAATACTACAGAGAAATTTTTTCATGGATACAAATCTACTATTTAGTTAAAGATTATTTTATGAGTTCTAAGTGTATTACTTATGGAGCCTGTTTTTAAATAGAGGCTCATTTCTCTCTCAAACAGCGGTAGGTATTTAAGCAAGTGCATTATTGGGGTTTAGCGCAACGGCAAACGTGCTGGAAAAGGAGTCCATCGTGAGCAAATCTACTGGGCGGCGAACCCGCTGCATTTTTAATCCCGAGTTCAAGGTGAGGCTTGAAACTCTAAGTTTAAAAAACACGGCAATGACATCATCTCTTCGAGCTGAACTGCCTTGCTAGGCTGCATATTCACCTTAAATAGCATCTGCAATGGCTTGCGCGTTGCCGGCAAAGTTTGCTATGCGAATTGATTCGATCCGCTTGTAACCGTAGTAAGTTTTTAGGGCAACGGAACCACCAATTTGATCGGTTAAGCCATCAGTGCCGATGACCAACATATCGCCAGATTTGTAGCGAATGGTTTGAATCACGGGTTTGTCTTTTTGGTCTATGTGATCTTGGTAGCCTAAGCTGCATCTTGCGGCCTGGTACCGGGTGGATTCACTTTGCGTGTTGACATGGAACAAGCTCAGTTTGGTACCCGCACATTCAATGGTTTTCTTTTAACGGTCTATGCGAAGTACTGCAGCATTGCATCCGTCGTCGCTTTCACACTTGAGCATTTTCATGATGCTGGATCCATTTAAGAAATTGGCGAAATAGCAAAATTGATTTATTGAACGGAGATTGTGTACTGCTCGCTCCATATTGATTAAGTATTAACCCTCCAAACTCAGCCATTTAGATTGGCAGCCGACCTTAATCGCTATTTATATTAAGAGATATAGCCAGGGCGGCTATCAAAATGCCCTGCTTTTAAACCTTATCCTAATTCACGAAAGAATGCCGCCACCTCATAAGCCAGCGCCTCAGGTTGTTCCATGGCAGCGAAATGTCCGCCCTTAGGCATCACGCTCCAGCGCCTTATATCGCTGAATACTTTTTCAGCGATCACACGCGGCGGACGCAGGATTTCACAGGGAAACTGCGCATAACCCAGAGGTACATCGATGGTTTTTCCCTCAGCCACCATCCAGGGGCTGTGTAAGCGGTCGTAGTAAGGCCAGAAAGAGGCGCCAATGCAAGCCGTGAACCAGTAAAAACTGATGTCAGCCAGCATCTGGTCCCGGCTGAGGGCTGATTCAGGATTGCCGTCGCAATCTGTCCAGGTTCTGAATTTTTCAACAAACCAGGCCGCGAGACCTGCCGGTGAATCAGTCAGCGCAAAAGCCAGCGTCTGCGGCTTGGTGCCCTGGATCATCTGATAGCCGGTTTCTTCCGCTGCGAAGTGTTTCAGCTGCGCGACGAATGCTTGCACCTCAGGTGCCGTATCTTTGTAAAGCCCGGGGTCACGGCGGATAGCACTGAGGAAGTTGAGATGAATGCCGGTGAGGCGCGCAGCATGGTGCAGCCCCAGGCTGGCAGATATGGCCGAACCCCAATCGCCGCCTTGAACGCCGAATTTTTCATATCCCAAGGCAGTCATTAACTCAGCGACTGCATCTGCCATCTGCTTGATGCCGAAGCGTTTTTGTCCGGGTGTGAATGAAAGCCCGTAGCCAGGCAGAGAAGGCGCCACCACCGTAAAAGCATCGGCAGGATCACCGCCGAAAGCGGCCGGATCGGTCAAACGCGGAATGATGTCAAGAAACTCAAACACCGAACCGGGCCAACCGTGCAGCAGCAGCAAAGGCTTGGGGTTGGGGCCTTTGCCGGGAATGTGCAGTGCATGCACTTTGATGCCTGCAACAGGCACCATCACCTGGGGAAACAAATTCAGCTTGGCTTCCTGGGCCCGCCAGTCAAATTCATGCAGCCAGTAATCCACCAAGCCACGCATGTAGCCGACATCTGTTCCATAAGCCCATGGAGCAACCGGCGCCTGGTCGGGCCAGCGCGTCAGAGCAAGCCTTTGCTTGAGTTGCGACATGTCGTCATCGCTGACGTGGTAAGTGAAAGTGTCCATGTGGTTTCAGTGATTAATCAACTAGAAGTTCGCGTCCCCGGGTTTCAGGCAGCAACAAAGCAGATATTAAAAACACGCCATAGGCCATGACGGCAAACACCGCAATAGCCGTTGAAAAACCGTATTGTGCAGAAAAATAGCCAACCAGTGCCGGAAACAAAGCGCCCATACCGCGACCGAAGTTGTAGCAAAAGCCCTGGCCGGAACCGCGCAAGCGCGTGGGAAACAATTCTGTCAAAAATGCCCCCAGACCGGAGAAGTAACCGCTGGCAAAAAAGCCCAGCGGAAAACCCAGCCACATCATCATCTCATTGGTGATTTGCAGTTGTGTATAGGCCAGCACCAGAAAAATAGCGCAAATAGAAAAACTGATGAACAGCTTTCGACGGCCGTAGCGGTCAGCCACCCATGCGCCGAATAAAAAGCCGACGAAGCTGCCGGCAATCACAAAAGCCAGATAGCCGGTAGAGCCTATGACAGTCAACTTGCGCTCGGACTTTAAATACGTAGGTATCCAAGTCATGATGGCGTAGTAACCGCCTTGTGCGCCCATGGTTAACACCGAAGCCAGCACCGTGGTTTTCAAAATAGCAGGCTGGAAAATTTCCAGTATGGAAGGCACATCACCTAAAAGGGCGAGCTTCTCGCGGGCTGCTTGTGCAACCACCGGCTCTTCAATATGACGCCGTATATAAATCAACAGCAAGGCCGGTAGAAAACCCATGGCAAACATCGCACGCCAGGCCAGTTCATCTGGCAGCAAACTGAATGTGATGGCCTGTAGCAATGCCGCAGCGCCCCACCCCACTGCCCAGGCGGATTGCACCGAACCCACTGCGCGGCCACGGTACTCGGCGCGTATGGTCTCACCCATCAACACAGCGCCTGCCGCCCATTCACCCCCGAATCCAAAACCAAGCATGGCCCGTGCAAGCATCAACTGATTGAAATCCTGAGCAAATGCGCTGATCAGACTGAACGAAGAAAACCACAAAATAGAAATTTGCAAAGTTCGCACACGCCCTATGCGATCAGCCATATAACCGGCCACCCAACCGCCTATGGAAGATGCCAGCAGCGTGCCGGTGACTGCCAGACCGGCCAATCCGCGGTCCACCTGCCACATGGCAATGATGGTGCCTATCACCAAGGGGTAAATCATGAAATCCATGCCGTCCAAAGCCCAACCTACAAAACAACCCCAAAAGGTTTTTTTCTCTTTGGGATTCATGACCTTGTAAAAGCCGGTCAAGCTGTGGTCGCAAGCTGTGGTCATGTGCTGTCTCCTTGATTTTTTGTTATGCGTTAAACATTTTTTAACTATCGAATTCATTGATGACCACGCCGGGACCGTGTTCGAGTTCAGCGTAATTCTTTCCATCATGCACCATCACCCCGTTCACCCAAACACCGTGTACACCTCTGGGTTCGCGAACCAAGCGACTTGCGCCGCCGGGAAGATCGGCACGAGTCAGCGGTTTTGAAATTCCGACTTGATGAGGATCGAACAACAACATATCGGCAGGCGCACCTACTTGCAAAATGCCGCGCCCACGAATCCGGAATCGGTGTGCAGGCTCACTGGTCAGCCTTCGTATGCCTTCACTCAAACTGAAATGACCCGTCTCTCTTACCCAATGAGACAGAAAGTGCAGACCGAAACCAGCATCACACATATAAGCCAGGTGCGCCCCTGCATCCGACAGAGTGATCACACTGGCTGGATGCTTTAAAAGCGGTGCAACACCATCATCCTGATTTTGAAAAAATTTGCCGATGAAGTGAGTTTGTAAATCTTCAGAAAGTGCGAAATCAAGAAAAGCATCTACCGGATCCTGATCTCTGGTCTGCGCCAATGCTTCTATGCTCATGCCTTGTAAATTCTCATGTTCGGGCATAAAGGCTTGGCCAATTTCAATGTGACGCCAATGACCTAAAAACAAGATGCCTGTTTTCGGATGGGCCAGATTGGCCTTGTATCTTCGACGGAATTCGGGGTCACGGTAAATTTATGTAAATTGATCCTGTTTTGCCGACTTGATCGCATCAAACGCCGAGTGACTCAGCAAAACATAAGGATCCAGCAAAGTGAAGTCGAATGACAATGGCTGGCAACTGGTCAGTATGTAAAGCTCATTGCCGCGCTTCAAAGCTTGAGCCGCGTGCTCATAGTAAGTTGCGGCCAATGAAGGATTGGCTTCATTGAACATGGTCAGCACCGTGGAGATGTACGCCGGTCGCCCTGAGTCTGCTGCAATCGACTCCATCAGTTCCGGCGTAGCTCTAGAGCCAGTGGCCATCATGAAGACACCTTTGCCTGATTCATGAAGGACATTGGTGAGTGCCCTCAATTCTTCTTCAGATGCAATGGTGGATGGCATGGGCAAGCCGCCATAGCCGCTGTGGTTGGGAGAAAAAGAAGAAGCAAAACCGATGGCTCCTGCTTGCATGGCTTCACGCAATTGTTGGCACATGGCAGCCAATTGCCCCGGTGTAGCCTGGCTGTTAAGCGAGTCTTCTTCACCCATCACAGCGGTTCGAATGGCTGAATGCCCGGCGAACACAGCAGTGTTGATGTAAGGGCGGATCCTTCGCAGCTGATCCATGTATTGGCTGAAAGACTCGAAGTCCCAATGGACACCGGTCAGCAATGAATTCAAGTCCATGCCTTCGACAACCGACAGGTTTTTTAACATGGTCTCGCGCAGTGGAGCCGGGCAAGGCGCTATGCCAAAGCCGCAATTTCCAATCACTGCCGTCGTCACACCCAATGCGGGTGAAGGTGACAAGGTCTTATCCCAGGTGATCTGAGCATCGAAATGGGTGTGCAAATCAACAATGCCTGGCATCAAACACAAGCCGTCAGCGTTTATTTCCTGCTTCGAAGATGAGCCACACTGACCGATTGAGGTGATGAGTCCGTTGGAGACAGCCAGATCACCTTGTATGGCAGCTTTACCGGTTCCGTCATAAATTTTTGCTTTCCTGATGATGAGGTCTTGCATATTCAGTGGCTTCATTAGAAAGAGATAAGGCTTTATTTCAAAGCCAAAGGATCGCGCTCATCTAGAAACACTTTAATCTCACGGAAAAACTGCATGCGGTTTTTCTCAAGCATGACTGAGTGGGTTCCTTGCCCCAACTCTACATAACGTTTGTATAAAGTGTTTTTCAATTCACTGAATATGCCTTGGGCTTGGTATGCGGGTAAATCCACATCCCACTCTGCATGAATCAGCAAGGTGGGGACAGTGATTTTGCCGGGGTCGTACATGGGTTTACCGGCCTGCCAGTTGTTCATCACATCATCAATCACGCCATTGGGTGCGCGCAGATTGCCTGTCTTTGCTTTTGGATCTGTGGCCCATGTGGCATCTGCCCATGACTCAAACACACCCGGTGGAATCAAACCTTGCGCTTGCTCTGGCGTCAGGCCTTTGAGCCACCGAGCCTTGGCGCTGTCTTTGGAAACACTTCTGTAAGCGCCGAGTTTGGCAGTACCCGGTCCTGTGGGCAAAGCTGTGCCTTTGTTAAAAAGCCACAAGGGTGCGTACAAAACGAGTCGATTGACCTTTGGGTTGTTCAGGCTGGTGTACATACCTACGGTGGAAGAACCCCATGACCAGCCCATGACATTGATTTGAGAAACCTCATGTCTTTTGAGTATCTCGTCAACCGCAGACCCGAAATCACTGACAGCATCAGCGGTATGGACGATGGGTGCGTTGTCTTGAGCCGGCAGTTCCATTTCCGGTGGCCGGGTTGAAAGCCCGTACCCGCGCACATCCACCAGATACACGTCGTAACCGGCGGCAGCGAACAAATCCATCATCGACATACCTTAAATCGGCAAGTCAAAAGCTGTTTCTGACGGATAGGTGGCACCGTGAACATACAAAAATATGTTGTCCGGCGATGTGGCTTTAACGCCCGCCAAATGTTTATAGCGCATGAACAATTGAATGCCCGGGGCAGCAGATGGGATATAAAAATCTTCTGACGCTATCTTGCCGGACTGAGCAAACGCAGCCATGGTTTGCGCCATGAATACAACAAAGAACACAAGTGTTTTGATGGAATTATTCAACGCTGTCTCCTGGCTATTGGAATTTGTCATTCATTCTATGTACAACTTACACAGTCTAACTGCCATCAAAACTTTATGAGCGCTGAAGTATGATGAATTTTTGATACAGGAGTTTTTATGTCGACAACGCCCAGTTACGCTGCTCATTCCTCCCAATCACCTTTAGCCCATCATCTGATTTCCCGCAGAAGTGTTGGCGCTAAGGACGTTCAGATTGCAATTGAATATTGCGGGGTATGTCATACGGATATCCATCATTCCAGAAATGACTGGGGCCGGGCTAACTATCCTATGGTGCCGGGGCATGAAATTGTCGGTAAGGTCACAGCTCTGGGTGCCAATGCCGGTCATTTAAAAATTGGACAACAAGTGGCTGTAGGTTGTTTTGTCAACGCTTGCCGCACTTGCTCTTCGTGCCAAGCTGATATGGAGCAATATTGTCTGAATGGTTTCACCGCCACCTACAACAGCCCTACCAAAGATCCTGGCGGGTTTACCTATGGCGGCTATTCCAAAAACATAGTCGTTGATCAACACTTTGTTTTGAAAATCCCCGATGGACTTGATCCTGCCGGTGCCGCGCCTTTGCTGTGCGCCGGTATCACCACTTACTCGCCTCTCATGCATTGGGGCGTGAAGCCCGGCATGACCGTTGGCGTCATCGGCTTGGGAGGTTTAGGACACATGGGTGTCAAGCTATCCCATGCCATGGGTGCCAAAACCGTGATGATCACCTCATCTGCAAACAAGGCGGCTGATGCCAAGAGGCTGGGCGCTGATGCGGTACTTATTTCCAGCGATGCAGCGGCTATGCAAGCCATGGCCAATCAGTTCGATTTTTTACTCAATACCATTCCGGTAGCGCATGACTTTAACCAATATATGCCGTTACTGAAAGTAGATGGCACTATGTGTATTGTGGGAGCAATCGGGCCTACGGGCGAATTGAATTCAGGTCCGTTGATATTCGGTCGCAGAAGTGTGGCAGGTTCATTGGTGGGCGGGATCAAAGAAACCCAGGACATGCTCGATTTTTGCGGCAAACACAACATCACATCAGACATTGAGTTGATCAAGATAATTGAGATCAACCAAGCCTATGAACGCATGATCAAAAGCGATGTGAAATACCGCTTTGTCATTGACATGAGCAGCCTGAGTTAAATTGAAACTCTTCATAAGCTGACACCCGGACTATCCGCTTAATTATCGACCTCTTCAATAGAAGAGGTCGATACATACAGCAAGGTGTTTATCAGCGAACTGTGGACCGGTTACGTCGCATCAGCACATAGAAAACCGGTGTCAGGAAAATGCCAAACAACGTCACGCCGACCATACCTGAGAACACGGCGATACCCATTGCGCGGCGCATTTCACTGCCCGCGCCTGTGCTCAATATCAAAGGTATAACACCTGCGCAAAAAGCAATAGACGTCATCAGAATGGGTCTGAGTCGCATGCGGCATGCGTGAGTCACCGCATCTATGGTGCGCTCGCCGTGCTTTTCCAGTTCCTGCGCAAACTCGACTATCAAAATAGCGTTTTTACACGCCAGTCCCACCAGCACCACCAATGCGACTTGGGTAAAGATATTCAAATCACCGGGCTGTAAAAATGGCGGGGAACTTGATATCCACACACCGAACAGCGCTGAAAGAATACCCATAGGGACTATCAACACAATGACCAACGGAAGCGACCAGCTTTCATATTGAGCAGCCAGCACCAGAATCACAAACAGCACCGAAATCGCCAGAACTGCCGCCATGGTTGGAATTGCGATTTGAGTTCCGGGAACCACAAAGTCGCGCGTCATGCGGTCTTGGTAGCTGAGTTCAGTCCATTCATAAGTCATGCCGCGCGGCAGCGTGCGTTGCAGCAGGGTTTCTATTTCAGTCTCGGCTTGGCTGCTGGAAAAACCAAAATTAGGCGCGCCATTGATATCGGCAGACGGATAACCGTTGTAACGCGTGACTCGGGTCGGACCAAAGGTAGGCGTTACTTTCATCAAGGCACCGAGCGGAACCATTTCACCTGCTGAATTGCGTGTCTTCAACGAGGTGATAGAACTTGCATCTGCGCGAAAAGGCGCATCCCCCTGAACCACCACCTGGTAGGTTTTGCCGAACCTGGTGAAGTCATTGACATACAGCGAGCCCAGATTCACCTGCATGGTGTCGTAAATGTCTGAGAGACGAACACCCATTTGCTTGGCACGCGTGCGGTCGACGTCCGCAAATAACTGCGGCACGTTGATGTCGTAGGTTGAAAACGGGGTTCCTATGCTGGACTTGGGATTGCCATAAACCTGTCCCAATGTTCCCCACACACCACCATACAGTGCTTGCTCGCCCAGACTGCCACGGTCTTGTACCTGCAGCTTGAAGCCTCCTGCATTACCCAGGCCATCAACAGCCGGTGGCGGCACAACAAACATACGGGCACCCTGGATCTGCTGAATAGCGCCGTTAACGCGACCCAAAATTGCGCCCTTGCTCAAGTCCGGCGTGGTGCGTTTCTCAAAATTGTCCAAACCGAAGAAAACAATGCCTTCATTGGGTGAAGCAGAAAAGCCCGCAATCGATAAACCTGGAAAGGCGATTGAGTCAGCAATGCCAGGTACCTTGAGCGCAATCTCGCTCATCTTGCGTATCACTTCCTCGGTCCGATCTATCGATGCCCCGGCCGGTAACTGGGCGATACCGATCAAGTACTGCTTGTCAGGCGCGGGCACGAAACCTGCCGGAATACGAGTGAACAAAAAAGCTGCCAGCCCCAGTAGTACTGCATACACCAGCACCGACATTGATTTATGCCTAACTACACCGGTCACACGTCGCCCGTAGGCTGCGCTCGAGCGACCAAAGAATCGATTGAATACTTTGAAAAAACTACCGAACAGCGCATCAATCAACTTGGTCAGTTTGTCCTTAGGCGTGTCGTGCGAGCGCAAAAGCAAGGCACTCAAAGCAGGACTCAAGGTGAGCGAGTTAAAAGCCGAGATCACCGTGCTGATGGCAATGGTGACAGCAAACTGCTTGTAAAACTGTCCTGTCAAACCCGGCACAAAAGTCAGCGGCACAAAAACCGCACACAAAACCAAAGCAATGGCAATGATGGGACCGGAAACTTCCTGCATGGCCTTGACGGTCGCATCCCGGGCATTGAGCCCGGCCTCGATATTTCGTTCGACGTTTTCAACCACCACAATGGCATCGTCCACCACAATACCAATGGCCAGTACCAGACCAAACAAAGTGAGCGTATTGATGGAATAGCCCAACATCAGCAGAATGGCAAACGTACCGACGATAGACACCGGCACTGCCAGCAGAGGAATGATGGAGGCGCGCCAGGTTTGCAAAAACACAATCACCACCAGCACCACCAGCAGCACAGCCTCCAGCAGTGTGACAACCACCTTCTCAATCGAAGTCTTCACAAAGCGTGTGGGGTCATACACAATGCTGTATTCAACGCCCGGCGGAAAACTGGCTTTCAATTTCTCCATTTTTTCGCGCACATTGTTTGACAACGCAAGTGCATTGGCTGTGGGCGATTGGAAAATGGCAATAGCAACGGCCTCTTTGTTATTCAGCAGACTGCGCAAAGAATAAGAACCCGAGGACAGCTCGACGCGCCCGACATCCCGGATACGCACCAGTCCACCGGTCGCACGATCCGCACGCACAATGATGTCGGCAAACTCCTGCTCGGTGCTTAGGCGTCCCTGGGCATTAACCGCGAGTTGGAACTCCGTGCCCTTGGGTGACGGCGGAGCACCTACGGTACCGGCAGCCACTTGCACGTTTTGCTCTCGGATTGCAGTGACCACTTCGTCTGTCGTCAGCTTGCGTGTGGCCAACTTGACCGGATCCAGCCAGACACGCATAGCGTAATCACCCGAACCGAATGCAAACACAGAACCAGCTCCGGGCAGGCGCAGTAATTCGTCACGCACATTGATTTGTGCGTAGTTGCGCAAATAGAGCGCGTCCCGGCTGTTGTCGGGGCTGACCAAGTGAACCACCATGGTCAGATTGGGACTGGATTTTTCAGTCGTCACGCCGATCTGGCGCACGATTTCAGGCAGCCGCGGCAAGGCGCGGTTGATGCGGTTTTGCACTGCCGTTTCGGCGGCTTCAGGGCTGGTGCCGATTTTGAAGGTGACGGTAAGCGTCAGGCCGCCGTCGGCAGTGGCCTGGGAGGCGTAATACAGCATGTTTTCAATGCCGTTGACCTGTTCTTCCAGCGGAATGGCAACAGCTTCGCTGATCACCCGCGGATTGGCGCCAGGAAACTGCGCCCGGACAACGACCTGAGGCGGTGCAACTTCCGGGTACTCTGAAATCGGTAACCGGAAGATTGACAGTAAACCGATGAGAAAAATAAATATAGATAAAACGCCGGCAAAGCGCGGCCGGTCAATGAAAAAATTGGAGATATTCATAAGGTCAGCCTCAGCTCTTCTTAGCATCAGCCGCAGCTGGTGCAGGAGGTGCCGGCGGGACAGGAATGCCGTTTTCATCGACCTTCAAAACCTGGGGTGCCACCGGCACGCCGGGAATAATGCGCTGCAAACCGTCTACGACGACGTTTTCACCGGGCTTGACAGCGCCGCCACCAATGACACGCATACCGCCTTGCAAAGCGCCTAATTGCACAGGCCTGAATTGCGGTTGACCGTCAGCGCCAACCACAACCACAAATTTGCGCGCCTGGTCAGTGCCTATGGCGCGTTCGGGCACCAGAACAGCGCTGTAGGCAGCACTGGTGGCCATCACAATGCGCACGGCCAGGCCGGGCACAAACTGTCCCCTTGAGTTATCAAAATTTGCGCGCATGCGCACAGCACCGGTCTGAGGATTCAAGCGGTTGTCCACAAAATCCAACTTACCTGTGTGCGGATAGCCCTCTTCATTGGCCAGACCCATGTGAACCACGGGTGCTTTGTCACCGGCTGATCGAACACGCAGAAAGGTTTGTTCGCTGCCATCGAAATAGGCATAAACACGCGACACACCGGCAATGCTGGTGAGCACCGTTTTATCGTCAACCAAGTTACCTGTAGTCACATTGGCACGCGAAACCCGCCCGTTGATAGGTGCACGGACAGTGGTGAATTCAAGATTCAGCCTGGCGCTGCGCAACGCTGCTTCAGCAGCTTGTATGTCGCTGCTACTGGTTTTAGACACTGCTGTCAGTTGATCGAGTTCCTGTTTAGAGATGAAATTGGCTTCAACCAGTTTTTGGGCACGCGCAAGGCCTGTACCGGCCAGTTCCGCACGGGCCTTTGCAGATACAAGCTGTGATTCAAGTCTTGCGACTTCAGCAGCAAAAGGTCTAGGATCGATGGTGAAAAGCGTCTGGCCGCGTGAGACCATGGCACCGTCGGTGAAGTGCACTTGATCGACCACTCCGTTGACCCGGGAACGCAACTCTACGTATTCAGCAGCTTCAAGCTGACCGCTGAACTCCTCCCGATCGGTGAAACTTTTCTCAACCACTGGCACCACACTGACAGGCGCAGGCCCCTGGGCCGGGCCAGCCGCCGGTGCATTGGGCTTGCCGGAACAACCGTGCAATATGCTTATGAAGGCCGGGATGAGAACCGTAAGGAATAGTTGACGCTTGTTCATTTCAATGAGACCTCAATGGGTGGAGCCATTTTAAAAACCGTAGGACAAAAAACCTTGCACTCAAACAGCCCCCATAGGCTGTCGATTGAATGTAAGAACATCATAGTGTAGTGTTAGTAAGAGGTTCTTAGAAATGAAAACTTTTGAACTGCACTTTTGCAGAAAAAACTTCATTTATGAAAAAGAATGAAAGGCTGTTTGCTGCTAGCTTGGCATTTGAAATTATTATTAAATTATTTCAATATTTTTAAAATATCAACAATTTTTTGGACTTGCTCGGAATTCAATTTAACACCGATTTTCATTGTTGTACCGGGTGCAAAGTTTTGCGGATCCAATAGAAAAGATGTTAGTGATGACTCATCCCAGATGCCGGATTTTTTCTTCAAACTGTCGCTGAAATAAGCAAAATTGTGCGTGGCTATGCCTCGACCAAAAATACCTGCCAACGAAGGACCGAAAGCTGAAGTCACATCCGGATGTGAAAAAGAATGGCAATTGACACACAAGCCCAGCGAAGATCCGCCAGGCATGTCAGGTAATGCTGTATTTGAATTCAACCGCCGTTCATCCACATTGACGGTGACCAACGAACCTTCATCGGTGGTGAGAAAAATGGTTTTACCCATTTGTTGAATCCCACGGATACGCTGCCCTATATGTATTTGCTCAATAGAGTGAATATGGTTATTTGCCAAACGTATCCTGTAAAGGCTTTGCGCTTTGAGGGAACCTATTAGCAAATCACCATCCCATTCAGGATGAAAATTATTCAATTCGATTAATGCACTTGGGGCGATAGAAGGTAGCCAGTTGTAAATAGCTTCAGTAAACGGCGTTGCTTCTTCTTTTTGATTTTTAATTGATTTTGAAAAGCGAAAATACCTGGTACCTGAAATTTTCAATGGCCAACCGTAATTCTGACCAGATTCCAGAAAAGACAATTTATCTCCACCACGTTCGCCATTCTCAGTAAACCAGACTTGTCCGTTGGTTCTGCTGAGAATACCCAAAGACATGCGGTGACCGGTTGCCAGCAATTTAGTTTTGCCGGTATTTAGGTCGAGAGCAAACGACTTACCCAAGCTATTTTCTTTGTCTTGAGCATAAGGAAGCTCCGATTGCCCCTCTTTAAGACTACCTATGATGAAATAAACCTTGGAATCAGTCACATCCAAAACACAGTTATCAGGTTGAATGTCTTTATGGTTAGTATCGTATAGAACAACCCATTTCATATTGCTGCCGGATATATTTTTACTTATCAGTAAACGGCTAAGCGCTGTATGGTGTGTTTTATCAGTGCCATCCTGGTAATGAAAGCAAGCAAACAAGGAGTCAAGTTTCTCTTTGTACTTAATGTCTCTGAGTGTTACATTGTTTTTAGGAATAGCAGGAAAACCCGCTTCCGAGAAAGTATCTCCGTTGATAAAGCTCATATTGCCCGACGAATCAGACAGCATCAATCTGTCGTGAATGGCTGTGATCAGGCCGGGGAAATTTTGGCTGTAGTGATTGGCATAGGTTGTTTTACTGATATTCAATGGAAGCAAAGTGCTGTCAATGTTGTAACTGCTAAATTGCACAGGCTGATGGTTCAGTCCGCAATCGGCTGATTCCCAGCAGACAGCAGACTGTGCCTGCACCACAACCGGAATCAACAGAGTCATACAAAACAGCACTCTTTTGACTGAAGAAAGAATAAATTGTTCCAAAAGATAAGTCCTATATCAGTTTTATTTTTAAACCCGTCAAAGGGTGTTGGTACCGGCTTTCCCACTGCTGCCCAGCCTTAAGCGGGGCTGCGTCAGTCCAAGTACCGGTGGTAATCACATCACCTGCTTGAACATCAGTGGCGCCGGGACATTCCCGCAAAGCTTTCAAAAAATACAACAAAGCCATCAGCGGACTGTCAAGCACATGGGATGCATAGCCTGTTTCAACAAGCTGCTGCTGATGCACGAGTTGCAGCGACATACCTGCCAGCAACTCATGCAAGCTCTGACCATTAGCAGCCACTTCTTTCAGTGCAATAGGTTTTCCCAACAGCAGACGAGCATGCAAACCACTGTCGGTCACTGTGTCGGCAAGCTTGAAACGCCAATCTTCGGCATGCGATTGAACAATCTCAAAGCCGCAGGCCATCCATTCAATGGCATCGAACAGAGTTTCAAGATTCAAATCAGAAGATGGTGTGCTGCGCATACCAAAAACCAGTTCAGGCTCCAGTCGCGGCTGACTCATGCGACTGATGTCCACAGTCCCCTCCCCGTTTTCATCAGCATAGGTCAAGGTGGTGTCCCAGACAGTGCCCCAGATAGGTTCGAAAACTTGATAGCGCTCCCAAATACTGCGGTTGGTAAAGCCGATTTTGTAACCACGCGGCAGTTCACCGCGTTGCTCGCGCAGTCGGCGCACATGCAATGCTGTTTGGTAAGCCGCAGAAACATCATCAGCAATGCCTTGCGCCAAGTCTTGCGGCCACAGCCGACCCGAATCGATATGCTGCAAAAATAATTCAGGCGTCATGTTGTAAAAACCAGTGGGAATGGGGATAAGAATATCACCAACCTCAACTGCTATTTATTCATGTACTGGATGACAATTTTTTCAACGCTTTGATTCGATCCAATGCATATTCAAAGCAAGGGTCGCTGCGCTTCATTGGTATGTGAGTCACTGACCAAGATCAGCTCAAGCTCGGGACTCTGAAGACTCACACTTGAAGTTGATTAAATACAAAACCAATCAAAGCCAAGGCAAGCAAAACTGCCAGCCACCACCACGAGTTGGAAATCCCCTGTGCCGGATCGCCTTTTTTCATTCCGGTCAGCATGGCTTTCACCAGATTTTCCCTGTGTAATCTGCTACTGAAAATAACGCCGATCACATGGATGACCACCACGATCATCAAAGTATTGGCTGTCAATTCATGTAATTCCTCCTGCCATCCGGGCGCATCCCCTGGGGCAATCAGCCAACCCGTCCATGCAGTTGCAGCTGCCAACAGCATAAGCAACACCACTGCCCAACCACCCACCGGGTTGTGACCGACATCATGGCCGGGGACACCCTGCTTTATGTTTTTCAAATAAGCCAACACTGCGCGCGGGCTTTGCACAAATTGCGAGAACCGCGCATAACGCGTGCCTGAAAAACCCCATAGCACCCTGAAGGCCAGTAAGCCCGCAGCCGCGTAACCCAATGTCTGATGCAACAAGCTGTAGCGTTCGCTTTCGCCTGTGAAAAATGAAATAAAAATACAAGCGGCCAAAGACCAGTGAAACACCCGTACAGGCCAATCCCAGACAAGAATCGGAGGCTTCGATTGTTCGTCATTTGAATGATTCATTTTGGAATCCTGACCATGTCTTCTTCAAAATCACCGAGCGCGGCGTTTGCATGACAAGCATTGCAGTTGGAAGGACTGCCGATGGACACCCTTTTCCAGACTGCAGGCGCTATTTCTTTGCTGCTGTGTTTGCGTAAAAACCATTGACTCAAAGTGATGCGATCTTTTGGCGGTTCAGCTTTGGCCTGACTTGATTTGTCGGCATGGATGGATAACCAATTCTTGATTTTTTGAAGACTTGTTTTATCCAATGTCGCATTTACGCCGAAATGTTTATCCAAGTTATCCATGATGCGCTGCCATGAAGCGCTCGGCAGTAAGTCCGGCGGATAGGCCATGTGACAATTCGCGCACTCTTGTGTATAAATATCGAGCACAGGCGCTTTTTTGTATTCATCCGCTTGCGCGCCAATGGCAATGAAGAGAACTGAAGCCAGCAACAGAGCAATGGTATTTTTATTCAGTAATGTCATGTGAGTAGCCTCAAGGTTTCAAACTGATGAGCCATGACAGCACATCGGCTTTTTCAGAAAAAGTACATTCACGACCTAATACATCATTGCAATTGCGGCGAAACCATTTTTCAGTTTTTGCTGAGTCTGTAAACCGCTTGGCATTGGCGGCAGGTGCCAAGGGTGTGATTACTTTGCGAGTGGAGGCGTGTTGTCCTTCGGCTATAGGTTGTTTGGTATGACAGGTGCTGCAAGACCATTCCTTGCCATGAGTGGTGTTAAAAAACTCCTGCCCCTTTTCAGGCCGTGCCGCTTGTCCGCTGGCGGCGACATACTCTTTCAACATCTCGGCTGGTGCAGCTGCCATGACAACCGGCGCGAGCAAATATAGAAAACAAATGCAAAGCGCCCGATTTTTTCAAAATTTATTCCTTCTCAATATGTTCAGTCAAACTAAAAGCAGTGTAGGTGTGAATAACCATTGACTGTCTGTTCAATACGCTCACTATTGATCCACGTCAAGTCGATTCAATTTAAATAATTTCATTTGAAAAATCAGAGTCTCATCTGCTTTGCAACCGAATATGCCCGCTGTCGCACAATCCCCCATGTCCAGTGAAAACCCCAACCATCAGCGGCGCGTGCGTTATGCCGGCACACACCCGAAAAGCTTTACTGAAAAATACAAAGAGCTGGACCCGCTGCGCTATGCCGCAGAGATAGAACATATCTTGTCGCGCGGACAAACCCCGGCAGGTACACACCGGCCCATTTGTCTGAACGAAATCATGGACATACTGTCGCCACAACCCGGCGAAACAGGACTGGACGCCACGCTGGGCTACGGCGGTCATGCCCGTGAATTGCTGACACGCGTGGCACCGGCCGGCCGCTTGTTCGGCATAGACGTGGATGCCGCTGAATTTGCACGCACAGGTGCACGTTTGCGCCTGGCTGGTTTTGATGAATCCAAGCTGGTACTGCACCGCACCAACTTTGACCAGGTGACTTCGCTGCTCGAAGAGGCCGGCGGCGGCTTTGATTTTGTGTTGGCCGACCTGGGCGTATCGTCCATGCAAATAGACAACCCGGCACGCGGCTTCAGCTTCAAAACCGACGGCCCGCTGGATTTGCGCTTAAACCCGGGCAGCGGTCCATCCGCCTGCGAGTTGTTGCAATCGGTCACCCGTCAAGCGCTGCGCGATCTGCTGACGGACAACGCCGATGAGCCTTTTGCCGTGCCTTTGGCAGCCGCCTTGCAAGGCCAATACCTGCAAACCACGCTTGAACTGGCCGACCTGATACGTCTTACCCTGCAAACCTCGTTACCAAAGCGCATGCCCGAGGCCGAGCGCAAGATAGAAACCACCAAATCCTTGCAACGCACATTTCAAGCACTGCGAATATCTGTGAACGATGAATTCGGTGTGCTCGACAGATTTCTGGATGCCTTGCCGTCTTGTTTAAAGCCGGGCGCTCGCGTGGCCATCATGAGCTTTCATTCAGGCGAAGACAGGCGCGTGAAAAAAGCTTTTCAATCTGGTGAACGTAGCGGCGTGTACGCACGGGTCGCCCCTGACCCGGTGCGCCCGTCGGCTGAAGAACGCCGCGCCAACCCGCGCTGCACTTCAACCAAGCTGCGCTGGGCGGTGGCGGCAGGCGGTGCATGACCATGGTTGGCGAAACCGCTGAAACAAATGTCCTAGCCGGGTACGCGGCCAGTCACCGCATGCGCGCGGGCGCTGACGACCATGTGTCCATCGGCTTGCAGTTGCAGGCGTTGCTGAACGCCTGAGCGCAATGTTTCAAAATCATTTGCCGACATGGCCTTGATGGCAGGCCCCACACTCGATCCGAGCAAGGCAGTGCTCCAGTAGTCATCGAAACCGCTGAACGTTCTTTGCACATTGATCACCGTGGTTTGCACCGACAACAAACCGGCTGCCGTCCAGGTTTGTTGCAAGGCTTGCATCCTGGAGATTTCAGGGCTTGGCGGCAACATGGGCGTCATGCCCATGGCACGCATTTGTTCTTGAACAGCCGCCAAAGGAAAACCGCCTTCCAGCAAATCCCAGACATAAGCCGACACCGTGCCGCCGGGTCGCACCACACGCATCATCTCGGCCAGGCCTTTGGCAGGCTCGGGCACAAAAAATAAGACCAAAGCCATGACCGCCGCATCAAAACCGGCGTTGCCATAAGGCAGCGACATGGCGTCGCCTTGCTGAAACTCGGCCATGCGGCAACCGGGCCGTTGCCGCGCGTATAACAACTGCCCTTCTGACGGATCAATGCCGGAGATAGCTGAAGGCGCACAACGCTCAATCAGTGTTTCAGTGAAAGCGCCATTGCCGCAACCTATGTCCAGCCAGTGCAGACCCGCAGGCGCTTGCAGCCAGTCGAGAAAAATATCGCCTGCCAACCGGCTCCAATTGCCCATCATTTGCTCGTAGCCTGCACCGTCGTCAAAACGGATCATTGGTTCATTCATAGGGAACTCCCTTTCATTGTTAGCCGCATGTTATCTCTGTGTCGCTCTAAGTCCAGAGAATGTGTCGTGCAAAAATATGCGCCATTGCTTTCAAGGATCACCTCATGAGTACATCTGCCACCTGGCTTGAAGTCGCTATCAACGGCCCCTGGTCGCGCGTGCAGCAACCGAATATCCCTGTGCAAGCCGACGAAATCGTCGAAGCTGCGCTGGCCTGTGCCGCCGAAGGAGCCTCCATCATTCACTTTCACGCCTACGATCCGGTGACGGGTCGCCAACGCGATGACTACGACATTTACGCGCCCATCATCGAGCGCATACGCGCCAAAGCCGATGTGATTTGCTACGGCACCTTGCCGTTTGCCGGCAGTGTGGACGCGCTCAAACCGCTGAGCCCGGCCGAGCGCTACGGCGCTGTCGACAAACTGGTGCGTGCCGGGTTGATTGAATGGTCGGTGGTCGACCCGGGTTCAACCAACATCAGCCAATACGAAGACATGGTCAACGGCAAAGAAGGTTTTGTCTACAGCAACCCCGAGTCGCACATACGCTACGGCCTGCAACTGGCGCAGCAACACGGCATCAGCCCCTCCTATGCGATTTACGAACCCGGCTTTATGCGCATGGGTGCGGCATTGCACCGTTTGTACCCGGGCGCGCCCAACCCGGTTTACCGTTTGATGTTTTCTCAAACCATTGCTTTTGGTTTTCCGCCTAGCACCTGGGCACTGAATGCTTATTTGAAACTGCTGGAACAGGAACACCCGGGCTCGCCCTGGATGGTGGCCGGACTTGGGGTTGAACTGGGCGATTTGATCGAAGAAGCCGTGACGCTAGGCGGTCATGTGCGCGTCGGCCTGGAAGACTCGCCCATGGGATGTGCCCACGACAACCTGTATTTGCTGCGCCAGGCGCGCCAACGGATTGAATCTGCCGGCGGACATTTGGCCACCGCGCAGCAGGTGCGCGAACGCATGCGCCGCCGGTAAAGCTCAGGCCGCCAAGGCCAGGGCTTGCGTCGGGTTAGTCTCGCTCATTGATTGCGCGAGCTCGCGGCGGTAACCTTCTACCGAGACCTGCTTGACATGGCCAAAACCGCGAATCTGCTGCGGCAATGACAGCACATGCGACAAGCGCGCGGCATTGTCTGCACTCAAGGTCGGCAACACGCGCTGAACCAAGTCCACATACTCTGCCAGCAGTTGGCGTTCCATTCTGCGCTCTGCGGTCCAGCCAAACGGGTCCAGCGGCGTGCCGCGTAAAAATTTGAACTTGGCCAGCACCGCCATGGCACTCAGCACCCAGGCGCCGTACTCGGATTTGACCGGCTGTCCCTGTGCGTCTTTTTTCGCAAACAAAGGCGGTGCCAAGTTCAAGCGCAAACGCAAACGGCCGTCAAACTGCTGCTTCAAATCGGCCATGAAACTGCCGTCGGTGTACAAACGCGAGACCTCGTATTCGTCTTTGTAAGCCATGAGCTTGAACAAAGACAAGGCCACTGCCCGGCTCAATCGTTCACCTTGACCCAGTTTGGCCTCGGCCTCGCGCACTTGCTCCACCAGGCCGGTGAAACGGGCGGCGTAGGCCGCATTTTGGTAGGCCGTCAGCCACTCGACCCGAAAACGCAATATGTCTTCCAGGCTGTCAGTGCGCTTGAAGACCAGCGGTTGGGTTGGCGACACAAAGTCTTTGACCGCCTGCGAATCCACTGCGGTGCGCCTGCCCCAGGTAAAAGCTTTGCAATTGGCTTCAACCGCCACACCGTTGAGTTCGATGGCTCGCACCAAGGCTTGCACCGACAAAGGCAACAAGCCTTTCTGGCAGGCAAAGCCGAGCATGAACAAATTGGTGGCCATGGCGTCGCCGCACAATGCCGTGGCCAGACGGGTGGCGTCCACGTGTTCGACCTGCCCCCCTGCCGCTTCGTTCAACAAAGCCTTGATATCGCCTGCGGGAAATTGCCAATCAGGTTGGCGCGCGAATTGACCGGTCGGTTGTTCATGGGTGTTGATCACCACCCGGGTGCGGCCGACGCGCATTTTGGCCAAGGCGTCATGCGAGGCCGAGGTCAACATGTCGCATCCCAAAACCAAGTCGGCCTCGCCCGAGGCAATGCGCTGCGCGCGGATCGCGTCAGGGGCAGCGGCAATGCGCACGTGTGAGTTGACCGAGCCGTTTTTTTGCGACATGCCCGTCATGTCCAGCACCGACACCTCTTTGCCCTCCAAATGCGCGGCCATGCCCAGCAACGCTCCCAAGGTGATCACACCGGTACCGCCTATGCCGTTGATCAATATGTTGTGCGGTTTGTCGCAGGGCGCGGTTGGCGGGGAAGCGAGTTCGGGCCACAGCCTTTCCTCGCGCGCTGTTGCGCCAGCCGATTTGGACGCGCCGCCGGTGACGGAGACAAAACTCGGGCAAAAGCCTTTGACGCAGGAATAGTCCATGTTGCAAGAGGATTGATCGATCACGCGCTTGCGCCCCAACGCAGTCTCTAACGGCGCAATCGAGGTGCAATTCGATTGTTCACCGCAGTCGCCGCAACCCTCGCACACCGCCTGGTTAATCACCAGCCGTTGGGGGGCTTGCGCCAGCCCGCCGTGTTTGCGGCGGCGGCGTTTTTCGGCGGCACACACCTGGTCGTAAATCAGCACCGACACGCCTTTGACTTCGCGCAATTCGCGCTGCACCATGTCCAGCAAGCTGCGGTCGTGCAAGCTCACCGCTGGCGGCAAGCTGCTTTTGTCTGCGTAACGCGTCAAGTCTTCGGTCACCAGCGCAATGCGTTGCACGCCCTCGGCGGCCAGCTGCTGCGCAATCATTGGCACGGTCAAAGCGCCGTCCACCGGTTGTCCGCCTGTCATGGCCACGGCATCGTTGTACAAAATTTTGTAGGTGATATTGACCTTGGCGGCGATGGCTGCGCGTATGGCCATGGAACCCGAATGAAAATAGGTGCCGTCGCCCAGGTTTTGAAACACATGATCCAGTTTGGAAAAAGCCGATTGACCGATCCAGGGCGCGCCCTCACCACCCATGTGCGTGGTCAGTTTGTTGGACTCAGGAAAGATGGACGTTGCCATCACATGACAGCCTATGCCTGCCAACGCCAGGCTGCCTTCGGGCACGCGGGTCGAAGTGTTGTGCGGACAACCCGAGCAGTAATACGCCGGGCGCGACGGTGTCGCCACCGCGCGGCTCAACATCAGTGATTTGGCTTGCAAAAAAGCCAGTCGCTCATTGATCAAAGCGCTGGTGTGAAAACGCGCAATCCGCCCGGCAATCACACCGGCAATCTGTGCGACTGAAAAATCCGCTTTGGTGCTGAGCAACCAGTCGCCGCGCTGGTTCACCCATTCACCTTTTTCATCGAACTTGCCTATGACGCGCGGGCGCACATCTTCACGCCAGTTGTAAAGCTGTTCTTTCAATTGGTATTCGACGATCTGGCGTTTTTCTTCTACCACCAGAATTTCATCCAGGCCTTGCGCGAATTCGCGAATGCCCTCGGGTTCCAGCGGCCAGGGCATGGACACTTTGTAAACCCGGATGCCGATGTCGGCCGCCACTTGCTCGTCGATACCGAGTTCATCCAGGGCTTCCAGCACATCCATGTAAGACTTGCCGCTGGCGATGATGCCCAGCCTGGCTTGGGGGCTGTCCATCATGGTGCGGTTAAGCCGGTTGGCACGCGCATAAGCGATGGCGGCGTAAATTTTGTAGTCCTGCATCAAGGCTTCCTGGGCGCGCGCCTGCACGCCCAAGGTGTCAATGGACAAGCGCGTATGCAGCCCTTGCGCGGGCATGACAAAGTCCTGCGGATGCACGATCTTTAAGCGAAACGGGTCTGCGTCCACCGAGGCGCTGGACTCGACCGTGTCGGCCAAGGCCTTGAAGCCGACCGCGCATCCGCTGAAGCGAGACATGGCCCAGGCGTGCAGCCCGAGGTCCAGGTATTCCTGCACATTGCACGGGTAAAGCACAGGAATCATGCAAGCCGAAAACACATGGTCGGACTGGTGCGGCAAGGTAGACGAATACGCGCCGTGGTCATCGCCTGCGACCAGCAGCACGCCGCCGTGTAGCGCGGTGCCGGCGTGGTTCATGTGTTTGAACACATCGGCGCAGCGGTCGACGCCCGGGCCTTTGGCGTACCACATGGCAAACACGCCGTCGTAGTTCATCGGCCCCAGTAAACCGGTGGTCTGCGTGCCCCAGACCGCGGTGGCCGCCAATTCTTCGTTCACCCCGGGGACGAATTTCACATGGTGTTTATCCAAATGCTTGCGGGCTTTCCACAAGGCCTCGTCCAGCGTGCCCAGTGGCGAGCCCCGGTAGCCGCTGATGAAACCTGCGGTGTTCAAACCGGCGGCCTGGTCGCGCAGCCTTTGCATCAGGGGCAGGCGCACCAGCGCCTGAATGCCGGAGAGGTAGATACGGCCGTCAAGCCTGGCGTATTTGTCGTTCAACGTGGTCTCAGCACGGGCGAGCCTGTCGGGATGGGCGGCTGCAGTGGCCGCTTGCGTTGCGTATTGCATCAAAACACTCCAATGGTTGATCGGGGTTGGCGCTTTGCCCTTGCCTGCCCGGTAAGGCCGACTCGGACACTGCGCACGGTGCCGCGGTAACGGCACCAGGTTGACGGTGTATCCAAAACTGAATCTGAAACATCTGCCCGCTTTCATCGCTGTCGGACAAAGAAATTCCATGGCTTCAATGTAACTTTGAGCGCTCAGAAGATGCTTTTTCTTTTTCTAAGAAAAAGCTTAAATTCAGAAAATTCATCTGTAATCAAATAAAAATATAGAAAAAATCAAATACAAAATAAACTTAAACAAAAAATAAAAACGCCAACAGGAGTTGGCTGCAAGCGACGGCAACTGCCTGGAGGGGCCGATTTTTCTGATTACGCCAAGCAGAAACCATCCGATACTTTGACCTGCTCATTCGACATGA
>CAISPG010000051.1 GCA_903887325.1 uncultured Burkholderiales bacterium | reverse complement strand
TGACCAACGGATTAAAAGTCCGCTGCTCTACCAACTGAGCTAACGTCCCATCATTTCACTTTGCAGTTTTGCCGCTTAGCGAAGCCACAAATTATAACTGGTTTTTTTGCTCATTCTTCAAATTTGCCTGATATCAATTATTGAGAAAAATGGTTCAATGCCCAGCCTGCTGCACATTGTCCAAAAGTGGCGGTCACACTCACCAATGAACCGTAACCGTGACAGTTCAAGGTGTTATCTGTATTCTGACTATTTTCTAAAGCAGGTCGCTTCACAGGCTCTTTGCTGAACACAGCGTGAACACCGCATGCCGTCCCGGGCTTGACAGAGAAATTCATTTTGCGCAGGTGCTGCCGGACTTGCGCCAGCAAAGGATCGTGGGTCACATCTGACAGGTCTGCCATGTCCACCAGATGAGCCAATTTTTTTCCACCTGCTGCGCCGGCCATGACCAGCGGTTTACCTGTTCGCATGGCGCGCGCGGCCATGGCTACTTTGGCGCTGACCTGGTCAGTGGCATCAATCACCAGGTCGAGGCCATCAGGCAATAAGTTGTTGATATTTTCCGGAGTAAGAAATTCATCCACAGCATAGACTTCGCAATCAGGGTTGATCAGATGTATGCGGTCTTTCATCGCCGATACCTTGCTCTGTCCTAAGGTGGAGGACAGCGCATGCAGCTGCCGGTTGATGTTCGACTCGGAGATATGGTCCATGTCAATCAAAGTCAAGCGATTGACGCCGCTGCGTGCCAGCGCCTCTGCGGCCCATGAACCAACACCACCTATACCTATCACTGCAATATGCGCCTGCTGTATGCGACGGGCTGAGGCAGCGCCGAATAAACGGCTCATTCCGCTGAAACGACGTTCAGTCACGTCTGCTTCAGAGGAATCCGGAATCAAGGTAATTTGAGTTTGGCCAGGCGCTCAGTCGCAACTTTGGCGGCTTCAGAACTAGGGTAGTCGCGGATCAAATCTTCCAAGGTCTTTTTCGCATCCGGGCTCAGCTTGAGTTCTATTTGAGCATTGGCCAAGGTCAACATGGCTTCAGGATAGCGGTTATGGGCCTCGTTCATGTTCAAGAAAGCTCTGAGCTGATTGGTCGTGTCAACATAGTCACCCTTGACGAATTTGGCACTGGCCACCCAAAACAAAGCACTTTGTCTGAAGCCGCTGTTGGGGTATTTGCGTAAAAAACCAGCGAACGCATTGACCGCGCCACTGTACTCACCGCGCTTGAAAGTGGACAAGGCGAGTTCATAATCTTTTTTCTCGGCCTGGTCAGATTGAAACTCCAGGCCATCGATTTGCACCATCACCGGTTCAATTTTGCTAAAGCGCTGATCGATTTTGAAAATCCTGTCTTCAATTCCGGTTGTCAAATCTTTTTGATTGCGCTGAACCACGCTGATATCGCGGCTTAACTGTTCACGCTCGCCACGTAACTCGGCAATTTGCTGCTTTAAAGCTTCGTTGTCGGATTTCAACTGAAGCACTGCCTGGTTTTGTATACGGTTGAGTTTGTCGATTTCCTGCTGCAGCCTGGAGGCTTCCAGCTGCGAGTCGCGCACAGACTGCTGTAGCCTGGCAATGACGTCATTCGCTTTCTTCAGTTCCAGATCAGAGGCTTGTTTCTCTGCTTGAACTTTGTCGAAACTCTTTTTACTGTCTTCGGTGATTCGCTTGACATCGGCCCTCAGATCAAGAATAGCTCTGCGGGCTTCGTTGTCAGGAAAAACCTGGGCATTTGCCACTCCCCCGCTGAGAAGGAGAAGGCAAATGCAGGACCACTTAAACCGCTTGATCATTTGTAAAAGAATTCAGCCCGGCGGTTTTTGGCGTATGCGGCTTCATCGCTACCGGCGACTGCTGGTTTTTCTTCACCAAAGCTGACAGATTCAATTTGTGCAGCGCTGACACCCAAGAGGGTCAGGCTTTGGCGGACTGCGTCAGCGCGTTTTTGACCCAAGGCCAGGTTGTATTCACGGCTGCCGCGTTCGTCAGTGTGGCCTTCAAGTGAAACTCTGGCGCGCTGGTTGGCTTTCAAATACTGAGCATGGGCTTCAATCACAGCTTGAAACTCAGGTTTAACGATGTAACTGTCGTAGTCAAAATAAATAACTTTGGCAGCATTGGCGGGACCTGCCATACCGGCATCAGCAGCAGGTGCGTTCACAGGAGCAGGCGCGCCGGATTGTTTCGCATCAGGCAAGTTTGAAGCTGAAGTTGTGCTGGAGTTGCTGTTGTTAGCCGCATTGGAAGAAGGTACGGCAGACTTGGAAGCCTTATCAGCATCTTTGTTCTGAGAATTATTGACTTGTGCACCGGACTTGTCTTCAACCGGGACATCATTAAGTTTCACGCCTGATGCGCAGGCTGCGAGCAGACTGACGATCAGCAAAGACCAAATAAATTTTTTCACGGGACTTACTCCATTAATCACGGTTTCAAAAAAGGTCCCCAATGGGGTTCACGAATATTGGCGGATTGCCCCGCTAATCTGGTGCCTATTTTACCGTCAAGTGTAGTCGTCATTAAAACTTCGCGAGATGAGACCTTGGTGGCATACATAATGAGCTTGCTGTTAGGTGCGAAACTGGGTTTTTCGTCCTGCGAGGATTCTGTCAGCGAAGTCACCTTGTCATTGGACAAATCCATCAACTGAACCCGGTAACCATTGGCACCGCGAGACACAAAACTAAGCCAGCGTCCATCTAAACTGAGCGCAGGTGATACGTTATAAGTGCCAGTAAAAGTTACCCGTTGCGCAGCGCCGCCGCTGACTGGAACGCGATAAATTTGGGGTGAACCGCCTCTGTCGCTGACAAAGTAAATACTTGAACCATCCGGCGAAAACACAGGCTCTGTGTCAATACTCGGGGATTGGGTAATGTGTCTGGGTTCACCGCCCTTGGCGTCCAGAATAAAAATTTGCGTGCCGCCATCACGGCTCAATGCAATAGCCAAGCTCTTGCCATCCGGGGCCCATGCGGGCGCGCTGTTGGAACCTTTGAAATTGGCTAGAACCCGGCGCTTGCCGGAGCCGACATCATGCACATAAACCACAGGCTTGCGCGATTCAAACGAAACATAGGCCAATTCATTGCCATTGGGGGCCCAGCAGGGAGAGATGATGGGCTCAGGACTGGTGAGCGCCGCCTGGGCGTTTTCTCCGTCAGCGTCAGCCACCCACAGCATATGCCGGTTGTTTTGTTTGGTGACATAAGTGATGCGGGTAGAAAAAATGCCCTTGTCGCCGGTCAATTTTTCATAAATCTGGTCGGCAATCCGGTGTGACACCAAACGCAAGTCCCCGGGCATGGCAATAAAGCTCTGACCGCCCAGGTCCTGGGTTTTGACTGCATCCCATAGTCTGTAACGAATATCAAATCGGCCATCAGCTAACTTGGTGATACTGCCTGTCAATACGGCATCAATATTGTTTTGCTTGATGGTATTGAAGTCAGGGTGGCTGTTTTCATCGAGTAACACGCCGGTCGGCGAACTCTTGAATTGACCGCTCCGCTCCAGGTCTGCGGTGATGATGCCGGCAATCTTTTGCGGCGAAGCTTCCTGGCCGCGAAAATCAGAAACGGCAATAGGTATTTGGGTGATACCTACCCCGGAAATTTCCACTTTGAATTCTGCATGCGCCAGATGGGTGCCTGCCAAGATAAAACACACGAGTGTAAAAAAGAAACTAGCAGATCGTGACATTTTTTTCAAATTAAGTGGAGTGCATGCATTCTAACCAGTAGACCGGCGGCAAAGGTGATAATGAAAGCCGACAAAGTTTGAGTAGCCAATGCGCCTTCAACCCCTATTTCTCAGCCGCCTGATTCGTTGCGGTAGATATTTTATTCACCCGACCTATGCTTGGGTCACCGCCGTGGTCTGTATGGCTTTGGTAGCGATTTGCGAACCCATGGTGCCGGCATTGCTGCAACCTTTGCTGGATAAAGGCTTCCAGCAATCTGATTTCCCTGTTTGGCTGGTGCCGGTGGCGCTGATCGGTTTGTTCGGGGTGCGCGGGATGGGCATGTTCATCGGCCAGGTTGCCATCACCAAAGCCACGCAAACCGGCTCGTTGACCCTGCGTATGCAAATGTTTAACCGTTTGCAAGATGCGTCCCTGGGCTTGTTCCGACAACAAAACGCCAGCGCTCTGGGCAACACCTTGGTGTTTGAAGTGCAAATCGGCGCACAGACCTTGGTCGGCTCGGCGATTGGCGTGGTCCGCGACAGCTTGACGCTGGTCGCGCTCATCGGTTATTTGCTTTACCTGAACTGGAAATTAAGCCTGATTGTGGCCCTGCTGATCCCGTCTGTCGCCTGGCTGATGAAGGTGCTGAGCAAGCGTTTGTACAAACTGACCCAAAACACCCAGCAAGCCACTGACCATTTGTCGTATGCGGTGGAGGAAACCGCCCTCGCCCACCGTGAAATCCGTTTGCACGCGGCACAACCCATGCAAATCGAACGTTTCAGGCAACGTGGCCAGTCCATGGTGCGCTTGGCACTCAAGACCACCGTCGCTAACGCAGGCATCACCCCCTTGACCCAATTGCTGTCGGCGGTGGCGCTGTCGGCGGTCATCAGCATCGCCTTGCTGCAAAGCCAGGACA
The DNA here is from genome assembly GCA_903887325.1 of uncultured Burkholderiales bacterium. GTDB lineage: Bacteria > Pseudomonadota > Gammaproteobacteria > Burkholderiales > Burkholderiaceae_C > Limnohabitans. The sequence goes on along the minus strand of CAISPG010000051.1, from coordinate 34,092 downwards.
GCCACATGAGCGTGGGCGGCTTTGCGGCTTTTGTCACCGGCATGCTGATGTTGGTCAACCCGATCAAACATTTGTCAGAAGTGGCCGGGCCGTTGACACGCGGACTGGCGGCCTTAGAGCGAGCCTTGGAATTGATTAACGACACCCCGGTAGAAACCGGCGGTCAGTTTCATTGCGACAGGGCCACAGGCCATATCCGTTTGAACGACATCAGTGTCAAGTACCAGCCGGACCTGCCCCCGGCTCTGGACCGGGTCAACCTCGAGATTCGGCCCGGTCAAATGGTGGCACTGGTCGGCAGTTCGGGCTCGGGCAAAACCACGCTGGCCAATTTGTTGCCCCGGTTTGTCGACTGGTCGCAAGGCGATATTTCGCTGGATGGTGTTTCCATCCGCGATTGGCAACTGGCCGATTTGCGCCACCAGATTGCCATGGTCAGCCAGACCGTGGTGGTCATGAACGACACACTGGCTGCTAATGTGGCCCTCGGTCAGACACCGGATCGGGACAAAGTGATGCAATGTTTGCTGGCGGCTAATTTGGGCGATTACCTGCAAAGCCTGCCTCAAGGCATTGACACCCTGGTCGGGCATAACGCGGCCACCATGTCAGGCGGCCAGCGCCAGCGCCTCGCCATTGCCCGCGCCATGTACAAAAATGCGCCGGTGTTGATACTGGATGAAGCCACCTCGGCACTGGACAATGAATCCGAGCGCATGGTGCAGGACGCTTTGCAAAAACTCCAGCAAGGCCGCACCACCCTGGTCATCGCCCACCGTCTTTCGACCATTGAAAAAGCCGATCACATTGTGGTCATGGACGCCGGGCGTGTGATCGAAACCGGCACACACGCGGTATTGATGCAAGCTGACGGCGCTTACGCCAACATGTTCAGACTCGGTCAAGCGGGTCAAAGCGCTGAGCTGAGCGCCTAAGAGCGCGACTACAGCAACACGATATTGAATTGCTCGTCGCCAATGCCGAACTCGGCTTGCAGCGATATGGGCTTGCCTATGAATTCACTCAAACCGGCCAGATGCAAGCTTTCCTCTTCCTGCAATAAATCGATCACTCCGGGCGCCGCCAGTACCCGGAATTCACGCGGACTGAATTGCCTGGCTTCTCTGAGAATTTCGCGCAATATGTTGTAGGCCGTGGTTCTGGCGGTATTCACAATGCCGCGCCCTTGGCATTGCGCACATGGTTCGCACAGCAGTTGAGCCAGTGACTCGCGCGTGCGCTTGCGTGTCATCTCGACCAGACCGAGTGCGGAAAACGGGCTGACAGTGGTTTTCACCTTGTCACGTTTGAGGTGCTTGCTGAACTCGGCCAACACAGAGTCGCGGTGATCCAAAGTCTGCATATCAATGAAATCGGTGACGATCACGCCGCCCAAATTGCGCAATCGCAGTTGCCTGTCAATCGCACCGGCGGCTTCCAGATTGGTTTTGTAAATCGTGTCTTCGAAATTGCGCGCCCCGACAAAGCCGCCGGTATTCACGTCCACCGTGGTCATTGCCTCGGTCTGGTCAATGATCAGGTAACCGCCCGACTTCAGCATGACCTTGCGCCCCAGCGCCTGTTTGATTTCTTCATCGACATTGAACAAATCAAAAATCGGGCGCTCGCCTTTGTAATGCGCGAGCTTGGCGACCGCCGAGGGCATGAATTCCAGCCCGAATTTTTGCAGCATCTCAAACTGCTCGTGAGAATCTATGCGTATGGTCTGGGTGAATTCATCCACCATGTCGCGCAACACGCGTTGCAGCAGATTCAAATCCTGATGCAACAAAGATTTAGGCGCCAGCTGCTGCGAAGCCACTTTGACCTTGGCCCAAGTCTTGCGCAAGTAATCGATATCTTCCTGCAATTGAGCATCGCTGGCGTCTTCGCCATTGGTGCGCAAAATAAAACCGCCTTTTTCCTCGTCACGGTGCGCCAGATTGACCAGGCGGCGGCGCAAGGCTTCGCGTTCTTCTAAAGGAATTTTTTGCGACACACCGACGTGGTTGTCTTGCGGTAAAAACACCAGCAATCGACCGGCAATGCTAATTTGTGTGGATAAACGCGCACCTTTGCTGCCTATCGGGTCCTTGATGACTTGCACCATCAGCGACTGACCTTCGAACACCTGTTTTTCTATGGGCACCACCGGGGCATGCTGCGCATCTGCATCTGAATGTTTTGCATGCACGCCTGTGAACACATCGGCCACGTGTAAAAACGCCGATCGTTCCATGCCTATGTCTATGAACGCCGATTGCATGCCGGGCAATACGCGAACAACCCGGCCCGAGTAAATATTGCCGACCAGGCCGCGTTCCAGCGAACGCTCAATATGGATTTCCTGCAAAGCAGCGTTTTGCACCAGGGCCACGCGGGTTTCCTGGGGTGACCAGTTGATCAGGATGTCGTGTTGCATGTCTGGTCCTTGGCGATGCGTTGGAGCAAGCGACTGGTTTCGAACACCGGCAAACCCATGATGCCGGAATGGCTGCCTTGTATGCGCTTGATGAAAATTGCCGCACGTCCTTGAATGGCATAGGCACCGGCTTTGCCCATAGGCTCGCCAGTTTTCACATAGGATGAAATATCACTTGAGCTGAGTGTGTCAAACGTAACTTTGGAGCGCTGCACACTGCACCAGTGGCGCTTGCCTGCGCTCACGGCCACGGCCGTGTAAACATGGTGTGTTTGCCCTGACAAAGTGCTCAGCATGCGGATGGCGTCTTCTTCGTCAAGCGGCTTGCCCAAAATGAGGTCGTTCAAAGCCACGGTGGTGTCAGCACACAGCACAGGTCTTGGGGTCAATTGGTCATGCTGCATTTGCGCTTTGGCAGCCTGAAGTTTGAGCAAGGTCACGCGTTTAACGTAGGCGGGCGGCAGTTCGCCCGGCAATGCGGTTTCCAGTGCTTCTGCGGCGTGTGTGTCGCGCGGCAGCAGCAATTCAAAAGACACACCGATTTGCGTCAGCAGTTGTTGACGGCGCGGGCTTTGGGAAGCGAGGTAAATCAGCGGCAGGTTCATTACTCGCGATGGTAAGGGTGATTGGTCAGCATAGACCAAGCGCGGTAAAGCTGCTCCACCAGCAACACCCTGACCATGGCGTGCGGCAGCGTCAGATTGGAAAGAGCCAGTAATTCATGTCTACCTTGGCGCAGAACAGGATCAAAACCATCAGGCCCGCCGATGATGAACGCCACGTCTTGTGCATTGTCCTGCCAGCCACGCCATTTGCCGGACAGGGCAGCGGTGGTGATTTGCTGCCCTTTTTCATCCAACCAGACACGCAGACAATCTTTGGGAATGGCTGCGTCTATGCGGCTGCGTTCAGCAGCCCAAATTTGAGCCAGGGTTTTGGAAGCGCGCGGCTCTGTCTTGACGGTTTTGAGCGTGAGCTTGATATCGGGCGGAAAACGTTTGGCATAGTCGTCCCAGGCCGTTTGTGCCCAGGGCGGCACCCTTTGGCCTACGGCTACCACCCAGAGTTTCATGCACGCGGCTTGCGGGCAGCGGTTTTAGCGGGTGCTGTTTTTTTTGCCGCAGGTTTTTTGGCTGCCGGTTTTTTCGCAGCCACCGGTTTGGCCTGAATGACTTTTTTGATGGGTGCTTTGGCCGCCGGTTTTTTAGCCGTTGCAGGTTTTGCGCTTGCCGCAGCTTGACGGGCCGGTGCGGCGGGTTTTGCTGAGCCTGAGGCGCGAGGGGATCTGGCTTTGCTTTTGTCAGTTGATGTTTTGCCGGCTGCTTTGCGGGCAGGTTTTTTTACCACCGGTTCAATCACTTCCACGGCTTTGGGCACAGACTTGGGAAGCGGCGCGCCTAGCTTGATACGCACCGGTTTGTCACCCCAGATTTCTTCCAAATGGTAATAAAGACGGATGGCAGGCTGCATGATGTGCACCACCACCGAACCGCAGTCGACGATGATCCATTCGCCGTTTTCTTCGCCTTCTATACGCGGTTTGCCGAAACCGCCGTCACGCACATCGTCGCGCACATTGGCAGCCAGTGCCTTGGTCTGGCGGTTGGAAGTACCGCTGGCAATAATGACCCGTTCAAACAACGGGGACAGGTGCTCCGTGTTGAAGACAGAGATGTCCTGCGCCTTGACATCCTCCAGGCTGTCGACAACGATGCGTTGCAATTTTTGTACGTCTTTTTTTTCAGAGACTTCTGTCATGGCGGTCCATATAAAGGTGGTGGTGTTGAATATATTGAAAGACGGATGGCTTCAATGCCTGCCCGGGCAATAAGCCCTGTTCTAAGCCGCAACGTATGTCGGTGGCGCTGACGATTTCCAGTGGCATGTTCAAAAGCGTAGCCTTTATCAAGGGGTGATTGTGCCACTCATGCAGCGAGTCACCGGACTGCGCCTGCATTTGACGCGGCGCCACAGCCAATTGCGCCAGTTGCGCAATCTGCTGCCAGTCTTTCCAAGTGTCAAACCGGGCGGCCTGATCTTCACCCATGAGCAGAAAAAATCCGGCACCGGGGTATTGATCAACGAGTTCGCGCAAGCTGTCTATGGTGTAACTCGGTCCTTGCCTCAGCAACTCGCGCTCATCTATCAGTACCTGGGGTAAATCGGCGAAATTGAGCGCGGCCATGGCCGAGCGGTGAGTGGCGTCGCTGAGCGCGCGGGTTTTGTGCCAGGCGTCGCCGGTGGGTAACACATGCAATACATCGAGTTGCAATTGACGGATGGCGCAAGCAGCCAGCGCATGATGGCCTGTGTGCGGCGGATCAAAAGCGCCGCCATACAAACCTATGCGCTGCTGGCTTGAATTGTTCAAATCCAGGCTTTGGGTTTGAGGAAATCGGTGTAGAGCCGGTGTTCAGCCGACCCTTCTTCAGGCTGGTGCCGGTAAGACCAGGTCACCAGCGGCGGCATGGACAGCAAAATGGATTCGGTGCGTCCGCCTGACTGCAAACCGAAATGCGTGCCCCGGTCAAACACCAGATTGAATTCGACATAGCGACCCCGCCGATAAAGCTGATGATCGCGTTCGCGCTCACCATGAGGCGTGTTCATGCGCTTTTCGACGATAGGTAAATACGCTTTGATCAAATGGTCGCCGACACTTTGCATCATCTCAAAACTGCGGTCAAAGCCGAGTTCGGAAAAGTCATCGTAAAAAATACCGCCTATGCCGCGCGGCTCGTTGCGGTGCTTTAAAAAGAAATACTCGTCGCACCAGGTTTTAAAGCGCGGGTACAAATGTTCACCGAAACCGTCAAGTGCCTGCTTACAGGTGCTGTGGAAATGCACCGCGTCTTCTTCAAAACCGTAATACGGCGTCAAGTCCATGCCGCCGCCGAACCAGGCCACCGGTTCACCGGCTTCGGTTCTGGCCATCAGCGCGCGCACATTCATGTGAACGGTAGGGACATATGGATTGCGCGGGTGAAACACCAGCGACACGCCCATGGCTTCAAACGGCGAGCCGTTCAACTCCGGACGGTGCTGGGTGGCTGAAGCCGGCAGCTTAAGGCCGGTGACGTGAGAAAAACCCACGCCCGCCCGCTCAAACACATTGCCCTGCTCCATGATCATGGTGATGCCGTTGCCTTGCAATGTTTCGCCTTTGGGCTTTTCCCAGCTGTCCGACAAAAAAGACTTGCCGTCCAACTGCGTCAACGCCGAGGTTATGCGCTGCTGCAAGTCCATCAAATAAGTGCGCACTGGCGCAAATGCGGGATTCATTGTTTAAGTCCTTGAATCGATAAGGCCGATGTCAACGCTTGACGCCCCGGTGCCCGATGTCACGCCTGACCTGTGCGCCATCAAAATGGATGGCGTCCACCAGCTCATAGGCATGTGCCTGCGCTTGGCGCACCGTGTCGCCCATGGCCGTGATGCAAAGCACACGCCCGCCGGAGGTCACGATGTCAGTGCCTTGCGCGGCTGTGGCCGCATGAAACACCATGGCATCGGGTTTGTCGGCTTTGAGCCCGTGTATGACATCGCCCTTGCGTACCGTGCCTGGATAACCATGGGCCGCCATGACCACGCCCAGTGCCACGCGACGGTCCCACTCGAGTTCGGTTTTGGCCAGGTTGGAAGGTTCGGGTTCGGTGGCGGCCAGCAGCAGCGCCAGCAAATCGCTTTTGAGGCGTATCAATATAGGCTGCGTTTCGGGGTCGCCCATGCGGCAATTGAACTCCAGCACTTTGAGTTGGCCAAGCGGGCCGATCATCAAGCCTGCATACAAAAAACCGGTGTAGGGAATGCCGTCAGATTCCATGCCCTTGAGCGTAGGTTGAATCACTTCGCGCATGACGCGTGCATGTATTTCCGGTGTGACCACCGGCGCGGGTGAATATGCGCCCATGCCGCCTGTGTTCGGACCGAGGTCAGCGTCGAGCAGACGTTTGTGGTCTTGCGAGGTTGCCAAAGCCACCGCCACCTGACCATGCGCCACGACCATGAAGCTGGCCTCTTCGCCCTCTAGACATTCTTCAATCACCACCCTGGCTTTGCCGCCTGCGTGCTGTATGCCGGAGTGATCCGGGGCGAGCATGTGGTCAATCGCCGCATGGGCTTCTTGCAAACTGGTGGCAACCACCACGCCTTTGCCTGCGGCCAGACCATCGGCCTTGACCACGATGGGCGCGCCTTGCGCATTCACATAAGCGTGGGCTTTGTCGACATCTTCAAACACCTGGTAGGTAGCTGTGGGAATCTGGTGCCGCTGCATAAAGGCCTTGGAAAAAGCCTTGGAGCTTTCCAGCTGCGCGGCAGCACGGGTCGGACCAAAGATGCGCAAACCGTGGGCGCGGAATTCGTCCACCACCCCGGCGGCCAACGGTGCCTCGGGACCGACGACGGTCAAACATATGTCATTGGCCTGCGCCCATTCACGCAAAGCCACGACATCGGTCAGGGGCAACACTTGTAAATTTTTATTCAGCGCAACACCGGCATTGCCGGGTGCGACATACACCATTTGCACTTGAGGCGAAGCTGTCAGTTTCCAGGCCAGTGCGTGTTCACGACCGCCTGAGCCTATGACCAGTATTTTCATAAGGCAGCGTTGTGATAGACCTCTTGCACATCGTCCAGGTCTTCCAACGCATCAATGATTTTTTGCATTTTGATTTGGTCTTCTTCGCTTAAATCAATGGAGATATCTGCGCGGTAAGTGATTTCAGCCATGGCGGGGGGCATGCCCGCTTTGTCAAGTGCAGCTTTCACAGCCTCATATTCAGCCGGGTCCGTCAGCACTTCGATGGCACCGTCCTCGTCGGTCAACACGTCTTGCGCGCCGGCTTCCAGCGCGATTTCCATGACGGCATCTTCAGAGGTACCCGGTGCCAATATCAATTGACCGCAGTGTTTGAATTGAAAAGCCACCGATCCATCGGTACCCAGGTTACCGCCGTGTTTGCTGAGTGCGTGGCGCACTTCAGCAACGGTACGCACTTTGTTGTCGGTCATGGTGTCGACCATCAAAGCGACGCCGCCTATGCCGTAACCTTCGTAGCGGATTTCCTCGTAGTGCACGCCTTCGAGGTTGCCGGTGGCTTTATCGATGTTGCGCTTGATGGTATCGGCCGGCATATTCACAGCCTTGGCTTTTTCAATCGCCAGGCGCAAGCGGGGATTGACCTGCAAATCGCCGCCGCCTGCGCGTGCTGCCACCATGATTTCCCGGATAACCCGGGTCCAGACCTTGCCGCGTTTTTCGTCCTGTCGGCCTTTGCGATGCTGGATATTGGCCCATTTACTGTGTCCTGCCACTTTAATTGGCCTCTGCTTCTTCGGGTTCCGCCGGTTCGGATTTGGACGCGCGGCTTTCCTTTTTAGGCAGCGGCTGAATGTCGAGAAGCACTTCTTCCTTGTCGTCGAGATCCACAGTCAAGCGGCCGCCTTCGGTCAAACGACCGAAGAGCAATTCATCTGCCAGCGCACGACGGATCATGTCTTGTATCAGGCGCTGCATAGGGCGCGCGCCCATGAGCGGGTCAAAGCCTTTCTTGGCCAGGTATTTGCGCAAATCGTCGGTGAAAGTGACATCCACTTTCTTCTCTGCCAGTTGAGTTTCGAGTTGCAGCAAAAACTTGTCGACCACGCGCATGATGACGGTTTCGTCAAGGGATTTGAAGCTGACGGTTGCGTCCAAGCGGTTGCGGAATTCAGGCGTGAACAAGCGCTTGATGTCCGCCATCTCGTCGCCCTGCTCGCGTGCATTGGTAAAGCCAATGGTGGACTTGTTCATGGTTTCGGCACCGGCATTCGTCGTCATGATGATGATGACGTTACGAAAATCGGCTTTGCGACCATTGTTGTCGGTCAAGGTGCCATGGTCCATGACTTGCAACAAGACATTGAAAATATCCGGATGCGCTTTTTCGATTTCATCAAGCAACAAGACTGAATGCGGTTTTTTGGTGACAGCTTCAGTCAGCAAACCGCCCTGATCGAACCCCACATAGCCCGGAGGCGCACCGATCAAGCGACTGACAGCATGACGTTCCATGTACTCGGACATGTCAAAGCGGAGCAATTCAATGCCAAGGATGTAAGCCAGTTGCTTAGCTGCTTCGGTTTTGCCCACGCCAGTGGGTCCGCTGAACAAAAACGCACCGATAGGCTTGTCTGCTTTACCCAAGCCTGAACGCGCCATCTTGACGGATGCGGCCAAAACTTCAAGCGCTTTATCCTGGCCGAACACCACGCTCTTCAAGTCGCGTTCCAGGGTTTGCAGTTTGCCGCGATCGTCGTTGGACACACTGGCTGGCGGGATACGTGCGATCTTGGCAACGATGTCTTCGATCTCGGACTTAGTGATGGTTTTCTTGCGCTTAGACACCGGCAGAATGCGTTGCGCCGCACCGGCTTCGTCAATCACATCAATCGCTTTGTCGGGCAAGTGGCGATCGTTGATGTATTTGGCGCTGAGTTCAGCCGCTGCTTGCAATGCCGCCACTGCGTATTTCACGCTGTGGTGCTCTTCAAAGCGTGACTTCAAACCTTTCAAAATATCCACGGTTTGCTCGACGGTCGGCTCGACCACATCGACTTTTTGGAAACGGCGTGACAAGGCGGCGTCTTTTTCGAAAATGCCTCTGTATTCGGTGAAAGTGGTGGCACCTATGCATTTGAGTTGACCGCTGGACAGCGCGGGCTTGAGCAAGTTGGATGCATCCAAGGTGCCGCCGGAAGCCGCACCGGCACCGATCAAAGTGTGGATTTCGTCAATAAACAAAACCGCATTCGGTTTGTCTTTGAGAGACTTCAACACGCCTTTGAGCCGTTGCTCGAAATCGCCACGGTATTTGGTTCCCGCCAGCAAGGCACCCATGTCCAGCGAATACACCTGTGAATCCGCCAGAATTTCGGGCACGTCTTTTTGCGTGATGCGCCAAGCCAGGCCTTCGGCGATCGCGGTTTTTCCCACACCGGCTTCACCTACTAGCAGCGGATTGTTTTTGCGGCGGCGGCACAGAATTTGGATGACGCGCTCAACTTCGTATTCGCGGCCGATCAACGGGTCGATCTTGCCGTCTTTGGCCATCTGGTTCAGGTTTTGCGTGAACTGCTCAAGCGGTGAGGTTTTTTCCGATTTATCGGTGTTTTCCTCAGCCTCAGGCGCGTTGTTTTCGTTGCTTTTCACCGGTTCCTGCGGATCAGATTTTTTGATGCCGTGGGCAATGAAATTCACTACATCCAGACGGGTCACGCCTTGTTGGTGAAGGTAATAAACAGCGTGTGAATCTTTTTCACCAAAGATGGCGACCAGCACATTGGCGCCGGTGACTTCTTTTTTGCCATTGCCGGTGGATTGCACGTGCATGATGGCGCGCTGTATGACGCGCTGAAAACCCAGTGTGGGCTGGGTATCGACTTCGTCAGTGCCGGCGACTTGCGGCGTGTTGTCTTTGATGAAATTGGACAGCGATTTACGCAAATCATCTATGTTGGCCGAGCAGGCGCGCAACACTTCAGCGGCGCTGGGGTTGTCCAGCAATGCCAACAGCAAATGCTCGACGGTGATGAATTCATGACGCTGCTGCCGGGCTTCTACGAAGGCCATGTGCAAGCTGACTTCAAGTTCTTGGGCAATCATGATTTCTTCCTTGGTGCGATCTTGGGTTCAACTGTATATGGAAACGGATGGGATTTATTCAACGGGTTCGGCCAAACATTGCAAAGGATGGCCGGCCTGGTGGGCGGCATCCTGCACTTGGTCAACCTTGGTGGCGGCGACATCCTTGGAATAAACGCCGCAGACGCCTTTGCCGTCCAAGTGGATTTTGAGCATGATTTGGGTGGCCGCTTCGCGGTCCTTGCTGAAAAACTCCTGCAAAACACGCACCACAAATTCCATGGGCGTGAAGTCATCATTGAGCATGACCACCTGGTACATCTGCGGTGGCTGGGTTTTCAGGGTTTGACGCTCCAAAACCACAGAATCCCCGTTGGAATCGCGGGATGGCGTGAGCGTAGGTGTTTTCGGTGATTGGGTTGCCATGTCAGGATTCTATCGGTGTCAACCGTCAGAGGGAACGCAAAGGAAATTACAGAAAGATGTTCGGCTAAATGTAATAAATAGTAATTTACATGTAATAATTATTCATTGGTAATAATTTACTTTATTTCCTATATTAAGCATTTGAGTTTCATTATTCAAAAAACACAGGGGGTTTCATGGCTTACGGCATTGTCAAATGGTTTAACAACCACAAGGGTTTTGGCTTCATTGAATCCACAGAATTTGATTCCGATGTTTTCGCCCATTTCAGCGAAGTCGATATGGTTGGATTCAAAACCCTGCAACAGGGTGCCACTGTGGTTTATGAGCCCATACAAGGACCGCGCGGCTGGATGGCTAAAAGCATCAAAGTGATTGCCGCTCCAGCCATGGCTGAAGAAACCCGCCAACCGTCGGATTTCAAAGGTTCGCGCCTCAGAACCCCGCAATTCCGGGCCAATCTGATACCGCAACAAGCCTATTGAAAGCCTTGTTGCCGCTTCACATGTGATCAATCATCACCTGACCGAAGCCGGAACAACTGACTTGGGTCGCGCCCTCCATAAGGCGGGCAAAGTCATAGGTGACATGACGGCTCAAAATGGATTTTTCCATCGAGGAAATGATCAAGTCAGCGGCTTCAATCCATCCCATGTGACGCAGCATCATTTCTGCTGACAAAATCTCCGAACCTGGATTCACGTAATCTTTGCCGGCGTATTTAGGCGCTGTACCGTGAGTGGCTTCAAAACAAGCCACCGAATCAGACAAATTGGCACCGGGTGCAATGCCGATACCGCCGACCTGTGCCGCCAGCGCGTCGGAAATATAGTCGCCGTTCAAATTCAAAGTGGCAATCACGCTGTATTCCGCAGGACGCAACAAAATTTGTTGCAAAAATGCGTCTGCAATACTGTCTTTGACGATGATTTCTCGACCGGTGCGCGGGTTTTTGAAACTGCACCACGGGCCGCCGTCTATCAACTGAGCGCCGAATTCTTTTTGTGCCAGACCGTAAGCCCAGTCGCGGAATCCGCCTTCGGTGTATTTCATGATGTTGCCCTTGTGCACGATGGTCACGCTGGGCTTGTCGTTGTCAATAGCGTATTGAATGGCTTTGCGCACCAGACGCTCTGTGCCTTCGCGTGACACAGGTTTGATACCGATACCCGAGGTGTTAGGAAAGCGGATCTTGGTGACGCCCATTTCCTCGATCAGGAACTTGATGAGTTTTTTGGCCTTGTCAGACTCTGCTTCATATTCGATACCGGCGTAAATGTCTTCAGAATTTTCACGGAAGATCACCATGTGGGTTTTTTCAGGTTCCTTCACAGGCGAAGGCACGCCCTTGAAATACTGCACCGGGCGTAAACAAACATACAGGTCGAGTTCCTGGCGCAATGCCACGTTCAAAGAGCGTATGCCGCCGCCCACTGGGGTGGTTAACGGGCCTTTGATGGACACAACATATTCCTTGAGGGCTGCCAGGGTTTCGGGCGGCAACCACACATCGGGCCCGTAGACCTTGGTGGATTTTTCACCGGCATACACCTCCATCCAGTGGATTTTTCTTTTGCCGCCGTAAGCCTTGGCGACCGCGGCATCGACCACTTTGAGCATCACCGGAGTGATGTCCATACCGGTGCCGTCACCCTCGATAAAGGGAATGACAGGTTGATCCGGGACTGTCAAAGACATGTCTGCATTGACAATGATTTTTTCGCCCTGGGCGGGCACCTTGATATGCTGGTACAAGTGAGAATCTCCAGAAAAAAAGAACGGTCCGTTGGATGCAAAATGCATTCCTGACCTGTGAATTCATTCTAACCATCGCTGCTGACCCGAAAATGACCCAATACCTTCTGCCCTTGCTGCTGTCGCTTTTAAGCGTGACTGCCCGGGCGCAAACCGCACAAACAGAATTACCACGCGTACAAATGCAAGCCGGCATGTACCAGATCAATGCGCAAGTGGCCTCCACGCCCGAGCAACGCGCCATCGGCTTGATGAACCGGCCTGATATGCCTCAGCACGAAGGCATGTTGTTTGTTTTTGAAAATCCTCAAGTGCAATGCTTTTGGATGAAAAACACGCTCATGCCTTTGACTGCAGCTTTTATTGCGGACGATGGCAGCATTGTCAATCTGGCGGACATGAAACCGCAAACCACAGATTCCCATTGCTCTGACAAGCCGGTGCGCTATGTGCTGGAAATGAAGCAAGGCTGGTTTGCCGCCAAGCAAATCCGCAAGGGCTATGTGCTTAAGTCCAGTGTGTTTAACAACACGTCAAGCAAATAAAACCTTCACGTACTGAACCTGTCCGGGGTTTAAGTTTCTTTGCTGGCATTGACCGTCAAGTCAACCTGCCCGTCGGACAACCTGGCAGTGACTTGCTGACCGCTTTCAAATTCTTTGACTGACACCAGCGCCTGGCCTTGCTTGTTTTGCAACCAGGCGTAACCGCGTTTCAATACCAATGCAGGATCGAGCGAGCGCAACAACCATTCGGATTTATCCAGCCGATGCGACATGTGTCTGGGAATATTGGCCGCCGACTGCCGCAGTCGCATGGCCAGCGGTTGTAGCGCCAACTGGCGTCGCTGCAAGCTGTTAAAAACGCCGCGCTCAAGCCTGTTAACCAAACCGGCACACGCCAATTGCTGTGTGTGCAACCAGGCGGAAGGCCGTCCGAGCTGACGCTCAGCACGGTCCAGCCGCTGCCAGCTTTGCTCGATACGCGCGTGCATGAGCGCCATCAGTGCCGCTTGCCAGTCATCCAATTCAGACAAATCTGCGGCTTGTTCGATGGCGCAGAGTTCTGCTGCCGCGGTAGGTGTGGGTGCGCGCAAATCGGCGCAGTAATCGGCGATAGTGACATCGGTTTCATGGCCTACGCCGACCACCACAGGTAGCTTGCTGTCAACAATCGCATGCGCTAGGGCTTCATCGTTGAAGGCCCACAAATCTTCCATGGAACCGCCGCCGCGCACCAGCAATATCACATCCACCTGCGGTAACTCTTGCGCTGCGGCAAGCGCTGCGATCAATCCTGCCGGCGCATCTGCACCCTGCACCGGACTCGGCACAATGCGCACCGGTATGTGCGGCACGCGCCGCTGCAATGCTGTGACCACATCATGCAAAGCGGCGGCTGACAATGAAGTCACAACGCCAATGCCACGCGGTCTGGCGGGAATCGGTCGTTTGCGGTCGGCATCAAACAAACCTTGCGCTTGCAGCTTGGCTTTGAGTTTTAAAAAAGCCTCGTGCAATTGCCCGGCACCGGCCGGTCGCATGGACTCAATCACCAATTGCATTTCGCCGCGCGGCTCATACAAACCGACGCGGGCCTGCACTTGCACCAAGTCGCCGTTACGCGGTTCAAAGTTCAATGTCTCGGCAACCCGACGGAACATGGCGCAACGCAATTGACCTTGTTCGTCTTTCAGCGTCAGGTAGCAATGTCCGCTGCCGGCCCGTGTCATGCCGGATATTTCACCTTGCACCAGCACCAGACCGAAGCGCGCCTTGAGTTGATCGCTGATGGCATGGCAAAGCCCGCCGACGGTCCAGACCCGGTTGCTGCTTGCTTCAGTGACAGTATTGAATCCGGGCATGGCGTGTTGTTTTGAAAAAATCGGTGAAGACCAACTGGGCCATAATTGAATGTGTATCTGACGGGAGAACACTTTTGCTAGGCATCATACAAGCGGCCGGTTGGCCGATCTGGCCTTTGCTCGCATGCTCCATCGCGGCGTTGGCGTTGATTTTTGAACGCATTTACAGCTTGCAAACCAAACGGGTCATTCCCTCGCAATTGCTGGACGAAGTGCTGACCTTGTCGCACCCCGCTCTTCTCAAACCGGAGTCCATAGAGCAATTGAAAAGCCATTGCGCTCTCGGTGAAATCATTGTGGCGGGTCTGAATCACATGCAACGCAAACCGGCTTCAACGGAGAGCGAATTACGCGCCGTGGTCGAGGCCAGCGGGCGTCGGGTCAACAGCAAACTCGAGCACTACCTGAGTGCGCTGGGCTCGATCGCGTCGGTGGCTCCTTTGCTGGGTTTATTCGGTACTGTCATAGGCATGATAGAAATTTTCGGCGCCCAAACCCCGGGTGCCGGCAACCCCGCGCAACTGGCTCACGGTATTTCAGTGGCTTTGTACAACACCGCTTTCGGTCTGGTGATTGCCATTCCCAGCCTGGTGATGTGGCGTTTTTTCAGAAACAAGGTCGACCACTTCACCGTCGAACTTGAGATTGCAGCCGAGCGCCTTGTGCGCCATTTTTACGTTTCAAAAAGCGGCAAATAAAACATGCGCTTCGGTCGCCCCCAATCCGCCGAACCCGAGATCAACCTGATCCCGTTCATAGATGTGCTGTTGGTGATTCTCATCTTTTTGATGCTGACCACCACCTACGGACGTTTGACGCAACTCGACATGCGATTGCCCAAGGCCGACAGCGGGCAACAGGAGAACCGCCCGGATGAAATACGTGTGAGTGTCAGCAGCGACGGCCAGTACATGGTGCAAAAAACAGCTGTGTCCACTTCTGACATAGGCTCATTGACACAGGCTTTGTCGCTTGCGGCCAACCACAATGCTGACGCGCTGCTGGTCATATCAGCAGATGCTCGCGCCAGCCACCAGGCCGTGATGCAAGTGCTGGAAGCGGCGCAAAAAGCCGGTTTGCAACACATCACTTTTTCTGCCCAGGCGCGCACCAGCAACACCGCTCTTCCCTGAATTCAGATGCGCTTGTCGGCTTACCTTTCACAACAGGTCTGGGCCGCACGCGGACCGCTGGCCTGCCTGCTGTGGCCATTGACGCTGATCAGCCGTGCTTGGCTCGCGCTCAACGCCATGGCCTATGCCAAAGGCTGGCGCGGTAATGTGCATTTGCCAGTGCCGGTGCTGGTGGTTGGCAATGTACTGGCGGGCGGCACCGGTAAAACCCCCATCGTCATCAGCCTGGTCGAGCATTTCAAGTCGCTGGGCTTGCAAGTCGGCGTGATTGCGCGCGCTTACGGCACCGGGGATGAACCGGTGATGGAAGTGTTAAGCGACAGCCGTGCATCACAAGCGGGTGACGAGCCATTGCTGCTCAAGATGCGTTGCGATGTACCTGTGTTTACCGGACGGCAACGCTCCAAAGCCGCACAGGCTTTGCTGAAAGCCTATCCGCAGACACAACTCATCATCAGCGACGACGGTTTGCAACACCATGCGCTTCACCATGACCTTGTCGTGTGCGTGTTCGACGACCGGGGTCTGGGTAACGGCTGGCTGCTGCCCGCCGGGCCTTTGCGCGAACTTTGGCCGCGACTGTCAAGTACAAGCAGCAAGCAGTTTCTTTTGCACACCGGGGACAAAGCATTCGGACAAAGTCTGGCGGCCAAACGCAGCTTGTCGCAGATTGCACGCAACGGCCAAGGCGAAGAACGAAATATTTCCAGATGGCAGGGACAAACGGTTCAAGCGCTGGCGGCGATTGCCCAACCGTCCTTGTTTTTTTTCGCACTGGAGCAAGCCGGTCTGCGGCTTAAGCAAAAGCACGCCCTGCCCGACCACGCTTCGCTGGACAACTGGCTGCCCGTCGGCGATGAACCGCTGTTGTGCACAGAAAAAGACGCGGTCAAACTCTGGCCGCGTTTGCCGTCGGCCTGGGCGGTGCCGCTGGTCTGCGAATTGCCCCCCGAGTTGCTGCAACAACTCAGCGTCGAGGTGCAGCGACTATCATTGCTTCATGGACAAAAAACTACTTGAACTGCTGGTTTGCCCGGTCACCAAAGGCAGCCTGATTTACCAGCGCGACACCCAGGAACTGGTGTCCCGCAGTGCCCGGCTGGCCTACCCTGTGCGCGACGGTATTCCCGTGCTGCTCGAAGTTGAAGCGCGTACCTTGAGCGACGAGGAACTGGACAAATTGCATGAGTGAAACGCCTTTTGTCGTGCTGATTCCTGCGCGCCTGGGTTCTTCGCGATTACCGGACAAACCACTTGCCGACATTGCCGGTCTGCCCATGGTGGTGCGGGTGGCGCAACAGAGCTTGAAATCCGCAGCCCGGCGCGTGGTGGTAGCCGCCGACGATGAACGCATACTTGCCGCCTGCGCGTCCCATGGCATAGAAGCCATCCTCACGCGCCGCGACCACCCCAGCGGCAGCGACCGGCTTGCTGAAGCTGTGGCGCTGTTAAACCTGTCGCCTGACACTATTGTGGTCAACGTACAAGGCGATGAACCGCTGATAGACCCCCAACACATTGATCAGGTGGCACAAGTACTTGAAGCAGACAAAGATGTGAGCATGAGTACGCTGGCGCATCCGATCACCGTGCTTGAAGATTGGCTCAGCCCGCACGTGGTCAAAGTCGTGCTGGATGCTCGATCTCACGCCAGTTACTTCAGCCGGGCCGGTATCCCCTGCTGGCGAGACGCTCAAGCCGGTCAATTGCCGCCATACACGGTTTACCGCCATGTGGGTTTGTACGCCTACCGGGCCTCTTTTCTGAGCTTGTTTCCCGGGCTGACACCCGCGCCGGCAGAAACGGCTGAAGCACTTGAGCAGTTGCGGGCACTGTGGCACGGCCACCGAATCGCCGTTCATGTCTCCTTGCAGGCCAGTGCCGCCGGGGTAGACACCCCTGAAGATCTGCTGCGGGTTAACCAATGGATGAAGTCCTGAGGCTGTCAGACTTTGTCAGGCTGTGCATGCTATTCTTAAGGCTTAACAAGAGACAAAGCGCTGCAAAGACAGTGGCTGTCATTCAAACGCAAGGACGACAATGAGACTGATTCTGCTGGGTGCGCCCGGTGCCGGCAAAGGCACCCAGGCCACATTCATTTGCCAAGCCTATGGCATTCCCCAAATTTCCACAGGCGACATGTTGCGCGCTGCGGTGAAAGCCGGTACAGAGATGGGACTGGCTGCCAAAAAAATCATGGACGCAGGCGGGCTGGTCAGTGACGACATCATCATCGGTCTGGTCAAAGAACGCATCACCCATACTGATTGCGCCAAAGGTTTTTTGTTCGATGGTTTTCCCCGCACCCTGCCGCAAGCCGATGCCCTGAAACACGCTGGTGTCAAACTCGATTGCGTGCTGGAAATTGACGTGCCGTTTGATGCCATCATCGAGCGCATGAGCGGTCGCCGCGCCCACGTGGCCAGCGGTCGCACCTACCATGTGCGATTCAACCCGCCCAAGGTGGTAGGCCTGGACGACGTCACCGGCGAACCGCTGATTCAGCGTGATGACGACAAAGAAGACACCGTGAAAAAACGGCTCGAGGTCTATAGCTCGCAAACCCGGCCGCTGGTCGACTATTACACGCAGTGGGCCAACAACGATCCCTCCAACGCGCCCAAATACCGCGCCATCAGCGGCCATGGAAGCGTCGAAGAAATCAAAGACCGCGCTTTGAAGGCCTTAAGCAGCTGAACTTTGTTCGTCCTGCGCCATCAGGTGCAACGCCAGGCCCACGCAGGCCTTGGCGGATGACAAAGGACTCAATTCACCGCAGTTTTGTTGCGCCTGCACTTGCGCCTCGCCCCAGGTACAGCGGCTGGTCAGCCAGACGCTCACGCCTTGCGCCATGGCCTGCTGTAACGCCGCTTCCCAGGAAGGTTTGACCGTACCCGCCCCGGTACCGGCCACCACCAGTCCCCGAAGTTGCGGCGCACCTGCCAGCGGTTGCAGCAAAGCCTGTATCAAGGCTGGTGTGCTGCCTGAGTGATGTGTCAGCCATTCCACCCTGGGCCAAGCGCTTTGCTGCAAAAAATAATCCGGACTCGGTATGTTTTGTTGGAGTGCCTGCACAAGCGGTGCCTTGAGCGTCCAGTCCGGTCCGTTTTTTTCAGCCGACACACCGGCCATCCCGCTGCTGAACGCCTCTGCATGGTCGGTGGATGTTTTTTGCACATGCATGGCGTGGTGCGCACGGGCGTTAAACACCACATGCACGTCGCTCAAGCCGGGGGAAGCGGCAAGCAACAAAGCGTCGCGCAAATTGCCCGGGCCATCGGCTTGCGGGTGGTCAGCCGGTTTCATGGCGCACGTCATGAGCACAGGCTTGGGCCAAGGGCCTAAAGCGTGCAGCAAAAATGCGGTTTCCTCCAGCGTATCGGTGCCGTGCGTGATCAAGACGGCACCGACATCGGGGCGTTTCTGGGCAAGCGCAACTGCCTTGTACAAGTCCTGCCAGACCGGCAAAGTCATGTTTTTGCTGTCTATGCGAGCCACATCCTGGAACTCGACCAGGCTCAAATCCAGCCCTGCATTGCTTAATATGTCAGTTATTCCTAACTGGCCAGACCTGTAGGTATCTGGTTTATCAGTTTGCTGGCGCAAGCCGGCGATCGTGCCGCCGGTACCAAGAACCACAGTTTTTAAATTATTTTTGAGCGACATGCTTGCCAAACCTTGAAAACTGGTTAAAAATACAGTTACTGGATATACAAACAGCTATCCAAAACGAAGCGGCCAACTTTTTCAACCAACCTATTGTGCAGGAGCCCCATGGAAACAATCAAGCTCACAGCCCGTCAGCAGCAAATCCTGGAACTGATACAAACCGCCGTGCACAACACGGGGGCACCGCCCACACGCGCCGAAATCGCGGCCGAACTCGGCTTCAAATCCGCCAATGCCGCCGAAGAGCATTTGCAAGCCCTGGCGCGCAAAGGCGTCATACAACTGGTCAGCGGCACTTCCCGGGGCATACGTCTGAAAAATGCGGCCACAGACTCTTTCACCAACAGCACAGTCAAACAGTTCCAACTGCCGCTGCAAGCCCTGGCACAACTGTGTCTGCCGCTGGTCGGGCGTGTGGCTGCCGGTTCGCCCATATTGGCGCAAGAGCATATAGAACAAACTTACAACGTCGAAGCCTCGCTGTTTTCGCAGCAGCCCGATTACCTGCTCAAAGTCAAAGGCCTGTCCATGCGCGACATAGGCATCATGGACGGCGACTTGCTGGCGGTCAAAACCACACGCGAAGCCCGCAACGGCCAAATCGTGGTGGCCCGCGTAGGCGAAGAAGTCACCGTCAAACGCTTTCACAAAACTACGCAAGGCATCAGCTTATTGCCTGAAAACCCCGATTTCTCAACTATCCGGGTGCAAAACGGCGACATTTTTGAAATTGAAGGTCTGGCCGTCGGCCTGATCCGCAACCAGTTCTAACCCCAGGAGATCACCATGTCACTCGCCCTTTGGAGCAGCCAGCAGGTTTTTCAGCGCGTAGATTCCGCTGTTCGTTCATTGTTGCAAAACAAACGCGTACCAACGCCGTCACAGTCCTCACGCTGCATGTCAGACCGTCCTTTGCGGGTGGTTCATATCGCAGAAGAGCAGCGCCCGCCTTTGCATACCGCCGGTCGCATGGTCATCTCCGGCCGCATGGCTGATGTCTGCGCCGAGCTCGACCGGTTGATAGACCTGGACAACCAGCGCCAGATCTACCCCAACTGAGTTTTATTATTTGGCAGAACGCAAAGTCGCCATCAATTCACCGTTGGCTTTGCGGTCTGCCTGAATTTTCTGCATGTGCGGGTTGTCTGCAAATTGCTGGGTGTAGGCTTTGATAGGAATGTTCGCAAACAAGTCCTCTTCCAACACCAGTTTGCAGGCTGAAGACACTATAGGCAGGTGAAACGCCGCTGCACAGTCAGCCAGTGTGAAACTGTCACCCGCCACAAACGGCGAAAACTTGGCCAGCTTAGAAAAAGCAGCGATGTTTTTGACCAATTGTTTGCGAACCCGCTCTTTGGTGGAATCACTGGCTTGGCCGCCGAAAAACGCTTGCCCGTACAGTTCTCGCACCACCAATTCAATATACAGTTCTATATAGATAATCAACTCTCTGACCTTGCCTGCGGCAAACGGGTCTGACGGCATCAAAGGATGCGCCGGGTATTGCTGTTCTATGTATTCAGCACAGGCCATGGACTCTGACACACATCCGTGCTCAGTCTCCAGAAAAGGCACCTTGCCCATAGGTGAACGGTCAATCAGTTTGGGGTTGGTGTTTCCTGTCCACACCAGCTCTTCCTCAAAAGCCACCTGTTTTTCCATCAGTTGCCATTTGAGTTTGTTGTAGTAATTGCTGAGCGCAAAACCGCAAAGTTTGAGTGCCATTGTTGTATCTCCATATTGATATTTACGCTTGGCATTTTGCAGCACTTTGTCACCACTGAGACTGTGGCGATGTCGGCCATAATTCTTCAATATGAATAAACACTTTCAACAAGTCGCCGTGGTGGGCGCAGGTGCCATGGGCCAGGGCATTGCACAAATGGCCGCTCAAGCAGGTGCCGCAGTGCTTGTGCATGATGTCGCCGCCGGTGCCGCTGACAAAGCTTGCGCCTCCATCCGCGCCCAATGGCAAAAAATGCTGGACAAAGGCAGGTTAAGCGCTGCTGAACTTGACAGCTTGCAGCAGCGCCTCTCACCCGCAAGCAATCTGAGTGAGTTGGCCGAATCGGATCTGGTCATTGAAGCGGTTGTGGAAAACACCGGCGTCAAACAATCCTTGTTTGCCGAACTTGAAAAACTCTTGAGCGCCGAAGCGGTGATTGCCAGCAATACCTCTTCGCTGTCCATCACTGCGCTGGCGGCCGGTATGAAGCTCCCCGGCCGTTTTGCCGGTTTGCATTTTTTCAATCCCGTGCCTTTGATGAAAGTGGTTGAAGTCATCCCCGGTCTGGCCACTAATGAAGCGGTCTGCCAACGCCTGAGTGATTTCGTCAAAGCCATGGGACACGAGTCCGTGCGGGCGCAGGACACGCCCGGCTTTATCGTCAACCATGCAGGGCGCGCTTACGGTACGGAAAGCTTGCGTATCGTCACAGAGGGCATTTCTGATTTCGCCACCATAGACCGGATTCTCAAAGACCAGGTCGGCTTCAAACTCGGCCCGTTCGAGCTCATGGACTTGACCGCGCTGGATGTGTCGCACCCGGTGATGGAATCGATTTACCACCAGTATTTCGAGGAACCCCGCTACCGCCCATCGGTCATCACGGCGCAACGTCTGGCCGGTGGCTGGCTGGGTCGCAAAACCGGACAAGGTTTTTATTCCTACACAGACGGCAAAGCGCAGATCCCCGCAGAACCGCCAACGCCAACTGTCAATGAACTGCCGCCGGTGTGGGTCTCTTCCCGCGCAGCACGTCGCCCCGAGCTGTTTCAACTTCTCAAAGACCTGGGCGCTCAAATAGAAACCGGTACCGCCCCGTCCAACCAAGCGCTGTGTCTGGTCGCGCCCTTGGGTTTTGATGTCACTACCTGCGCCATCGTCGAGCGCCTGGACCCGGCGCGCACGCTGGGCATAGACTTGCTGATGCCGGACGCAGCCACCCGGCGCCGGGTGCTGGCCACCAACCCGGCCACCCGCCGCGATATGCGCGACGCCGCGCACGCCTTGTTTGTTAAAGACGGCAAGCCGGTCAGCGTCATCCAAGACAGCGGGGGCTTTGTCACCCAGCGCGTCGTGGCGCAAATCGTCAATATCGCCAGCGATATCTGCCAGCAAGGCATTTGTTCACCAGCCGACCTGGACACTGCGGTGACATTGGGGCTGGGCTACCCCAAAGGCCCGTTGGCGCTGGGCGATATGTTGGCCGCCGACAGCTTGCTTGAAGTCTTGTTCAATATGCAAACCGTGTACGGCGACCCGCGTTACCGCCCCAGTCCCTGGTTGCGCCGTCGCGGCGCGCTGGGTTTGAGCCTGACACACACCGGCACCTGAACCATGACCGCACAACTCAACAGCCACAGCGTCGGCCAAACCCTGGTACTCAGCCTCTCCAACCCGGAGTACCGCAATGCGCTGGGCCCGGAGATGTATACGGCGGGGATAGAGGCTTTGAATGCGGCCGAAAGCAATACCGATGTGCGCAGCGTCATCATCACCGGCGAAGGCGCGCACTTCAGCGCGGGCGGCAACCTGAACCGCTTGCTGCATAACCGCAGTCTGCCACCCGAACACCAAGCCCAAAGCATAGACGGCTTGCACGCCTGGCTGGGGACCATTGCCACTTTTCCCAAGCCGGTGCTGGCTGCAGTCGAAGGCGCGGCAGCGGGCGCGGGGTTTTCATTGGCACTGGCCTGTGACTTTCTGGTGGCCGCATCCAACAGCGTGTTTGTCATGGCTTACAGCAGCGTCGCCTTGTCACCTGATGGCGGCGGCAGCTGGCAGTTGGCCCGCGCCCTGCCCCGCTCACTGGTCAATCGCTGGCTGATGCTTGGCGAAAAAGTTCCTGCCGCACAACTGTTCGAACACGGCCTTGCCAACGAAATCACCGAGCCCGGCCAGGCCCTGGCAAGCGCCCTGGCATTGGCTGAGCGGCTGAACCAACGCGCACCCAATACACTTGCCAGCATCAAAGAACTGGTCATCGCTGCTGCTTCGCAAGACCTGTTTGCCCAGTTGCAACTCGAAAAACAGCACTTTGTGAAGAACCTGCATCACCCGAACGCCAGCATAGGCATACAAGCGTTTCTGGACAAGCAAACCCCTCACTATAAGCCCTGATCACTGCTATTTTCAAGTCACCGGTCCCGCCGGAGACATTTTTCAACCCACTGGTCACCGACAAGACAGACGATGGACGAGCCAATCCTTACCATAGAAGAACGCGAGGCAGTCAATGCCGGCCGCTGGTTTTCTTCACTCTCACCCTCACTCCGCCACGACATACTCCGATGCGCTTACGTCAAACGACTCAAAGACGGCGACTTGATCACCGCGCGCGGAGACACGCCGGAAGAGTGGATTGCCTGCGCCAAAGGCGCAGTGCGGGTCAGCTCAACATCGCTGTCGGGCAAGCAGATCACTTTCACCTATGTCGAACCGGGTATCTGGTTCGGCGATGTGGCGATACTGGACGGGGACAGCCGCACCCACGATGCGTACGCGCACGGCGAGACCACGATTCTGTGCGTGGCCAGACACGATTTCGAACGCATATTAGCGGCCCACGTCGAGTTCTACCAAGCCATGCTGCGCTTGCAGGCACGCCGTATACGTCAATTGTTCGGTCTGGTGGAAGACCTCAACACCCTGCCCTTGCGTGCCAGGCTGGCCAAGCAATTACTGCATCTGGCGCGCAGTTACGGCGTGCCGTCGCTCAATCACGGCGAGGAAGTGCGCATCGGTTTGCATCTGGCGCAGGAAGAACTGGCGCAATTACTGGGTGCTTCGCGCCAGCGCGTCAACCAGGAACTCAAAGCCATGGAGCGCGAAGAAGCCTTGCGCATCGAGCCCGGTGGTCTGGTGATTCGCAACCGGGACGCACTGATGAA
Source organism: uncultured Burkholderiales bacterium (assembly GCA_903887325.1). Classification (GTDB taxonomy): domain Bacteria; phylum Pseudomonadota; class Gammaproteobacteria; order Burkholderiales; family Burkholderiaceae_C; genus Limnohabitans. Next base: position 10,303 of record CAISPG010000051.1, on the reverse strand, counting down.
AATCAGCGCAGCGGAGTAAACAAATGAGCAATTTTGATAACTTCGTCGGCACCCGTGAAGTCAGTGACACGCACCGCTTCGATGTGCCCGCACTGCAAAACTGGCTGTCTGCAAATATGCAAGACTTCAGCGGCCCCTTGCAAGTCGAAATGTTCAAAGGCGGCCAGTCCAACCCGACCTACAAACTCATCACGCCGTCCAAAAGCTATGTGATGCGCGCCAAGCCCGGGCCTGTCGCCAAGCTGCTGCCTTCCGCACACGCCATCGAACGTGAATTCGCCGTCATGCGCGGTCTGCAAGGCACTGGCGTGCCGGTGGCGCTTATGCATGTGCTGTGCGACGACGAATCCGTCATAGGCCGGGCTTTTTACGTGATGGAATTTGTGCAAGGCCGCGTGTTGTGGGACCAGGCTTTGCCCGGTCTGACGCGCGAGCAACGCCGTGAGATTTACCTGGAAATGAACCGCGTCATCGCAGCTTTGCACGCGGTGGACCACAAAGCGCAGGGACTGGAAAACTTCGGCAAACCGGGCAATTACTTTGACCGCCAGATCGGTCGCTGGAGCAAGCAGTACCGCGCCTCGGTCACCCAGCCCATCGCCGAAATGGACAAGCTCATGGACTGGCTGCCTGCCCATATGCCCGACAGCGCCCGAGCCGACATCACCTGCATCGTGCACGGCGACTTCCGCCTGGACAACATGATTTTTCACCCCGACGAGCCGCGCATATTGGCGGTGCTGGACTGGGAACTGTCGACGCTTGGCCACCCGCTGGCCGACTTCAGTTACCACTGCATGTCTTGGCATATTCCGCCGGGCAGCTTCAGAGGCATCGGCGGATTAGACCACGCCGCTTTGGGCATTCCGCTGGAAGACGAGTACATCGACTTGTACTGCCAACGCAGCGGCATCACCACGCTGGCTGAATTGAAAAAAGACTGGAATTTTTACCTGGCCTACAACATGTTCCGCATTGCCGCGATTTTGCAAGGCATTGCCAAACGGGTTGAAGACGGCACCGCCTCCAGCGCACAAGCCAAAGCTTCAGGCGCAGGCGCGCGCCCAATGGCCGAACTCGCCTGGCTGTTTGCACAACGCCATTGATTTTTTCTGACACATCACATACACACACTAAACGGAGACCCACATGAACTTTGATTACACCGACAAGGTCAAGAATATGCAGGCGCGCTTGATCGCCTTCATGGACGAGCACATCTACCCGAACGAAAAACGTTTCTTTCAGGAAATTGCCGCCAACCGCGCCAAAGGCAACCCCTGGATTCCTACCGAAATCGTCGAAGAACTCAAACCGCTGGCACGCAAAGCCGGTTTGTGGAATCTGTTTTTGCCGCACAGCAAGCGCGCGCCCGAAGGCCTGAGCAATCTTGAGTACGCGCCTTTGTGCGAAATCATGGGACGCGTGCCCTTCGCCGCCGAGGTGTTCAACTGTTCTGCGCCGGACACCGGCAACATGGAAACTTTCGAGCGTTATGCCAGCGAAGAACTCAAAGACGAATGGCTGGAGCCTTTGCTGCGCGGCGACATACGCTCTGCGTTTTTGATGACCGAGCCTGATGTGGCTTCATCTGACGCCACCAACATCCAGTGTTCGATTCGCCGCGAAGGTGATCATTACGTGATCAACGGTCGCAAATGGTGGTCTTCAGGTGCCGGTGACCCGCGCTGTTCCGTCTACATCGTCATGGGCAAAACCGACCCTGATGCTCCCCGCCATTCACAGCAAAGCATGATCATCGTGCCGGCCAATTCGCCCGGCGTTGAAGTATTGCGCCCCTTGAGCGTGTTCGGCTACGACGACGCGCCCCACGGCCACATGGAAGTGTTGTTGAAAAACGTGCGCGTCCCCGTCGGCAATCTGTTGCTCGGCGAAGGCCGTGGTTTTGAAATCGCCCAAGGCCGCTTAGGCCCTGGCCGTATCCACCATTGCATGCGCACCATAGGCTGCGCCGAACGTGCGCTGGAACTGATGTGCAAGCGCCTGAACAGCCGCACCGCTTTCGGCAAAGTGCTGTCTTCGCAAGGCGTGTGGCACGAGCGCATCGCCGAATCGCGCATCATGATCGAGCAAGCGCGTTTGCTGACGCTCAAAGCCGCTTACATGATGGACACGGTGGGCAACAAGATTGCGAAGACCGAAATCGCGATGATCAAAGTGATCGCCCCTGTGATGGCCACACAAATCATCGATTGGGCCATTCAGGCGCACGGTGCCGGTGGTGTCAGCGATGACTTCCCCTTGGCCTACGCTTATGCCCACCAGCGCACCCTGCGTTTGGCCGACGGCCCGGATGAAGTGCACCGCAATTCCATTGCCAAGCTGGAATTGGCCCGCCACATCGCCACCATGCCGCAGGAAGTGGACATGCCCATCACCCGGGGCAGCTGAGCATGAACAAGCACATGATCGATGTTTACAGCTGGCCGACACCCAACGGCCACAAAGTGCACATCATGCTGGAGGAATGCGGCTACAAGTTGGGCCGCGACTGGCTGGCGCACCCGGTACACATTGGTCAAGGCGAGCAGTTCACGCCTGAGTTTTTGACCATCAGCCCGAACAACAAAATCCCCGCCTTGGTAGACCCGGTCGGGCCGGATGGCAAACCCATCAGCCTGTTCGAGTCCGGCGCGATTTTGTTGTACCTGGCGGCCAAGACGGGCAAGTTTCTGCCTAAAACCGACCGCGCCAAATTTGAAGTCTTGCAATGGCTGATGTTCCAAATGGGCGGTGTGGGTCCCATGCTGGGGCAAAACCACCATTTCCGCACCTATGCGCCGGAAAAAATCCCTTACGCGATTGACCGCTACACCAACGAAGCCAAACGCTTGTACGGCGTGATGGACAAGCAACTGGCATTGGGCAAGTACATCGCGGGCAACACCTACTCGATTGCTGACATGGCGATTTACCCGTGGCTGCGCAATTGGAAAAACCAGGGCATGGACTGGGCCGATTACCCGCGCTTGAAAGAATGGTTCGACTCTGTGGGCGCACGCCCTGCCGTGGTTCGCGGATGCGAAGTGCTGGCCAGCTTGCGCAAGCCTTTGCAAGACGACAAAAAAGCCATGGAAACCTTGTTCGGCAAAGCGCAATACGAAAAACGCTGAGAGGCCGGCAGACTTAAAACTGCAAGCCGATACCGAACAAAAACTCATGCCCGACGGACTGGGCATTGAATGTGATTGATCCGTTGCTCAAACCGGTTTTGGGCATGCGCGTGTGGTTGTACTCGGCAAACACATACTGGTAATTGTTGAGAAAAGATTTGTAACCCGCACCGAGTACATAACCCGAGAGATCAAAATTATTGTCTGCTTTGGTGGTGGTCAGGCTGGCATAACCCAGTTTTCCATAAACCATGGCATAGCTGTTCAGCAAGTGCCCGCCTACTAATGAGAAACGTTGTTGATTGGTATACGCCAGGCTGCTGCCGGTACTTGCACCTGAACTAGAGGTGGTGGACAAAGATGCTGAATTTGTGTTGACCAGATTTCTCTCGTAACTCAAACCGATGACCTTGGAGTTGTTCAAGGACAAGCTATAGCCCAGACCGAGAACCAGAGGAATGGACTTGATATCTGAACCGGAGGTGCTTTGGCTGTTACTGTAGTTGTCCAGTGTCGGGGTGTTCAACTGGTAACCCGTGGCTATTTGGACATTGCCGCCTATAAAGCGGTTGGACTCAGCATGCGCCGCAAAAACACACAGCATAGAGGCCAGGCAATGACAAAAAAAGAGTTTCACAGCTAATTTCCAATGGTTGATGACTAACGTAACAGACCTTGTCTTTGACTTCGACAAATCCACTGGCTTCTGAAGTCAGGCTGACGGATATATATACCCAGGGACAAGCAGTTTCGCAGTTTGTACGTCTGTATGACGGCAACTGTTTAAGGCAGTAAAGGGTTTGGCGCATAACTTGCATGGCCATTCAGGTTAAACAAATGCGCCTGCCATCCGATCAAACATTGGATATGCAAGCCTTGAGCGGCAATTTATTGCCGCTCTGATCAAATTTGGAGGATAAATCATGCAGGTCAGATCGGTCAGCGCCCCCAGCATTGCCACCGCGGCAAGCCCCAAGCCAATGACCGCAGCGCAAGCCTTGGCCGCTTGGAAAATAAACAGCCGCTTGAAAGTATCTATTGCCGACACGGCTGAGAATATTTCAGCCAATCTCAAAGATTTGAATACGGTTCAAACACAAATCGCGCAAGTCAATGTGACCAACATGCCGGCCAAAATCAATTTGACCTCCCCCCAAGCCCAAACATATGTCAATCTGCTCGCAAAATTCCCTGAAAACACCTTGGTGTTGAACGACACGTTTGATGCTTTGAACAGCAATATTTCAAGTTTGAGAGTACTGAACCCGCAAATCAACAAGATGGTTATCACGCCGACTGCCGGTACAGCCAAGCAAATGATTTCACCCTGGGACAGTCAACTGTGGTCTAAATCAGTCAACGGCAAATTTGAAATTCAAACCCATCTTGCAAGTTCCGGTTCAGCGACCAACCCCGGCAATAGCACCTCATCCACCGTGACTGTGGTAACGGGCGGCAGTTCCAAATTTGTAGGCTATGACGACACCCAGGCACTGGCTATCAATTACAGAGGCTTGAAAGTGCTGGACGACATGGGCATGCTGACCGGCATTGAAGCCTTTAAAGGCACCGCCATCAACGCAACTGTGGCAGAGAGCAAGGCCTTGACCGACTTGTTCAATAAATATTCCACCGAGTTTTATTTGAATATCCGGGATACCAGCAGCAATATTTCAAAAAACATTGACTTCATTTCCAGCAGCAATAAAAAAATCGCCAGCATTACCCAGATCGGCAACATCAAACCGTTACAAATCACCCAAGCTCAAAATACCAAGGCAGACAAAGCATTGTCCAAAATGAAAAATGCGTATTCCTTGGTATTCACAGGTTGATGACATAAACCCCGGGCCGCCCCGCCCTCAACACGAAACGGTTTTGCAGGCAAGCTCAATGCGTCGATAATAGTAAACATGCCAAAGATTTCAACCCTATTCCTGTTCAAAAAAAGCTGCTTCCTGGCTGCATGCTTTGTGGCAGTCGGCTTGTTCACGGCCTGCTCAGACGACAAATCGGGCAAAGACAGCAAATTCCTGCAGGTACCGGAGAAAAAAGCTATCACCAAGGAAGAAGACTCGACCAACCGGCGTGTGGAATCAGTGTTGAACGAAGGCTCTCAAAGCAAGGAAGGCCAGGAAGAAGCCCCGCGCGCATCCAAGGCCCATCCTCCCAACTCCGGCAAAGAGCCTATGCTGATGCTGGATAAGAAAAAAATGCCTCTGGGCGAAGTCGTTCATCACTCGGACAAGCTGGACTATTACGAATGCAAAGGCATTGTGGCGCCCTGGTTTCTGGAACTCGTGGTCGCCGAGATGAATTACTTCAACGAATTGGCTGAACTGCATTTTGTTGACCCTAAAACCTGTATCGTCACCGCCGGTACCGAAAAAAGCCTGACACCGGGCCGCATCAGCATTCAGCTCTACGAGAACAGCAAGCAGTTCGACAGATGCATACGCAGCGAGGAATGCCCTATCTTCCGTACCGTCAACTTTGTGCCCAACAGAAACGCGATTTACAGGTCTTATTTTTTATCTGACATCAGCCGCAAACTGATTCAACACCAATGCGTCACAGACACCGGCAAATGGCACAGGGACCAAACCTGCTATACCGTTGATTAATGCTTTGCTCAGCCCCGCTGATGGCTCAAGACCGGCGAGTTGAGGCCGATTACCTTAAGACGTAGTAACCCCTTGCCCATGAAAAAACTGTTTCTTTTCTCGCAACAATTGCTTTTGCTGCTGACATTGACTGTGTCAAATGTAGCCATGGCCAACGACGACCACGCAGCACCGGCTAAGCCAGCGGCTGATGCCCATGGTGCGCCGCCGAAAAAAGACGAGCATGGCGCACCGCCCAAAAAAGATGAACATGGTGCACCTGCCAAAGACGACCATGGTGCCAAAGACGCCCACGGTGCCCCTGCCAAGGACGAACACGGTGCCAAAGACGCGCACGGTGCGCCAGTCAAAGAGGAGCGCCCCAAACGTACTTTCGAAGGCCAGGAACCGTTGTTTTACTTTGACTCCAAGCGCCGTCCCTACATTGAACCTTTTCACAAAAGCGGCGACGAGGAATATTTCATTTGCCGTGGCGTGATCGGCGAGTGGTACCGCGAATTGCTGGCGCAAGAAGCCAATATGCTGGCTGATAAAGACGGGCTGGACAAAGTCACCGGCTCGACATGCGCGGTGCGTCTGGTAGCCACGCACCACGGTAAAAAACTACCCATTATTTCGGTGGAGCTGTATGTGAATTCCAATGTCATGCGCTCTTGCATACTGGGCGAAACCTGCCCGCAGTCGCGCACAGCCATCATGTACGTGCTGAATAAAACGCTTTACCGCAGTTATTTCATCACTGACCGCGAGAAAAAAATCCGGCGCTTTTACTGCCTGGACAACAAGAGCAATATTTTGTCCAAAGAAGAATGCTGGTACCACTTCTTTGACAAGGCCGCCAAGGAAAAGCCATCCGGACACGGGGCGCATTAAAGCCTTCAACCGGCCTGTTCAGAGCTGAATTTGCTCTTATCAAACACCTGGGTATAAGTTCGCCGACTCACTTATAGTTTGCGCATGAGTTCAGACACATCGGTCATTGACTGCCAGCGCCACTTGTTCGACATACCGGACGATGTGGCCTATTTCAATTGCGCTTACCAATCCCCGCTGCTGCGCACCGCAGTGGCGGCCGGCGAAGCAGGTATCTCACTCAAAACCCAGCCCTGGCATTTGAAGCCGGCGGATTTCTTTTCCTTGCCGGAAAAAGCCCGCCAACTGTTTGCCCAACTCATTAACGCCAAGGCAGACGATATCGCCATCGTCGGCTCTGCTTCTTACGGCATTGAAACTGCTTTGAAAAACATTGGACTGCAAGCCGGTGACAAAGTTTTGGTGTGCGCCGAAGAATTCCCGTCCAACCTGTATCCGGTGCGCCGGGCAGTGCACCAAGCAGGCGCTGAACTGGTGACGGTGCAACGCCCGGCAGATGACGACTGGACTCGCGCTGTTCTGTCGCACATAGACGCCGACACCCGCTTGGCCTTACTGACCCATTGCCATTGGACCGACGGCGGGCTGATCGACCTGGCGGCGGTTCGCCAGGCACTGGACGCACACGGCGGCTTGCTGGTGGTTGACGCCACCCAATCGCTGGGGGCGATGCCGCTGGACGTCAGCAGCGTGCGGCCCGACTTTCTGGTGGCTGCGGCCTATAAATGGCTGATGGGGCCTTACAGCCTGGGTTTTTTGTATGCGGCACCACATATGCAACACGGCGAAGCGCTGGAAGAAAACTGGGTCAACCGGGCCGGTGCCCAGGATTTCACCCGCTTATTGAACTATCGCGATGGCTACGCTGATGGCGCCAGGCGATACGACATGGGCGAACGCTCGAATTTCATCGCCCTGCCGATGGCGATTGCAGCGCTTGAACAGATCTTGCAATGGCAACCGCAGCGCATAGCCCGCACTTTGCGCCTGTGCAACGACCGTATCGCCAACGAAGCCGCCGCCTGGGGACTGCAAGCAGCACCCTCGGCATTGCGCGCCGGGCATTTTCTGGGGCTGCGCTGGCCGGGCGGCCTGCCTACTGGTTTGACAGACGAACTTGCAGCCGCCCAAGTCCATGTCAGTATGCGAGGCAGCGCCATACGCGTCACCCCCCATTTGTATAACAACGACCGGGACGTCGCCCGTCTGCTGCAAGTGCTGCAAGACATGGCCCCCAAGGTCTGATCAAGGCTTAACGGCAGCGGTCACCGCCGAGGTTATAAGGCCGCACTTTGCGCGAATCCATACCCTCGGTTAAGCTTGTTACAAACCATCTGCCGGAGGCTCACCATGCAACTCAGATTCAGTCCCGTATTGGCCAGACTCAGCCTTTGCGCCCTGGTGCTGCTCTGCGCCAACTATGCAAACGCCAACGACACGGCAAACGCGTCTGAGTACCGGCAAGCGCAGGAAGATGTGGCGCACGGCAACTCGGCGCAACGCATCAACGGCTTGAACCGTTTGTCTCAAATCGGGACCGCCTCGGATGCTGACACTGTGTATCCGCTGCTCAGCGATGCCGACCCGTCTGTTCGCAGCGTGGCGCAGTCAGTGATATGGCAACTCTGGGGCCACTCAGGAGATGCCGCCATAGACCGCGAATACCAGCAAGGCGTTGAATTAATGAGTGCTGGCGATCTGACGCATGCCATCGATTTGTTCAGCCACATCATCGAGATACAACCCGCATTTGCTGAAGCCTGGAACAAGCGCGCCACCGTGTACTTCATGATCGGGCAGTACGACTTGTCCATCCTGGACTGTGAAGAAGTGCTCAAGCGCGTGCCGCAGCATTTCGGCGCACTGTCGGGCTACGCCCGCATGCTGGTGGACAAAGGTCAGTTTGAACGGGCGCTCGACTACATGGAACGAGCCAACCTGGTGAACCCGCAAATGCAAAATGCCGCAGAGATGATTCTGCAGTTGCGCAAACAAATATTCGCTAACAAGAAAAATATGGTGTGAGGATTTTGCATCCGGCGTTTGCCTGAACCCCGCCTGATTGGCCTGCCCGGAGGGGATCGAACCCCCGACCCACAGCTTAGAAGGCTGTTGCTCTATCCAACTGAGCTACGGGCAGAATTCATGAAAAAAGGCCTGTAAGGCCTTTTCTTTTTTAATGGTCGGGGCGATAGGATTCGAACCTACGACCCTCTGGTCCCAAACCAGATGCGCTACCAGACTGCGCTACACCCCGATCCACTGATTCTAACCGCACTCGCGGTGCATCTCTTGTGATCTGCATTTTCTTGCATGGTGCATGGGCAATAATCCGCGCATTCTTTAGACATAAACACTTGTTTCAATGCAACTCAGCCAAGCCGATCATTCAACGTCGCCGCCGCAGATTGACATCCCCGGGGTGTACAACGCTGCGTCCGATCTGTTGCTGCGGCATGGCACCCGCGCTGACAAAACGGCTTATATCGACGCCATCAGCGGCGCTAGCCTCAGCTATTCTCAATTGAACGAACAGTCGCACCGTTTTGCACAAGGTTTGCTGACACTGGGTCTGCGCCAGGAAGACCGTGTGCTGCTGTGCATGCACGACAGTTTGCTGTGGCCGGTGGCGTTTTTAGGTTGCATGCTGGCCGGTGTGGTGCCGGTGGCGGTCAATACGCTGCTCACTTCGCAGGACTATGCGTTCATGTTGCAGGATTCGCGCTCGCGTGCCCTGCTGGTGTCCAAAGCCTTGTGGCCGGTGTTTGCGCCTGTCGTCGAGCAATGCTCTCATTTGAAATTTATTCTTGCTGATGCGGCGGACACTACGCCAGGGTGCGTGGATATTGCTGAGCTCATTCAACACAACCCGCCTCTGGCACAAGTTGCGCACACACTGGCTGACGATGTGTGTTGCTGGTTGTACTCCAGCGGCTCCACCGGTTCACCCAAGGGCACGGTGCATTTGCACAGCCACATCATTCAAACCGCCGAGTTGTACGGTCGTGCAGTGCTCGGTTTGCAAGAAAACGACGTGGTGTTTTCTGCGGCCAAGTTGTTTTTTGCTTATGGCCTGGGCAATGCGCTCAGTTTTCCGTTGGCCGTCGGTGCCACCACGGTGTTGCTGGGAGCGCGGCCCACACCTGCGGATGTGTTCACGGTATTGCAATCGCACAGGCCCACGGTGTTTTACGGCGTACCCACCTTATTTGCGGGTTTGCTGGCGCATGCCGAGCGCCCGTCTGCAAAAGAACTGAATTTGCGGGTCTGCACCAGCGCAGGTGAAGCCTTGCCGGCCGAGATTGGCCACAAATGGCAAAACGAATACGGCGTGGAAATACTCGACGGCATTGGTTCCACCGAAATGCTGCACATCTTTTTGTCGAACAAACCAGGTCGTGTGCGTTACGGCACCACCGGCGAAGCCGTGCCCGGCTACCGGCTGCGGCTGGTGAATGACGAAGGCCGTGAATGCGCCGATGGTGAACTCGGCGAGTTGCAAATCAACGGCCCTAGCGCAGCCATCATGTACTGGAACAACCGCGAAAAAACCAAGCACACGTTTGCCGGTGAATGGACACGCAGCGGCGACAAATACAGCCGCGACGCAGACGGTTACTACACCTATGGCGGCCGCTCAGACGATATGTTGAAAGTCGGCGGCATTTACGT
>CAISPG010000050.1 GCA_903887325.1 uncultured Burkholderiales bacterium | reverse complement strand
GTCACAAGTTCGAATCTTGTACGTCCTACCACCCCATTCAAAAAAACCAGTTCAAACAGAACTGGTTTTTTTTAGCTAGCCGCCGTCGCGCTTTCCAGTTGTCCTGTCAATTCCAACCATCTGGCTTCAAGCGCAGGTAACTCCTGATCTATTTGTTTTAATAATTTGCCTTTTTCCGCCAGTTCTGCGGCTGCAAGCTTGTTCGCCATCACCGCGTGCAATTCATTGCGCTGTGCTTCCAGTGTTTGCATTTTGGCTTCTATTTGCGCCAATTCTTTTTGCATGTTTTTTAGCGATGGCAGCACTGGTTTGGGTGTGGACGCTTTCACCGGGGAAGCGGCAATCACCCTCGCACCGGATGAAGCAATGGCTTTCAAACGCTTGGCTTCATCAAGCAAAAACTTTTGATAGTCGTCCAGATCGCCTTCAAAAGGCTCGATACCGCCACGCGACACCAGCCAGAATTCATCACAGACTGCACGCAATAAGGCGCGGTCGTGACTCACCAGCATCACCGTGCCTTCGAATTCATTCAAAGCCACTGACAAGGCTTCGCGCGTCGCCAAATCCAGATGGTTCGTAGGTTCATCCAGCAGCAACAGGTTAGGGCGCTGCCATACCAGCATGCACAACACCAAGCGGGCTTTCTCGCCGCCGCTCATGCTGCCTACACTTTGCTTGACCATGTCGCCACTGAAATTGAACTGTCCCAAAAAGCTGCGCAAATCCTGTTCGCGCGTAGCCTGACCGGACAACAAACTGTGTTGGGTCAAGCGTTTAGCCAATGCAATCATGTGGTCTAAAGGATTGTCAGCCGGTTGCAGCACATCGAGTTCCTGCTGTGCAAAATAGCCAATGTTCAATCCCTTGCCTTCGGTGATTTCACCGGCCACGGCTTGCAGGCTGCGCGCCACTGTTTTCACCACGGTCGACTTGCCTTGGCCGTTCGCACCCAATATGCCTATGCGCTGACCGGCCAACACCGAGCGACTGATATTTTTCACAATCACAGTCGGTGGTTCTTGTTCTCCGTCAGGTGAGGGATAGCCGAAGCTGACCGCTTGCATGGACAGCATGGGGTTGGGCAAATGCGCAGGCGGTTTGAATTCGAACTGGAAATCTGCTTCGCTGAGCAAAGGCGCAATTTTTTCCATGCGCTCCAGCGCTTTCACGCGGCTTTGCGCCTGCTTGGCTTTGCTGGCCTTGGCCTTGAAGCGTGCAATGAATTTCTGCAAGTGAGCGATCTTGTCCTGTTGCTTAGAAAACGCGTTTTGTTGCAGGTTCATTTGCTCTGCGCGCATGTCTTCAAACTTGCTGTAGTTGCCGCCATAGCGCATCAGCTTGGCTGTATCTATATGCAAGGTGACGTTGGTGACTGCGTCGAGAAATTCTCGGTCGTGGCTGATGACAAGCAATGTGCCCTCAAACCGCTTAAGCCAGCTCTCCAGCCAAACCAGTGCGTCAAGATCTAAGTGGTTGGTTGGTTCGTCGAGCAACAACAAATCCGAGGGGCTCATCAGTGCGCGCGCCAGTTGCAAGCGCATGCGCCAGCCGCCGGAGAAACTGTTGACGGGATTCTCTAATTCGGTAGTTTTAAAACCCAGACCAAGTATCAGCGACTGCGCGCGTGCAGGTGCGTCGTGTTCGCCCGCGTCAGACAACGCCATGTAGGCGTTGGCCATGCGTTCACCGTCGTCTGTGGCCTCTGCAGCTGTTACTTCTTCGCGTGCAGCCAGTAAGGCTGTATCGCCGTCAATCACGAACTCTGTGGCGCTTTGTGATGTTTCAGGCATCTCCTGAGCGACCTGACCCATGCGCCATTGCGTTGGTATGTAAAACTCGCCCGAGTCTTCCTGCAAACTGCGGTTGAGCAAAGCGAAAAGACTGGACTTGCCGGCGCCGTTGCGTCCGACCAGACCGACTTTTTCGCCGGGATTCAAAGTCACTGAAGATTGATCCAGCAGCAGTTTGGAGCCGCGTCGCAGCGAAATATTCTTTAAGGTAATCATGAAAGCAATGCCTGTCTGGTGATCAACATCACTTGTTCATCGCCTGCGCTGGTAGACAAATACATGGCATCAAGTGCAGTGAAGGCGCGGATGAAATGTTCGATTTCATGACCGATTTCCAATACCAGTACACCGTCATCCGTCATGAACGCAGGGGCTTGTTCGAGCAAACCACGAATAAAACCCATGCCATCCACACCGCCGTCAAGTGCGAGTGAGGGTTCTGCTAAAAATTCTTCGGGTAACGAACCCATGCTTTGCTCGTTCACATAAGGAGGGTTGCAAACAATCAAGTCATATTTCCCTGTAGCCTGTTGCAGGCCATCCGATACCCGTGTTTCTATACGTTGTTGCAAACCATGCCTTTCAATGTTGATCTGAGCCACCGCCAAAGCGTCAGCAGAAATATCTAATGCGTCTATTTGTAATTGTGGATAAGCCAGCGCCAGCAATACCGCCAGACTGCCGCCGCCGGTGCACAAGTCGAGCGCGCGGACACTGTCAGGATTTAACCAAGGGTCCATGCTGCCTTGCGCAATCACCTCGGCGATCAAACTGCGGGGAATCAAACAGCGTTCATCGACATGAAAGGAAACACCTTGCAACCAGGCTTCACCGGTCAAATAGGCCAGGGGCTGGCGTGTATCAATTCGTTTGTGCAACAAATCCTGCACCGTTTGTATATCGCTGTCATCCAAAGCCGTATTCAGCGTGGACGTATCGGTATCTAAAGGAAGTTTCAATGCCCATAAAACCAACCATGCAGCTTCATCTTCTGCGTTCAGCGTGCCTTGACCGAAGGCCACCCGGGCTTGCGTCAATTCAGCGCTGCAAAAATCTATCAGTTCAACAGGCGTCATGCACCTGCCGCGCTGTGTGTAAGTCGTTGCAGACGCTGCAAAATGCCTAGATAAATATTTTTCAGGCTATCAATGTCGCTCAAACGCACAAACTCATTGATCTGGTGAATGCTGTCATTCGGCGGACCAAACTCAATCACTTGCGGGCAGATTTGTGCAATAAAGCGTGCGTCGCTGGTGCCGCCGGTGGTGGAGAGTTCTGTTTTTACGCCGGTGATTTCCAGAATGGACTGTTGCACGACTTCCAGTAAATCTCCAGGTGTGGTGATGAACGGCAAGCCGCCCAAGGTCCATTTGATTGTGTAATCGAGTTGGTGTTTTTTCAGCACGGCTTCTAAGCCTTGCATCAAACCCTCGGCGGTGGATTCGGTGCTGAAACGGAAATTGAATTCGACCACCACTTCACCGGGAATCACGTTGTTGGCACCCGTGCCGGCGTGAATGTTGCTGACCTGCCAGCCTGTGGGTTGGAAATAGGCATTGCCTTTGTCCCATTCAATGGCGGTGAGTTCAGCCAATGCAGGCGCTAACAAATGGATAGGGTTGCGCGCGAGTTGCGGGTAAGCGATATGGCCTTGCAAACCCTTGACGCTAAGTTTGCCGCTCAGCGTGCCGCGTCTGCCGTTTTTCACCATGTCGCCAATCTGATGCACAGAGGTCGGCTCACCAACGATGCACCAATGCAAAGTTTCACCGCGCGCTTTCAATGCTTGAACCACTTTGACCGTGCCGTCTACAGAAGGCCCTTCTTCGTCGCTGGTCAGCAAAAACGCCACATTGAACGACGCAGCGCTTTCAGCTTGGGTGAACTCTTCTGCGGCCACCACCATGGCGGCCAGCGAAGTTTTCATGTCGCTGGCACCGCGCCCGAACAATTTCCCGTCGCGGTGAGTGGGCGTGAACGGGTCGCTGAGCCACTGGTTCAAAGGGCCGGTCGGCACCACATCGGTATGACCGGCAAACACCAATGTTTTTGCATCCGGCTGATTGCTTCGCTTGATGGCCCACAAATTACTGACACGCGCATTCTCAGGACCATGATCCATGCGCTCGCTTGCAAACCCCAACGCATTCAAGCGAGAGGCAATCAGCGAGAGACATTGCGCGTCCTCCGGTGTCACCGAAGGACGCGAGATCAACTGCTCGGCCAGGTCCAGCGTTTGCGACATTGTCAGTCGCGCAACAAATCGTTGAGGCTGGTTTTGGCGCGTGTTTGCGCGTCCACGCGTTTGACAATAACAGCGCAATACAAACTGTATTTGCCGTCTGCACTGGGCAGGTTGCCAGACACGACCACCGAGCCTGCGGGCACGCGTCCGTAAGTGACTTCGCCGGTGGCACGGTCATAAATTTTGGTGCTTTGACCGATGTAAACGCCCATGGAGATGACCGAGTTTTCTTCGATGATCACGCCTTCCACAACCTCAGAACGCGCGCCGATGAAACAATTGTCTTCAATGATGGTGGGGTTGGCTTGCACGGGTTCCAACACACCGCCTATACCGACACCGCCGGAGAGATGCACGTTCTTGCCGATTTGTGCGCATGAACCCACCGTGGCCCAAGTGTCGACCATAGTATTTTCGTCCACGTAAGCGCCGATATTCACATAGCTGGGCATCAGAATCGCGCCCTTGGCGATGTAGCTGCCGCGACGCGCCACAGCGGGCGGCACCACGCGCACGCCGCTGGCTTTCATGTGCGCTTCGTCCATGTTGGAAAACTTGGTTTGCACTTTGTCGCAAAAGCCGAGGTCACCGGCTTTGACCACGCTGTTGTCTTTCAAACGAAATGACAACAACACGGCTTTCTTCATCCATTGGTGGGTGGTCCATTTGCCGACGGATTCACGTGTTGCAACGCGCAAGCGCCCGGCATTGAGTTCAGCGATCACGTGTTCGACCGCATCGACCAGTTCCTTGGGTGCGGCAGAGGGGCTGTATTGGGTACGGTTTTCCCAGGCGGTATCGATGATGGATTGCAGTTGTTGAGTCATGGTGATGATGGATAGTAGGTTTGAACAAATTGAACGATACGTCGTGCCGCTTCGAGGCACTCTTCAGGTTGCGCGACCAGGGCCATGCGAATACGGCCCTGACCGGGGTTGATGCCGTCGACCTCGCGGGCCAGATAACGACCGGGTAACACAGTGACATTGTATTGAGCCAGCAATCCCCTGGCGAAAGCCTCGTCATCGCCGCCCGGAACACCGGCCCATAAATAAAAACCTGCATCCGGCAAGGCCACATCCAGCACCTGTGCAAGCAGCGGTGTGACCTGCTCGAATTTTTGTTTGTACAAGGCGCGGTTGGCCACCACGTGTGCTTCATCGTTCCATGCGGCAATGCTGGCTTGTTGCACCATGCCGCCCATGGCGCTGCCGTGGTAGGTGCGGTAAAGCAGAAATGGCTCGATCAATGAGGCGTCGCCGGCCACAAAGCCGCTGCGCAGTCCCGGCACATTGCTGCGCTTGGACAAACTGGTGAAGCAGACCAGGCGTTTGAAGTCATGTCGGCCGGACAAGGCCGCAGCCTGTAAGCCGCCAAGCGGCGGCGTGTCGCCAAAATAAATTTCGCTGTAACACTCGTCCGATGCAATCACAAACCCGTATTGATCGCTGAGCGCAAACAGTTTTTGCCATTCGGCCAGCGGCATGACCGCACCGGTGGGGTTGCCAGGAGAGCAGACAAACAACAGGCGCGTGTGCTGCCACACTTCTTGCGGCACGCTGTCCCAGTCAATCGCAAAGTTTCTAGCGGCCACGCTGGGCGCATAGTGGATACGCGCTTGGGCCAGCAAGGCTGCGCCCTCGTAAATTTGGTAAAAAGGATTGGGCGAGACCACCACGCTGTCAGGGCGACCGTCGAGCACCGTTTGGGCAAAGGCAAACAAAGCTTCACGCGAACCATTCACCGGCAAGACCTGGTTAGCCGGATCAATGCTGACCGCATAACGCCTTTTCACCCAGTCGGCACAGGCCTGGCGAAAGGCCGGCAAACCAGCAGGGGCAGGATAAGCCGCCAATTCGCCTGAATGTGCTTGTAAAGCCTGCAAAATCAGCGCTGGTGTGGCGTGTCTGGGCTCGCCTATACCCAGGCTGACGGGTGCCCAATCTGTACTGGGCTTCACGTCTGAAAACAAATGACGTAATCGTTCGAACGGATAGGGGTGAAGACGGGATAAAAGGGGGTTCATGGCTGATATTATCGGTGCCATGTACAGCCACCTCGATCCCGACAGGGCGAAAGATTTCGCCATGGACAACGAACAGATGTTGAATCTGGCGCAAACTTTCGTGTCCAGTCTCGAAAATGACCTGCAATCCGTGCAACAGGCGCTCGTAGCCGAAGACATGGCAGCACTGCATCGTCTGCTGCATACGCTCAAAGGTTATGTGACTTTTTTATGCCAGGACGCGCTGGGGCAGCAGTTGATTGCACTTGAAGCCGGCAGTCGTCATGCGGACTTTGCGCAACTCAAGCCTCAGGTGGATGCCATGCTGCCCGTATTGAACGGCTTGCACAGCGAAGTTCTGCACTGGAAAACCACGGTTTTGCAGAATCCGTCCTGATTACCCCGTCGCTTATTTTTCATCGACTGTTTTACCTTTAGAAAAGGCTGAAAGTGCGTCTTAATTCCATCAAGTTGTCAGGCTTTAAGTCGTTTGCAGATGCCACCAATTTTTTATTGCCGGGACAACTTGTCGGTGTGGTCGGCCCCAACGGCTGCGGTAAATCCAACATCATTGATGCTGTGCGCTGGGTGCTGGGCGAAAGCCGGGCCAGTGAATTGCGCGGTGAGTCCATGCAGGACGTCATCTTCAACGGCACCAATACCCGCAAACCGGCCAGTCGCGCCAGTGTCGAACTGGTGTTTGACAACCAAAGTCACCGCGCCGGCGGACAATGGAACCAGTTCGAGGAAATCGCTGTCAAACGGGTGCTGACACGCGACGGCACCAGCAGTTACCACATCAACAACCAACCGGTGCGCCGCCGTGACGTGCAAGACGTTTTTCTGGGCACCGGTCTGGGCCCGCGTGCTTACGCCATCATCGGCCAGGGCACCATCAGCCGCATCATTGAATCCAAGCCGGAAGAATTGCGCTTGTTTCTAGAAGAAGCCGCCGGTGTCTCTAAATACAAGGAACGCCGCCGCGAAACCGAAAACCGCTTGAGCGACACCCGCGAAAACCTGACACGCGTAGAAGACATACTGCGCGAATTGAACGCCAATTTGGAAAAACTCGAACGCCAGGCCGAAGTGGCGCAACGCTTTAACCATTTGCAGCAGCAAGCAACGCTCAAACAGCAGCAACAGTGGTTTTTAAAACGCGAGCAGGCACAGTCCGAGCAGACCAACCTCAAACAGCAAGCCGATCTGGCCACCAATGCGTTGGAAGCCAAAAACGCCGAACTCAGCCAGATACAAGCTGCAGTCGAAACCATCAGACAAACGCATTACGAGTCCGGCGAGCAGGTCAACCAGGCCCAGGGTCAGCTCTACCAGGCCAGTGCCGAAGTCGGTCGCTTGGAAGCAGAAATTCGCTTTGTGGTTGAAGGCAGGCAACGCGCTCAGGAACGTTTGCAACAGATTCAACAGCAAACCCTGAGCTGGACACAACAAGCTGAGCAAGCACTTGAAGAAACCGCAAGTCTTGAAGACAAAGGCACGGTATTGCATGCCCGCGTGACAGAGTTGCAAACAGATTTAGAAGATCGCCAGGAGCGTTTACCAGCCCTGGAGCAAACCTGGACAGACGCCAGAAAACAGGTGCAGCAGCAACAGGAATCGGTCAACCAGATACAGCAGCAAATGAAAGTGCTGGCGGCTGAACAACGCGGTTTGCAAGAGCAGTCACGCCAACTGGAGCTGCGTCTGGAGCGTTTGCAAACTGACCGTAATGCGCTGGCCGCGCCCGATGAAGCTCAACTGACACAACTGCAACAGCAGCTGAACCACGCTCAGACTTTGTCCGAACAAACGCAGGCCCAACTCGACGAACTCGAGGCCATGGTCGAGGAGATAGAAAACAACCGCCGCCAAGCCCAGGAAGCCTCTAACCGCGAGTCCGCCAAGCTGGTGGAACTCCAGGCGCGTCAGCAAGCGTTGAAGGCTTTGCAGGAAAAACTGCGCAGCGATGAACGTTTGACGCCTTGGCTAAGCAAGCACGGTTTGCAATCACTGCAGCCTTTGTGGAGCAAAGTGCATGTCACGCCCGGCTGGGAGCAGGCGCTTGAATCCGCATTGCGCGAACGGCTTTCGGCGCTTGAAGTTTCCAGGCTTGACACGGTGAAAGCTTTCGGCGCAGATGCCCCGGCGGCCAAATTGAGTTTTTATTCACCGGCGGTCGCTGTCGCGGCCCAAAGTGCCGGTGGCTTGCCGCGCTTGTTCGATCAATTGAATTTGAAAGATGCCGCATTAAACGGTTTGTTCAGCGACTGGCTGACCGGTTGTTTCACCGCCAACAGCCTGGACGAAGCGCTAGCCTGCCGCGCGCAATTGCAAGCCGGTCAACAGGTGTTCACCCCGCAAGGTCATGCGGTCGGTTTGCACAGCGTGAGTTTTTACGCGCAGGACAGCGAGCAATCCGGTTTGCTGGCGCGCGCCCAGGAAATTGAAAACCTGGACAAACAAATCCGTGCCCAGTCGCTGATGGCGGAAGAAGCACGCTTGCAATTGTCACGCGCTGAATCAGCGGCGGCCCAATCGGCGCAGCAACGCACCCAAAAACGTGTCGAAGCCACACAAACACAGTCTCAAGCCCACAGTTTGAACGTGGAGTTTTTGCGCGCTCAACAACTGGCCGAGCAAGTCCGCACCCGCCAAGGCGAACTTGCCGGTGAAGCCGATGAATTGAAAGCGCAGTTCGAGCAGTTACAGCAGCGCGCACAAGCTGACGAAGCCGGTTTCGAAACCTTGGACATGCAATTGGCGCAGGCGCAAGAGCGCCAGGTCATGCTGGAGGGAAAAGCCAAACTTGCTGAGCAGCAATCCAACCAGTCACGCGAAGCCTTGCGCCAGATCGAACGCCAAAGCCAGGAAACCGAGTTTGAGTTGCGCAGCTTGAACGCCAAAGCTGCCGAATTGCAACGCACCCGGGACACAGCGGCTCAGCAAATCCAGCAACTCTCGGCAGAGCACACGCGCCAGCAAGCTGAACTCGACACCTTGTCCGACTCCGCAGCGCAAGTCGGCTTGCAGGATGCACTGGCCTTGAAAGTCGAGCGGGAAAACCTGCTGGCCACCAAGCGCTCCGAGTACGACGGATTGACGCACCAATTGCGCACCAGCAACGAAGACCGTTTGAAAATTGAACGCGAACTCGATCCCATGCGCCAACGCATTGTTGACGCACAGTTGAAGGAGCAGGCAGCGCGTCTGGGCTTCGAGCAGTACGAGCGTTTCTTGCAGGAAGCGCAAGCCGATGTGGCCGCCATTGAAGCTTCCATTCAAGCAAACCAAGTGAAATTACACGGACTGCAAACCGAGGTAGACCAGTTACAGCGGGAGATTCAATCGCTGGGCGCGGTCAATCTGGCAGCGCTTGATGAACTCGGCGTCGCCAGCGAGCGCAAACATTTCCTGGATGCGCAATCTGCCGACTTGAACGAGGCCATCAATACGCTTGAAGATGCGATCCGCAAAATCGATATTGAAACCCGCGCACTGCTGGGTCAAACCTTTGAAACGGTCAACCACCATTTCGGCCTGATGTTCCCCGAGTTGTTCGGCGGGGGCACCGCCAAGCTGGTGATGACGGGCGATGAAATCCTGGACTCCGGTGTGCAAGTCATGGCGCAACCGCCGGGTAAGAAAAACCAAACCATTTATTTGTTGTCCGGTGGTGAAAAAGCCTTGACCGCCATCGCGCTGGTGTTTGCCATCTTCCAACTGAACCCGGCCCCGTTTTGTTTGCTTGACGAGGTGGACGCGCCGCTGGATGATGCCAACACCGAGCGTTACAGCAAATTGGTGTCGAGCATGTCCAAAGAAACCCAGTTTCTCTTTATTTCGCACAACAAAATTGCCATGGAAATGGCCGAACAATTGATCGGAGTCACCATGCAGGAGCAAGGCGTGTCACGTATCGTGGCGGTTGACATGGAGGCCGCAGTCTCCATGGTTGAATCTTCATGAAGGCCTGCTCATGAGCAATTTGCAACTGTGGCTGGCGATTGCCGGCGGCCTAGTGCTGGTGATTGTGGTGGCGCACAGCACCTGGACTTCGCGCCAAAGTCAGCCCAAGCAGGCTGAACCCCTGCTGTCTGCCGATGAATTGCAAGCCTTGGAGGTGGTCCCCGGCATGGACGGCGACAAGCGTGAACCGTCCATGGATACCGATCTTCACCATGAAGTGTTAGAGCGTGATGTGTCTTCTCAGTTGGATGCATTGATCGATGTGATTGCCACCATGGAACTGGATGCACCTGTCTCAGGCGAAGCTGCGCTGGCGGCATTACCGCCGATACGCCGTGTCGGCAACAAACTCTTTGTCGTTGAAGGTTTGAATGCAGACAACGGCAATTGGGAAATCTTGCAGGCCCAGCGTTTTTACAGCGGTTTTCAAGCCGGTATTCAAGTCGCCAACCGGCAAGGTCCGTTGAATGAAATCGAGTTCTCCGAGTTTGTGGTCAAAGCCCAGGCGTTTGCCGAAGTCTTTTCTGCCACGCCCGAATTTCCCGATATGCACGAAGCCCTGGCCCATGCGCGTGAACTCGATCAGTTCGCCGGTGCCCACGACGCCCAGCTCAGCTTCACCTTGCAAGCGCGTAAATCGGCCTGGAGTCCGGGTTATGTGCAACAGCAAGCGGCTCGCCAAGGCTTTGTGCCCGGCGTCATCCCCGGACGCATGGTGGTACCCGCTTCACACACCGGTTTGCCGCCGGTGCTGGTCTTGCATTTTGATGCGCGTGCCGCCATGGCCGAAGACCCGAATCAGGCCGCTTTGCGCAGCATCAGCCTGACTTTGGACGTGCCGCAGGTGTCTCAATCAGAGCAGGCATTTGCCCGCATGTGCGAAGCTGCACAGTCTTTGGCCGATGCCATGGACGGCATGGTCACCGACGACAACGGTCAATCTTTGTCCGAGCAGGCGATTCACATGATCGACCAGGATTTGCGCAAACTCTACGATGAACTTGCCGCCCGCGACCTGGCCGCCGGTTCACTGCAAGCGCGTCGGCTTTTCAGCTGATCAAAGACATGCACGAGAGGCTGGCCCGTCTGAGGCAACAACTGCAATCTGCAGGTCACCATTACTACGTGCTTGATGATCCGCTGATGCCGGATGCCGAGTACGACCGGCTGTTTCGAGAATTGCAGGCACTGGAAGCCGAGCATCCCGAATTCATCACCCCTGATTCACCTACGCAGCGTGTTGGCGCTGCGCCCATGGCTTCATTCACACAGGTAAGCCACCGCGTGCCAATGCTCAGCATTCACACCGAAACCGATAGCAGCGAGCAGGGCGCGGTGCAGTTTGACGCCAGAGTACGCAAGCAATTACAACTCAGTGAAACAGATTCGCCTGTGGACTATGTGGCTGAATTGAAATTTGACGGCTTGGCCATCAGTTTGATGTACCGCAACCACCTGCTGGTGCAAGCCTGCACCCGCGGCGATGGTGAAACTGGCGAGGATGTGACTCATAACATACGTACCATTGGTCAAATACCTTTGCGACTACCGGACATGGCACCTGCTGAGTTGGAGGTTCGCGGCGAAGTCTATATGCGCCGTGACGATTTCGAAAGCCTGAACGCGCGCCAGCGCCAGCGCATCGCCGATGGCCTGAAGAACGAAAAAACTTTTGTTAAC
This sequence comes from uncultured Burkholderiales bacterium, assembly GCA_903887325.1. Lineage (GTDB taxonomy): Bacteria > Pseudomonadota > Gammaproteobacteria > Burkholderiales > Burkholderiaceae_C > Limnohabitans. The sequence goes on along the minus strand of CAISPG010000050.1, from coordinate 2,127 downwards.
CCGCGCAACGCGGCAGCCGGTGCGGTCAGGCAACTTGACCCCAGAATTGCCGCCCAAAGGCCTTTGAGTTTTTTCGCTTACGCGCTGCACTTTCACCCGGATGCCTCTCAAACATTGAGTCCGGTCGAAGCCACTTTGAACGGCTTACAAATCTACGGCAACCATATGCAGGTGTTGCTTGCCTTGAAAACCTGGGGCTTTCCTGTGTCTGAGCACAGCAAAAAAGTGCAGGGCGCAACAGGCTTGATCGCTTTTCACCACGACATTGCTGCGCAGCGCGACAGCTTACCGTTTGACATTGATGGCGTGGTCTACAAGGTCAACGACATCAGCATGCAAGCGCGCATGGGCATGGTCAGCCGCGAGCCGCGCTGGGCAGTGGCGCACAAATACCCTGCGCAAGAAGAGCTCACCACCGTACAAGCAATTGAAGTGCAAGTGGGGCGCACCGGCAAGCTCACGCCTGTCGCCAAACTCGCTCCTGTGTTTGTCGGCGGCGTCACTGTCACCAATGCCACGCTTCACAATGAAGACGAAGCCAGGCGCAAAGACGTGCGTGTCGGTGACACGGTGGTTGTGCGCCGCGCCGGTGATGTGATTCCCGAGGTGGTGTCAGTCATGCTTGAAAAACGCTTGCAGGACGCACAGATATTCACCATGCCAAGCCATTGCCCGGTGTGCGACAGCCTGGCTTTGTGCGATGAAGGTGAGGCGGATTACCGGTGCACCGGCGGTTTGTTTTGCAGCGCGCAACGCAAGCAGGCCATTTTGCATTTCGCCCACCGACGTGCCGTGGAAGTGGATGACTTGGGTGAAAAACTGGTTGATCAACTGGTTGATGCCGGTCTGGTCAACACCTTGCCCGATTTGTACAAGCTGGTTTTCAGCCAACTCGCTGTGCTGGAGCGCATGGCCGAGAAATCCGCGAACAATTTGCTTGCCAGTTTGGAGCGTTCCAAACAAACCACCTTGCCGCGTTTTGTTTTTGGATTGGGCATACGCCACGTCGGCGAAGCCACGGCCAAGGAACTGGCGCGTCACTTCGGCGGCATGGATGCCATCATGAACGCAGGCATTGATCAACTGTTGACCGTCAACGATGTCGGCCCCGTGGTGGCGCAAAGTCTGCGTACCTTTTTTGACCAGCCGCACAACCGCGAGGTGGTCGAGCAATTGCGCGCTTGCGGGTTGCAATGGCAAGAGTCCGCACCCGGTGCCAGACTGGATTTGCCGCTGGCCGGTCACACCTATGTGATCACCGGCACCCTGCCCACGCTGTCGCGCGAGCAGGCGCAAGCCCTGTTGGAAGAGGCCGGCGCCAAAGTGGCGGGCAGCGTCAGTAAAAAAACCACCGGTGTGATTGCCGGTGAAGCGGCCGGCAGCAAACTGGAAAAAGCGAATGCCCTGGGCATACCGGTGCTGGATGAACCGGCTTTGATGGCTTTGGTCAAAGCGCCATGAGTCTGCAATTCGGTTTTGATCTGGGCGGCACCAAAACCGAAATCGCTGTCATTGATGCAGCCGGTGAGATTGTTTTTCGCCGTCGCCTGCCCACACCGGCCGACAGTTACCCGCTGGTATTGCAAAACATTGAACAGTTGCTAAATGCAGCTTGCACAGACTTGGGCACAGACAAACCGGGCTGTATCGGCATAGGCATGCCGGGCTGTCTGGATGTGGACACATGTTTGGTCAGAGGATCGAACACACAGGTGATGAACCACCAAGCGCTGCAAGATGATTTGCAAGATCTGCTCAGCTGTGAAGTGCGATTACAAAACGATGCCAATTGCCTCGCTTTGAGCGAAGCGGTTGATGGTGCAGCCAGCGGTTGCCAGGTGGTGTTCGCTGCGATTCTGGGCACAGGATGCGGTGGCGGCGTTGTGGTGAACCGGAAGTTACTGACGGGCAGGCACGCGATTGCAGGCGAATGGGGGCACAACCCGCTGCCGTGGCCGACGGCAGATGAACTCCAGGTTCCGGCTTGTTGGTGCGGTCTGACCGGTTGCCTAGAAACATGGATCAGCGGCACAGCATTCGCGCAAGACCATGCCAGACACACAGGACAAACACTGGACGCCCCGGCCATTGTTCAAGCCATGCGCCATGGCGATGCGCAAGCTTTAG
>CAISPG010000049.1 GCA_903887325.1 uncultured Burkholderiales bacterium | reverse complement strand
CTGAATATGTTTGAAACCACGCCAATATCCGCCCTACTGGGAAAACTACAGGATGGGCCTGAAATCGGCCAAGATCCTATTCAACAAACCCTCTTCCCAACGTTGGGACACTAGTGATATGTCAATTGGATTGTGCGGGAGCCTTACTCACAGTTCTTGTTTAGGTTTGCGAGACATTCTTAGCCTGCGCTGGCGCACCGCTTCAATATCTTGTTCCGAGGCTGTAAGCCAAGCTCTGTACCTTGAGTGCTAAATTCTTCTTACTCCCCGCATTCGGGAATCAACTTTTTAGGAGACATGGATCATGTGGAAACTGGCATTGGGATTTGTGGTGTTCGCGGCTTTGGCTTTGTTTGTCATTTTCAAAGCGGGCGACAGCGTAGACATGGGCGGTGAAAAACACGGTAGCGAGGTCTCGCATGAGGCCGAACCCGCGAAAACCGCGCCTGCTGCACCTGCAACTGAAGCGCCAGTCGCACCTACGCCGGCCGGTAAGTAATTTGGTAGCTAAACATATTGCTCGGCTCTGTGTAGACTTCTACACAATGAATTACACAAGGAGCTACACATGGCAACCAACTTAGCAATTGATCCTGATTTGATAGACCGCGCGTTGGCGGTCAGCGGTGAGACCACCAAAAAAGCCGCTGTGACCTTGGCGCTCAAAGAGTTCATCGCCCGCAGAGAACAGGTGAAAGCGCTGGGGTTATTGGGCAGCATGGAGTGGGACGCTTCGTTTGATTACAAATCTCAGCGTTCGCGTTCATGACGTTATTGGTTGATACCAGCGTCTGGTCGCTGGCATTGCGCCGTGATGTCGCCAGCCGGGCACCCGAACTGCTTTATTTGCAAACCGCTTTGGCCGGTCATGACCTGGTCATGACCACAGGCTTGGTGTTGCAAGAGTTATTGCAAGGTTTTTCTGGTGCCAAAGACCAAGCCCGCATCATCGAAACCTTTTCTGCTTTCAAACACGTATCACCGGAACTGGACGACCATTTGCAAGCAGCCATGCTCCGAAACACTTGTCGCAGGGCTGGCCTGCAACTCGGCACTATCGATGCTTTGATCGCCCAGTTATGCATTCGGCATCGTTTGGTTTTACTGACCACCGACAAAGACTTTACGCACGCATCCGCTTATTGCAAGCTGCAAGTGTGGTCGGGGTCTTAAGCCGGCTGCGCTACAGAAAAGCCGTTGGAGTATTTGAGAGACAAGCGGTTTTTAAATGATCTGATTTAAGCTGCTAGCAATGACAGCATTGCAAGCATAGAATGCGCACTAGGGGGACTTATGAGCACATTGACCATTCGCAATATTGACGATGCCACCAAGGACAAACTGCGCCAAGCAGCAGCCTCGCATGGCCGGTCCATGGAAGAAGAGGTGCGCACCATTTTGCGCAACGCCTTGGCGCAAAGTACGCCAACCGAAGGTTTGGGGAGCCGGATTCACGCCAGGTTTGCCGCTTTGGGCGGCTATGAACTTGAATTGCCCGCCCGCACCGAATTGCCTCGTGGCGTTGATCCTGACGCAGGGGCTGCGTCTTGATCCTGCTTGATACCAACGTGGTGTCTGAGTTGATGCGGCCCGCACCGTCAGCGCGTGTTTTGCAATGGCTGAACCTCCAGCCTTCACGGGAAATATGGCTAAGCAGTGTGGTGGCCGGTGAGTTGCTGTTCGGCTTAGCCAGGCTGCCTGAGGGTGCCCGCAAACAACAATTAACCCGTACCTTGTCCTTGATGTTGTCTGAGGACTTTCAAGACAGGGTGCTGGCTTACGATTTGGAAGCTGCTGTTGTTTATGCGGATTTGGTGGCCCACCGAGAAAGCCAAGGTAGGCCGATTTCTTTGGCTGATGCGCAAATCGCATCCATTTGTTTGACTCACCAGGCAAGTCTTGCCACCCGCAATACCAAAGACTTTGAAGGTTTGGGATTGACGCTGATCAACCCGTGGCTCAACCATTAACCGGTATTCCTCAACCCCGCCGCAATGCCATTGATAGATAAATGGATGCCGCGTTGCGCCCGCTCATCGGTGATGCCGGCGCGGTGTCTGCGTATCAGTTCCACTTGCAAATGGTGCAGCGGGTCGATGTAGGGGAAACGGTGTTTGATGGACCGCGCCAGTGATGCGTTGTTCGCCAGCCTTTGCTTGGCACCGGTGATCAGTTGCAGAGCATCGGTGGTCAGTTGCCATTCGGTCTCAATCGCTTTGAAGATTTTTTTGCGCAGCCGTGTATCTGTCACCAACTCCGCATAACGCGAAGCCAGTGCCAAATCACTTTTCGCCATCACCATGTCCATGTTGGAGAGCAGGGTGCGGAAAAACGGCCAGTCTTTGTGCATGCGGCGCAGCAGCGCCAGCGCTTGAGTGCGCGAAAGCGTTGGATGCTCTTCAATGAATGCGTTCACCGCCGAGCCGAAACCCAGCCATCCGGGCAATGTCAGACGGCATTGGCCCCAGCTGAATCCCCAGGGAATAGCGCGCAAGTCTTCTATGCGTTGTGACGGTTTGCGCGAAGCAGGGCGCGAACCTATGTTGAGTCCGGCGATTTCGCGCAGCGGCGTGGCTTCAAAAAAATAATCGCTGAAACCCGGTGTGTCGTAGACCAAAGACCGGTAAGACGACATGCTGTGGTGTGAAAGCAGTTGCGCGGCTTCTATGAAAGTGCGGGGCGCGCCTTTGCTGGCTGGCAGCAACGTGGCTTCAAGCGTAGCGGCCACCAGTGTTTCCAAATTGCGCCGCCCCAATGCAGGGTTGGCGTATTTGGAATTGATGACTTCGCCTTGCTCGGTCAATCGAATTTGTCCGCGCACCGTGCCGGGCGGTTGCGCCAATATGGCATCAAAACTCGGGCCGCCGCCGCGACCTACCGTGCCGCCGCGCCCGTGGAACAGTCGCAATGTGATGCCGTGCACTTCTTCGAGGGTGTTGAACACATCCACCAGCGCCAGCTCGGCCTGGTACAGCGACCAGTTGCTGGTGAAGATGCCGCCGTCTTTGTTACTGTCCGAATAGCCGAGCATGATGTCTTGTTCGCCGCCGCTTCTGGCTACCAGCGCAGCAACACCGGGCAAAGCGAAATAGTCGCGCATGATGAGCGGCGCTTGTTGCAGGTCTTCGATGGTTTCAAACAGCGGCACCACGATCAAATCGGCCACAGCGGTGTCGTTCACAACACCTTGCAACAAACCGGTTTCTTTTTGCAACAACAAGACTTCCAGCAAATCGCTGACGGTTTCGGTGTGGCTGATGATGGCGTGTCGAATCGCGTCAGCACCATGGTCTTGACGAATCCGCCGCGCTGTTTCAAAAATGCTCAGCTCAGACACGCTGTGCGCGCTGTAAGCGTGGCCGGGAATGCGCAGCGGACGCGGGTCGTTCAGGGCTTGCAACAGCAAGCGCTGTCGGCTGTCTTCATTTTGTTTTAAGTAAGCGTTTTCAATGCCTGCGGCTTTGAACAACTCAGCCACCACCAGTTCATGCTGGTCCGAGCTTTGGCGCAAATCTACCGTGGCCAAATGGAAACCGAACACCTGCACCGCGCGTATCAGCGGGCGCAGTCGCGGCAGTGCCAATGCTTGCGCGTGTTGCTCGCTCAATGCGTTGTTCAGTGTGTGCAGGTCAGACAAAAACGCTTGCGCATCCGGGTAAGGCTGTTGCGGCGGCAAGGCATGACGCGCGGCTTCTTTGCCGGTCAATTGCAACAGGCTGGCCGCCAGTCGGGCGTACATGAAGGTCAGGCTGCGGCGGTAAGGTTCATCTTGACGGTGCGCATTCGTGTCGGGCGAAGAATCGGCCAAGGTTTGCAAGGCAGGCGGCACACCGACCAGCATGGCCGAGGTGGACAACTCGCTGCCCAGCCAATGCACTTCGGTCAGGTAATGGCGCAACACCACTTCACACTGGCGTTTCATCGCCAAGTCCAGCGTGTCGGCATTCACATTCGGGTTGCCGTCGCGGTCGCCGCCCATCCACTGGCCCATGCGGAAAAACGTGGCGACTGCACTGCCGCCGAGTTCGTGTTCCAGGTCGGCGTACAGCTTGGGAATTTCAGACAAAAACGTGGACTCGTAATAGCCCATGGCGTTTTCGATTTCATCGGCCACGGTGAGTTTGGTGAAACGCAGCAAACGTGTTTGCCACAGTTGCAGCACGCGTGCGCGCACCAGGCTTTCCACTTGCGACAGTTGGCGCGTGCTGGTGGCGTCTTGGCCGCGCGAGACGATGTCGTCGCGGGTTTGCAAGCAGGCGGCGATGCCGCGTTCCGCATCCAAAATACTTTTGCGTTGCACCTCGGTCGGGTGCGCGGTTAAGACCGGCGAGATGTGCGCTTGCGCCAGCGCCTGACGAATGGCTTTGCTGCCTATGCCTGCGGCTTTGAGTTTGCCCAAGGAAGACGACAGGCTGCCGGTATGTACATCGCCTGCGCGTTCGTGCGCTTGTTGGCGGCGGATATGGTGCTGGTCTTCGGCCAGATTCGCCAAATGACTGAAATAGGTGAAGGCGCGAATCACGCTGACCGCTTGTTCGCTGCTCAGAGAAGCCAGCAGTTTTTTTTAAGGCAGTTCCTGCCTGTGTATCTGCATCCCGGCGAAAGGCTACCGACAACCTGCGGATTTGTTCCACCAGGGCGAAAGCGTCTTCGCCTTCCTGTTCGCGTATGACGTCACCTAATATGCGGCCCAGCCAGCGTATATCGTCGACCAGCGGTCTTTCATGGTGAAAGACCGATGAACTGCGGCCAGTCGATGGCGGTTTGCGTTGCATACAAGTTCGCTTGAAATGGGTGTGACACAGAGGGAAAACCACGACGAAATGCCATGCTAGCATCCACCCGCCCCATTGACTGACGGCCCCTGGTCCCTTGTTTTGAGCACACCCCATCTCACCATCGCAACACGCGAAAGCCGTCTGGCCTTATGGCAGGCACACCACATGCAGGATTTGCTGCGCGCTCGCGGTTGTCTGGTTGACATTCTTGGCATGACCACGCAAGGCGACCAAATACTCGATCGCTCATTAAGCAAAGTCGGCGGCAAGGGTTTGTTTGTCAAAGAGCTTGAAGTCGCTCTTGAAGACGGCAGCGCCGACCTGGCCGTGCATTCGCTCAAGGATGTGCCCATGGACATGCCGCCCGGCTTTGAGTTGGCCTGTGTGATGGAGCGAGAAGACCCGCGCGACGCCTGGGTGTCTTCGCAGTACGCCAAGTTGCAAGATCTTCCTCTGGGCGCGGTGGTCGGCACCTCCAGCCTGCGCCGCACCGTGTTGTTGCGCGCTTTGCGCCCGGATTTACAAATCGAACCTTTGCGCGGTAACCTCGACACCCGCTTGCGCAAATTGGATGAAGGCCATTACGCCGGTATTGTGCTGGCGGCGGCCGGTTTGAAACGTCTGGGTCTGGCAGACCGCATACGCCATATTTTTGATACCACCGAAATGCTGCCTGCCGCCGGGCAAGGCGCGTTGGGCATAGAAATCCGAACGGCGCGCGACGATGTGCGCAGCATTTTGAAACCGCTGGCGCACCAGACCACCTGGCTGGCGGTGGCGGCCGAACGCGCAGTCAGCCGGGCCATGGGCGGCAGTTGCTCCATGCCGTTGGCGGCGCACGCGGTCTTGCACGGCGATGTACTGGATTTACACGCGGCCTGGGGCAACCCGGACAACACGCAGTCACCGTTGGTACGCGCCCACAGCCAGGGCGAGGTGGCCACGCTGGAAGATGCTGAAGCGCTTGGCCTGTCGGCGGCGCGCCAACTGCGGGCCCAGGGGGCGGGTTAATTGAGCGCCGGACGCCGCGTCATTCTGACCCGACCGTCCAGCGACAGCCAAGCCTGGCGTCACGGCTTAGAGGCCGCCGGACACAGCGTCCGCGAATGGCCATTGATAGATATTGCGCCCGTGCCGCTGACACAACGTGCGCACGACATCTTGTCGGATTGGTTCTCCTACCAGGCGGTGATGTTCGTCAGCCGCAATGCGGTCACACACACTTTCACGCAAGACACGCCGGTTGCAGGCGCGCACGGAACACGCTGCTGGGCCACCGGCCCGGGCACCCGCCAGGCCTTGCTGGACGCCGGGGTGGCCGTGGAACTGATAGACGCGCCCGCAGCCGATGCCGGTCAATTTGACACCGAAGCTTTATGGCAAGTGGTGCAAGCGGGTTTGGTGCCTGCCAAACCGGTGTTGATTTTGCGCGGCAGCGAAGCGGATCAGGCCGACTCTGCGGCTGAAGGCGTGGGGCGGGATTGGCTGGCGCAGCAACTCAGTCGCGCCGGTGTGCCGGTTGACACTTTGGCGGTGTACCAGCGCGCCTGCCCGGTCTGGGACCGGGAACAAACCGCCCGCGCAAGTCTGGCGGCCACTGACGCCAGCGTCTGGGTGTTCAGCAGTTCGCAGGCCATCGTCTATTTGCAAAAGCTGCTGCCGGCTAAGGATTGGTCAGCGGCCATCGCCATTGCCACCCATGAACGCATAGGGTCAGCGGCCTCGCGCATGGGGGCGGGCCGGGTGCTGGTTTGCAAACCCGTGCTTGGCGCATTGCTGGCCTCATTAGAATCATTGGCATGAGCAGTGCCCCGATTAACGACAAACCCGAAACCACTGCAAGTATTCCAACGCCTGTTCGCTTAGTCTGGTGGCGTCAAAAATTGCTGGTGTTGAGCGTGTTGCTGGCTGTGTTGTGCGCGCTGGCGTGTTTGCAACTGTGGTTGAAGTTGTCCACCATGCAAGAGCAACTGGCGCGGCAAAGCGCCG
>CAISPG010000048.1 GCA_903887325.1 uncultured Burkholderiales bacterium | reverse complement strand
TTATTCAACTAACCTCATGATTTAACCGGACACTACTGTAAAAAAATCAAAAATTACCTCTGAAAAATTCAAATAAAACTATAAAAAAAACAGTGTAAATGTGCCTTAGGTGTTTTCCCGTGGCCTCGTTTTTATTGATTGACAGAGACTAAATCTTTAAAAATAATTCGTTGTCACAAAAGAAACGACCGGCTATTTGTGGCCGGGCATTTCGTTGAATTGACATTGAGTTTCTTTCAACCAACAGGGGGGAGTTTATGAAGTCCATCAAACCAAAAATGAAGTTGCTGGTAAGTAGTCTGATGCTGATCGGTGCTGCCTCGGCATCTGCCGAAGTTTCCTGGAACAGTCTTTTAAATGCACAAAATGACCCGAACAACTGGCTGATGTATCACCAGTCCTTCGACGGATACCACCACAGCGGTCTTGATCAAATCAACACTGCCAACGTGAAAAATCTGGGGGTCGCCTGGATCCACACCCCCAACGCTACCAAGCGCGGTATCCAATCATTCCCCCTCGCTGTTGACGGCATTCTGTACTACACCTCTGCCAGCGGCAAAGTGTGGGCGCTTGACGGCACCAATGGCAAGCCCATTTGGAGCTATCAGGCCAAACTCGATAACGAGCGTGGCGAAGGTACTTTCTACAACCCATACAACCGCGGTATTGCTGTAGCCTATGGCAAGGTTTACATGGGAACTGTTGACGGCCGCATGATTGCGCTGGACATGAAAACCGGCAAGCCCGTGTGGGACAAGATGGTCATGGCTGTTGACAAGGGCAACAAAGGCTTCACCGGCGCTCCTCTGGTTGTGAAAGACAAAGTCATCATCGGCTCTAACGGTGGTGAGTTGTCAGGTTGTTGCGGTCCCATCTTCGCTGTCAGTGCAGAAACCGGCGACACCGTATGGCAATTCGACACCATCGGTGGCGACCAGCGTTCGCGCGACTCTTGGGCCAATGACACTTGGAAAACTGGTGGCGGCGGCGGTTGGATGACTGGCCAGTACGACCCTAAAACCAATTCCGTTTGGTGGGGCACTGCCAATCCGGCACCTGACTATGACTACGCAGGTTCAAAATGGAAAACTGAGGGCGCACGTCCCGGTGACAACCTTTACACCTCCTCTGTCATCGTGCTCGATCCCGATACAGGCAAGCTGAAGTCTTACTTCCAGGAAATGCCTCACGACGCTTGGGACTTTGACAGCGCTGTGGGTGAGTTCATGCGCATCACCAAGGGCGGCAAAGATTACATGATTCACCCCAATAAAGGTGGTGTGATTTTCGCCTACGACGCTGCTAACCTCGGTGGCGGTAACAAGTTGAATGTTGAAAACGCTTACATGATTGGCGAAACTTTCAACTACGTCAAAGGCATCTCCAACAAAGGTGAACTGCAAGGTCGCGTTGACTTCTCAGAAGGCAAATTCCCCAATATGTGCCCCGCCATTGACGGTGCCATCAGCTGGAATGCAGGTAGCTACAGCCCGAAAACAGGCTTGATGTACAAAGCTACCCAAGAATGGTGTTTCGACCTCGAAGTGGTCAAGGCTGATCGCCCGAAAGACTTCTCAGGCCAAAACTACTTCGGCGCTTCATGGACTGCTACTCATCCGAAAGGCAAGCAGGCTTATGGCACCATCCAAGCCCGTGACCCTATCACCGGTAAGAGCACATGGCGCGTAGAGTACAAGTACCCTGTGCTTGCCTCTTTGCTGTCTACCAAAGGCGACTTGGTCTTCGTTCCTGGTGCAGACGGTGTATTCCAAGCGCTTGATGCCAAAACGGGTCAAGAACTGTGGAGCCACAACAACGGCTTGGGTCACCATGGTGGCGTTATCAGCTACACCGCCAAGGGCAAGCAGTATGTTGCTGTTGTGACTGGTTGGGGTAGCCACGTTGCCGGTAACTACGGTCCTTTGTTCGGTTCACCGTTCACTGAAATGCCGACCGACAACGGTCAGCTGATCGTCTACTCTTTGAAATAATTGAGTTGATAAAATTAAAAAGCGGGGAGTGAAAACTTCCCGCTTTTTTCGTATTCGCTTGTATCAAAACTCTTTGAATATGTATACTTGTTATAAGAGCTTATCAACTAAGGAGAAAGCATGTTTCACCGTCTCAGTGGATTAAAATTTTTGGCAGCTACGGCACTTGTTGCATCGTTTGCTGTCCCGGTTTTTGCAGAGGAAGCCCAGGAAGCTGAACCGCAACAGCAAGATCCTAAAAAGTTGTTTGCAAACAGTTGCAGTTGGTGCCATGGAAACTTTGGCATGAAAGCGGGTAAGGGCGGTCCGAAATTGGCAGGTATCGCTAAAGACGAAGAAGCTATCTACAACACCCTTATCAAAGGCCAAGGAGCTATGCCCAGTTTCAAAAATACTTTGAAACCTGAGGAAATCAGATTGTTGGCACGCTATATCAAGTCACTGCCCAACGAATAATTTTTGTCTGTATCTATGGTAGGTGACGCAACTGCTTGGACGCAGTTGCAGTCTGCTTAGAGCTTTAATTTGATTTAGTAAACACCAGTTTGGCACCCGCGCCGTCAAATTTACCGCCACCATCCAGCGTCTTGCCATCAGGCTTGATTTTGAGTTGGATTTGGAAAGCGGCGCTGTACTTACTGGGCACAGAGAAACTGACCGAGCCTGAGTCTATGGACAATTTGCTCAATGGAATATCCTCTTCACCAAATTCATCCAGATTGGTGAAACTGATATGTGCACTACCGTCATCATCAAAGTGCAGGTGTGTCTTGCCACTGCTCATGCCTATGTACCACACGCCTGACCACTGACCTTGCAAGGCAGCAGCATCCGCAGCCAAAGCACAGACTGAATAAAAACCAAGGCATAACATCAAAAAGTATTTTTTTAACATGGCAAGCGCTACTCCTATAGTTGAAATAAGCAGGCCGATCAGTCGGCGCGAGGGTTATTTGCTATTTTAAGGTTCACACATCATAATTGTTAGACACATACGTAAGAAATATTTGTATTTCTTGTGTCAAAGAATAAATTCTTTAATCAACCGGTTTAAACCTATATGCAAAAAAAATATGCCTCGTTATTTACTCGCATGACCGGGCTTTTAGTTCCATTATCTGTTGCGCTCCTCTCATTTTTTATGGGACTTCAATTGGCGCAGGCTCAGGCCATCAAGATACAACGCCAAGGTGAATACACATTCATTACAGGCGGGGTGAATGATGAAGAACAAACCTATCTAGACGCACAAGCCCCCAAGTACCCTATTCAATTGGTCTTTCGCAACAACGGTCAAATAGCTGATGTCAAAGACGTGGCTTTACGCGTGAAAAATGTATCCGGTGACGTGATGGTTGAAACAAAAATCAAAGGACCTTTTCTTTACTTGAATCCACCTTCCAGTGGTCGCTTCACTTTCGAAGCTGACTTGGGTTCGGAAACCATCAGCATGACCAAAGACCTGATAGGCAGGCGTTATCTGCATCTGGTGTTTGACTTCAATAAGGCGAAAGCGGATTGAAATATGAGATCAGAACCGGTGATTTGTTTGCCGGTGCGTGCCATTCTTTGTTTCATTGTGTGTTTATGGTTTGCAGGCCTTGCAGTAGCGGGTGATTCAAACAACAACACCGGAATGTATGAAAAATACAAAAGCGATAAGCAAAAATTTTTAGATGATTTTGCCGGCGCCAGTTTGAAACTGGACCGGCAGGATTTGATTCCTGTGCTGTTTTCCAGCATTCATGACCTGTCCAAATATCCATTGCCGGATAAATTGCCAACCATCAGTTTTTTATCTTCAGCCGACTTAAGCCGGCTTGCCTGTAATTCAAGATGTCTTGTGCTCGGCCATTACCCGGGAGGAGAGACCATTTACCTGGATGAGAAACTCAAGCCAGAGACGAATCTTTTTGACCGTTCTGTCTTGCTTCATGAACTGGTGCATTACCTACAGTATTCGTCCGGACAGAATGCAGAATTATTGAAAACAACTCAAGAAAAATGTGTGCTTTGGTACAAGCGAGAACAAGAGGCTTATGCTATCCAGGATGCTTTCCTGGTAGCGGTTTCCAGTCCGGTGAGAGCCGGGTATTTCCCGGCGCGTTCTGATTGTTTGGCGCTAGATTAATCAGCCGCGGTTATCGGCTGGCTGTTCATCTTCATAGTAGCCGTCATACCAGGTGCCGCTGAAAATCTTGCCTTCAGGGGTCAGCATCTGCCCGTGGCCATGGGGTTTACCGTCTTTCCAGCCACCTTGGTACCAGGTGCCGTCTTCATGTTGGTAGCGGCCTTTGCCGTTTTGCAAACTGTTTTTCCATTCGCCGGTGTAAACACCGTCTTTGCGGGTTAACTTGCCTTCGCCTTCAGCCCATCCTTTGACCAGATGACCTTCGTAGGTATCTGTGACGACGCCGTTGATAAACCAGGTGAGCTTGCCTTCACCGTTGGCTAAACCTTGCTCGCAGGCACCTGTCCAACTGATGGATTCATCTTCTTGAGGAAAAACATTGGCTACTTTGCAGCCTTTGCTGTCGCTGATCCAATGCGGGTCCCCGGCGTGAGCCAGTCCGGCAGATAGGACGGTTAATACTAAAAGTTTTTTAAGCAGTGCTGTATGTTTCATGGCGGTTAATGAAGTTAGTTAAAACAGATTCAGCCCTAAAAGTTTAAGGATAATTTTAACGACAGTGATTGATTTGAGCTAATCTCAATGAGCAATTCCCCCGGATCTGAATGTATCAATCAAACCCACGCAGTAAGCCTTAAAAATACAAGTCAAACTAATCAGGCTGGAAGTCGTTCTTGCGTTAAAGGCTATAACTACTTGGGCAATTCCCGCACAACCCGCAAGCCGCCACCCCGACTGTTGTAACTAATTTCAGAAGAATACCTGGCTCTTGCCGCCGATTTGATCGATTTCAATTTGTTGTACCAAGAGCCACCTCTGACCACCCGCATAGAGCAATCGCCGCTCGTCCAGGCGCTGCCGTCGACTGGAGCGCCTTCGTAGCTGGTGTTCCAGCAATCCATAGTCCATTCCCAGACATTACCGTACATGTCGTACAGCCCGTAGTTATTCGCCGGTTTTTGGCCTACAGGATGGGTGGTTTCATCAGAATTTTCATCAAACCAGGCGTGTTCAGGCACTTGCGTTTGGTCAGCGCCGAAGTAATAGTCGGATTCACTGCCGGCGCGCGCTGCGTATTCCCACTCTGCTTCAGTGGGCAGTCTATATGTCTGCCCAGTTTTTTCGCTGAGCTTGCGCGTGAATTCACGGGCTTGTTTCCACGTTACTTGCTCAACCGGAAGATCATCTCCTTTGAACATGCCTGGTCGTGTGCCCATGATAGAAAACCATTGAGCTTGGGTGATTTCGTATTTGCCAATGGCGAAAGATGAAATGCTGACTGCGTGCTTTGGCGTGTTCGCATCTTCTTCGCTGCCGGATACCGAGCCCATCGCAAAACTGCCGCCGGGTATGACCATCATCTCAGGGCAATCCGGGCAATCGCGTAATGGTGATGTGGTTTGTGCGACAGACACAGAGGCCACAGCAAACATGCTAAGACAAATGGCAAGTCTGGTTGAATTCATGGACAGATAAAGTGATGATTTTAAATATTTTCAAGTTTATCGCATTGAAAAATCAGTAATTTAACTAAGTACATACGAGTTCAAAACGCGGGGATAGTTCAGGCTAGTTGATGCGGTTTTGCTGCTGTTTTTGCTGCATAAAAAAAGCAATCAATTGCCATAGGATAAATACGGCAATCAATGCAAGCAATGTTCCGCTGATAGGGCGGTATAAAAAAGAACTGAAATCGCCCCGGCTGATCATCAAAGCTCTGCGGAAATATTCTTCCAGCATAGGGCCAAGTATGAAACCCAGCATGAGCGGCGCGGCCTCAAGTCCCATGCGCATGAAAAGATAGCCCATCACGCCGAAAGTTGCTGTCAGGTAAATATCGTTCATATTGTTGTTGATACTGAATGTACCGATACAGCAGAAAAACAGTATCGATGGAAACAAGACGTTGAATGGAATCTTGAAAACAGAAAGCCAGTACCGCACCAGTGGAACATTCAAAATAACCAGAAAACAATTACCTATCCACATACTTGCCACTAGGCCCCAGAATAAATCCGGATGTGATGTGATCATGTCCGGGCCGGGCTGAATGCCTTTGACAACAAAGGCAGCCATCATCAAGGCCATCACCGCATTCTCAGGAATACCCAGACTCATTAAAGGAATAAAACTGGTTCTTGCGGCGGCTTCATCGGCAGCTGCCTGACCGGCCACGCCTTCAATAGCGCCATGGCCTATTTCTTCCTTGAATTTGCTGAAGCGTTTTTCAGCGGCGTAAGCGGCAAATTGGGAAATGACAGGACCGCCACCGGGGAGAACTCCGAGGATAGAACCGATGACGCTTCCGCGCAATGCACTTGGGATAATACGTTTGAACTCGGGCCAGGTAGGCATTAATTTTATTTTGCCGTTAAAGGGCGTGATCTCCTGGTTGTCATCCAGATTCTTCACAATTTCTGCAATTCCGAAACAGCCCAAGGCAATGCTGATTAAGCCGATGCCATCCATTAAAAAAGGTAAATCAAGGGTGAAACGGGAAATGCCGCTGTTGATATCGGTGCCCACCAGGCCCAGCAAAACGCCAATCAAGGTCATGGCCAAACCGTTTAGCAAACTTCCGGTGGTCACAAAACTCACGCAGAAAAAACCAAGCAGCATGAGGGCGCAGTAATCGTGCGGACCGAACATCAGACCGACTTGGCCGAGCAAAGGTGACAAAGTAGCAAGTACAACGATGGCAATGGTGCCGCCTATAAAGCTGGAAATACCAGCGGCAAACAAGGCCAGTCCTGTCTTGCCTTTGAGCGTCATCTGGTAACCATCTATGCAAGCGACGATGCTGCTGGCATGCGGAATTTTCATGGTGATGGCGCTCACGCTATCGCCGTATTGCGCGCCGTAGTAAATACCAGCAAGCATGATGAGGGAACCGTCAGTCGGAATCGAATAGGTCAGTGGCAGCAACAAGCTGATGGTAGACAAAGGCCCGAGTCCGGGCAGCAAACCTATGAAAGTACCCACCACACAACCGATGGCGCAATACATCAGGTTTTGCAAGGTCAGTGCATGCTCGAAACCGAAAGCGAGGTTATTAAGGATTTCCATCAGATCAAAGGAAGGTTAAGGCCGAGGAATTGTTTGAAAGCAAAAGCAATCAACCACAAGCCTACAAAGATTTTTACATTACGCACAGGAGAATAATTCTGTCCAGCGTAAGTGGAAACAAAAACTAGAAAAAATATACCAGCAGTCATATTCAAATAGCTGGATAAAACCGCAAAGCCGCAAAGGCTGATGATAATGATGCTGATTTTTTTGGGACTGAAATGCAGCGGTTCTGATGCAATAAATCTTGACTTGATCACCATTGCCAAGCCGATCAAAAATAACATGCTGCTGATCACCAGCGGAAATAATCCGGGGCCGGCCTTGCTGAACTGTCCAATTTTGTAATCAAGCGAGCTAAAGCCGAACAAAGCGGAAATCAGAACCAGGAAAAGCCCTCGTAAAGCCTGAGAATTAAGCATATGAATTCTGAGAGTGAAATTGAATTTACAAGCTCAGAGCATAATGGAAATACGCTTAATTCTGTCGCGCAAGTGCCAGCACATGCGGAAATTGCTTCTTTAGTGAAATTTATAAATGCACCCTAGTAGAAACCCGAGGTGCAAGTTTGCTCAGTTTGAATCTCTATCCGTTGCGGTGCAAAAAGGAGCTGTCAAGTAAATCATGGGATGCAGTTTGAATTTCAAACGATGAATAATCAATTGACTGAGTATGTGCAGTATGTGCTTTAACTGACACAGAGTTTGCAATCGTTGTGGTTGAAGTCGAGTTTGAAAAATTCAATGTTTGCGCAGTTTGCATGATGTCTTGCACAATTTGCGCGGCCGACAGCCCCGAATGCGCAGATTCAAGAACCGCAGCTTCAGCCGCTACCAGCGGGGTTGCCATAGAGGTGCCAGACCAGAAACCCAGTTTGTTATTCAAGCCGATACCGTTGATATTTACGCCCAAGGCATCGACGAAATTGAAGGCCGCGCTGTTGCCCGCTTGATTTGAAAATGAAGCCATGCTGTAAGCGCTAGATGACAGCTGCGTAGCTCCAACTGCAATCACATTAGGCATGGATTCAGCATATGCCGCCGGGAATCCGGGAGTGGATGCACCATCATTTCCTGCGGCAGCAACAACAATCACGCCATGGTCTGAAGCATATTGAACGGCAGACTGCAAAGCTTGGTCATTACCGTTTTGTCCAAGAGACATATTGATGATGTTGGCACCGTGATTTACCGCATAAATAATCGCTGATACCAGTGTGGTGTCAGATCCAGATCCAGTTGCATCCAAAGCCTTGAGTACCATGAGCTGAGCGCCGTAAGCACCGCCTTCTACGCCATTACCTAATGAGCTTGAAGCCGCTAATTCTTCCGCTGTGACGGATCCATGGCCGTTATCGTCTTGTACATTGGAAGAGTTATTAATGAAATTCCAGTTGTAGCTACTGAGATTCAAGCTATGAACCAGTGCAGTGTTTTTTAAATCCAGGCCCGTGTCTATGTCTGCGATAACCACGCCTTGACCAGTGAAGCCATTTGCCCAGGCCGACTGAAACCCCATGGCTTTTAAGTCACTTGCCATTCCTGCAGGAGCTGCTGTCGCTGTTTAATTATGGTTGGTTACCAAATCCAAGGCACTCAAGACATTGGCTTCTCCCCAGCCGCTCACCGCACTCCAATGACTGTTCACGGGAGCAACAGGCGTAACAGGTACATTCACAGGGGGGTGGCGCCGGTACGGGTTGGATCGCGTGGTTCAAATTACCGTTGGTAAAGTAATCAATCTCGAATTTAATGCCGTTGGAATTGAATTTATCTATTTCCGATAGTTGACCATTCGCGGTGTATTTGTAAGTGTCTGTTTCAAAAATCTGTCCTGATGCCGATCGTGTGACATGGTCAATCAGTTTACTGCTCGTATAAAAATAATTATCGCTTTCTTGAACATAGAGGCCATCAGAGGTGAATTTTATTTCAGTCTGCAATTGGCTGTTGGCATAAAAATCCTGAGTACTGATCAGCCCGAAATTGAAGGTATCAATTTCGGTGGTGTGAATACCATCTTGGGCAAACTGTATGGTTTGTGAAAGCTGACCGTTGCTGGCATACGAGGATTGTGCGCTCAGGATGCCATTGACATAACTCGTTGATGCTGTGATAAAACCATTTTGTAGATTGTCAATTTCGAATAATTGTCCTGACGCGTTGTAGCGTTGCTCAGTTTGATTTCTACTGAAATTATGGTTATTGCCCCAACTATTATTCTGGTATGTGAATTTATCTTGTTCAATTAATAAGCCGGAGCTGTTGTACCTTAGTTCACTGGTCAATTTGCCTGAATTATCGTAAGCATATTTGTCATTTTCAATGATTGATTTAAAGCACCTGTCGTATTGCTGTTACTTATCGACTGGCTGGCATACGAATAGGTCACAGTCTGCAATAAATGTCCAGCGGCATCATTAGAGCTGATAGAGGTCAAAATCCCATTGGAATCGTATGAGTATTTATCTGTCTGATGGACGCTCTTGCCATCTGAGTTGTATTGCACTATGGATTGAATTTTCCCATCTGGAGTTTTGACTATTGAGTTGAGCAGAATATTTTTAAAGTAGGTGAAGCTCGCAGACGTTAGTACAGTGATGCCATCAGCCGCAAAGGTTAATTCCTTTTGTATGAGTCCATTGCTGTAGTAATCAGCTTTAGTCATTAGTTTTCCATCAGATGAATAAAAATCCACCTCTGAGAGAGAACCTGATGAATTTATAAAATTTTTAGTGATGG
>CAISPG010000047.1 GCA_903887325.1 uncultured Burkholderiales bacterium | reverse complement strand
TTATTCAACTAACCTCATGATTTAACCGGACACTACTGTTTGCCTATACCTATTTGAATGCCACATTTGAGAGCGATTTCACCAACGCCAGCGGTGTCACTGTCTCTTAGGGCAACGTGATACCCGGCACCTACAAGCAGCAGGCTTTTGCCGAGGTGGCCTGGTCTTACCCCGCCGCCGGCTTCCAAGCCGCGCTCAACAGCGTGTACAGCAGCGATGTGAAAGTCGATGACGTGAATTCAGACAGCGCGGCAGCCTTCAATGTATTGAATCTGCGCACCAGCCTGACGCAATACGGCGGCAGGTGGACATGCTCCGAATACCTGACCTGGTTGAATCTAACCGATGTTCAATACATAGGCTCGGTCAAAGTCAACGACGCCAACTCCCGTTTCTTTGAACCCGCCGCGAGAAGCAACTTTATGGCCGGCGTGAAAGCTGTTTACAGATTTTGATTTGCTGTTTGTGAAAAATAAATTGTCAAAGCTCCAGCACCAATCGCCCGCCTATCGCACGCGAGCAGCAAACCATCATTTTTGAGTGCAGCGCGCGCTCGGCCGCCGTCAACACCAGATCGCGGTGGTCTACCGTGCCGGCCAGCACCCGCACCTCGCAAGAGCCGCACAAGCCTTCGCCGCAATCGCTTTGCACGTCGATATTGGCGGCGCGTAACGTCTCCATCACCGTGCGGTCAGCCGCCACCGTGAGCAGCAGTCCGGAGTCTTTGAGTTCAATTTCAAAAGCCTGCTCTTTGGCAGGATCGAGTACGGCGGCTTTGGCCTGAAAGTATTCGAGCTTGAGCGTCACGCCTTGCACGCCATCGCAAGCGGATTCAATCGCTTGCAACAAGGTTTTAGGGCCGCAAGCATAGACCTGCGTACCTGCCTCACACGCAGCCAACAAAGCCGCATAGTCGGCGCGCGTGCCCTCACTGCTAAGGTGCAACTGCAAACGATGGCCGTGCAAAGCTTGCAGTTCGTCCACAAATGCCATGTGTTCACGCGAGCGTGCGCTGTAATGGAACACGTAATCCATGCCGATGTGCAAAGCCTGGCGCGCCATGGCCAGCACCGGCGTCACGCCTATACCGCCAGCCACGAACACCGCGCGCTTTGCGGTTTCATCGAAACGGAAATGGTTGCGCGGGCCACGCATATGCAACAGGTCACCCGCCGCGAGCGTGTCATGTAACCAGGCTGAGCCGCCGCGACTCTGCGGGTCTTTCAACACCGCAATCTGCAAACGCATGCGGTCTGCCGGATCGCCGCACAGCGAATACAGGCGAGACAAACCCGTGTCACCGCAATCCAGATCGATGTGCGAACCCGGTGTCCAAGGCGCAAATGCTTTCCCGTCTGCGGCGCTCAATGTCAGGCCAACAATATCGCGCGCCAGCGTTTGAATGTGCTCTACACGCACGGCGCGGCTCAGGCTTTGGCGCGTCGATTCGCCGATGCGAACCGCATGCCTGTGTTGCAGCACACCAGGGTCATGTCGCTCGGGATTGGCGGCAGGATCCCATTCGACCAGCAGGTGTTCCGGCCCGCGAAACGACATATTGGACAAATAGCTAAAGGTTTGCGGTTGCAATTTCAGATGCGGCAGGCGTTGCGACAACTCCTGCAAAAACACTTGCAACTCCATGCGCGCTAGGTTTTTGCCCATGCACTGGTGTGCGCCGTAACCGAAAGACAAATGGTCTGCGGCGTTGTCACGGTGAATATCCAGCAAGTCTGCGTCAGCGAAATGCTGTTCGTCATGGTTGGCCGAAGTCATCAGCATCAGAAATTTCGTGCCCGCCGGTAAATCAAAACCGCCGACTTTCACCGGGTTCAATGCAATTCGCCGCCACGAAATGATGGAGCCTGAAAAACGCAAACACTCTTCCACCGCGTTCGGAATCAGCGACGGGTCAGCGGCTATGTCCTGCCACGCATGCGGGTGTTGCAACAGCAGTTTCAAGGCATTGGCGGTGGCGTTGGCTGTGGTCTCGTGCGCGGCCACAATGCCGGCCATCATCATGGAGTGCAAATACGAATCAGTGACCACGTCCGGGTGATCGGCTTGCATGCGTATGCCGAACTTCATCCAACCCGGGCCGCTGGGGTCGCGCCGCATCTTCTCCAGAATGCGACCGGCCAGTTGCCAGAAATTGCCGACCGCGTGCGCCACTTTCAATTGCTCGTGTTCATCCGGGCGGCCCCAGGTATTGACCGTGTGGGCGATCGAATACTGGCGCAACATGGGCATGTCTTCTTCGTCCACACCCAAAAAATGCAAAGCAATGGTCAGCGTCACCTCCCACAGCATGTGCTCGACCAGATCTGCTTTGCCGTCATTGATGAACCGGTCCACATACTCGCGGGCGAGTTGCCTGACCATAGGCTCGTGCTGCTTCAATGCCTGCGGCGTGAAAGGTTCGAGCAGCAAACGGCGTCTGGCCATGTGCGCCGGTTCGTCCTCGTTCACTAAGGTTTTGCCCATGGCGTAGTTGTAGGAAGCCAGCACTTCAAGCACGGCTTGGCCGGGCGGCGTGATTTTCTCCAGCGCATTGGCCGGACTGAAATTGGCGTGGTCACGGAAGATGGCTTTGATGTCGTCGTAACGCGTCACCACCCAGTAGCCGAGTTGCGGGCTGAAGAACACCGGCTCTTGTTCGCGTGCCCAGCGCACATACTCGGGCGGGTCTTGCAAATAAGCTTGTTCAAACGGATTAAAGTCGGCGGCCTGGGCGCTCACAGGACAGCCTTCAGCTGCCACGGCGCCAGATAAGGCCTGGTGGTCAACCGGACAAGCGCTTGATTCAGCAGCCATGAACTCGCCTTTCATTGGGATGCTGCAAGTTTATTACGCCCTAAAATGATTCTTCACCGGGCTCAGACATCAGAAGATTTCCCCCGCACCATAAGGAACACACATGTTTGAACGCCGTCAAGCCCTAAGTCTTTTGTCGCTGGCTGCCATGGCCCCGTTTGCTTTGGCGCAAAACACCGCCTACCCGTCAAAAAACATACGCTGGTTAGTGCCCTACCCGGCCGGCGGCGGCTCGGATTTTCTGGCCCGCACCCTCAGCCAGCAACTGTCCACGCAAATCAAACAATCCATCCTGGTCGACAACAAGCCCGGGGGCAACACCGCCATAGCAGCCTCTGAATTGGCGCGCTCCGCCCCTGACGGCTACACCATCATGTCGGCGGACAACGGCACGCTGGTGTTCAACACCGCTTTGTACGCCAAGCTGTCTTACAACCCCGACAAAGACTTAGCGCCGGTCACGCTGATGGGCAGATTTCCCATGGTGCTGGTGGTCGGTCCGGCCTCAGACGCCAAAGACGCCAAAGACTTCATCGCCAAGGCCAAAGCCAAACCCGGCAGCGTGAATTTCGGCTCGGCCGGGGCCGGCAGCCCGCACCACTTGGCCATGGAATTGCTGAAAGTGCAAGCCGGTTTGTTCATGGTGCACATTCCTTATAAAGGCGCGGCACCCGCCTTGTCCGATCTGGCCGGTGGTCAGATTCCCGCCATGATGGTCGACCTGGCCGCAGGCAACGGCTTCATCAAAAGCGGCAAGATTCGCGCGCTGGCCGTGGCCAACCCGGTGCGCCTGCCGCAACTGCCCGATGTACCTACGTTTGCCGAATTGGGCATTAAAAATGTAGAAGCATCGGCACAAGTCGGCATCGTCGCCCCAGCAGGTACTCCGCCCGAGGTGATCAACGCTTTGCACAAGCAATTGGCCGAGGCCATCAACCAACCCGCCATACGGCAAAAACTGATCGACTTCGGTATCGAACCGGTGGCGAATACGCCGCAGCAATATGCCGATCTGATACGCGCTGAAACAGCGGTCTGGCACAAGCTCATCAAGCGGCAAGGGATTTCGCTGGATTGAGCCTACTTATGTCGCCGCTTCTTTCTCCACGGCGGCCAGCAAAAAATCCAGCAAGGCTTTGTTGCGCGAAAAATTCATGCGCTCGGGCGTGATCAGCGCCACGATCTGCGAGCCGAATTTGGTCAATGGCGTCCATTCGGGCAATACCCTGACCAGGCTGCCCTCTCTCAACGAGGTTTCACACAAATAATCCGGCAACAGTGCAATTCCCAGCCCGGCGACCGCCGCGTGGAGCACGGCCTCTGCGTTGTCCACCGCATAACGGGTGCTGACCCTGACCGGAATTTTTTCCTGCACCCGCTCAGGCTGCACGCGGTGACAACTGAGCACCCAGTTGTCGTCGCTGCTGTCGCGCCGGTAATACAAACAGCTGTGTCTGGACAACTCGGGCGGCGTTTGCGGCATGTCGTGCGCAGCCAGGTATTCGGGAGACGCGGTCAACAACCAAGGCACTGAAATAATGGGCGTGTTTTTCAATTCACCGGTTGCCGTGGCCGACCATCTGAAGGCAATGTCCATGCGCTCGGCGGCCAGGTCCATGATTCTGTCCGACAGTATCAATTCGATTTCCACCGCCGGGTGCAATGTGAGAAACGACGGCAAATGCCGCGCCAGCACCCTCTGCCCCCACGATACCGGCGCCGTCAACCGCAAGCTGCCGGTGAGTTCGGATTTGAGTGCCCGCACCCGCTCCAGCCCCCCGGCGATTTCATTCAAAGCCCGTTGCGCATAAGCCAGATAAGCCTCACCTGCCGGGGTCAGCACGATTTTGCGGCTACTGCGACTGAACAAAATAATGCCCAGCTTTTCTTCCAACTGAGCGATGCGTTTGCTGATCAAGCCCTTGCCCACGCCCAGAGCGGCGGCGGCATTGCTCACGCTTCGCGTTTGTGCCACGTGCACAAAAGCGGTCAACATGTCGGTGGAAATAGGTCTTTGCTGGCGTTCGGAGGGGATCATCGTTTCCAATTTGAAGACAATCTGTTCGCATTACAACAGTTATCAGAACATGGGTCAATCCATATACTGATTCGGCGCTTATCCCTAAAACAACCAAGGAGACACTATGAAAATTCATGCAGACCCGATCACGGTCAACTGTAAAAAAGTATTAGCCGGTCTTGATTTGATCGGTGCCAAATACGAACTGGTTCATGTCGATTATTTCAAGGCGGAACAAAAGGAAGCGGCTTACCTGGCCATCAATCCGAATTCCTCTTTGCCGACCATGGTCGACGGCGATTTTGTGTTGTGGGAATCGAATGCGATTCTTCAATACGCTGCCGACAAAACCGGTAACGACGCGGTTTATCCCAAGGATTTGAAAACCCGCGCCGACATCAACCGCTGGATGCTGTGGGAATCCTCCAGCTGGTTTCCCAGCTGCTACGTCTACCTGGTGGAAAACTGCGTCAAGCCTTTGCTCGGCGGCGAAGCAGATCCTGCGGTGATTGCTGCACAAGATGCACAGTTCCACAAACTCGCGTCCATACTTGATCAGCGTTTGTCGCAACATACCTGGGTGGCCGGCGACCATGTGACGATTGCCGACATCGCGCTGGCCGCTCCCATGCACTTGCACGGCTGGCAGCAACTGCCGCTAGACAATCACAGGCATTTGAAGCGCTGGCTGACCACCGCCATCGAAGGCCTGCCCTGCTGGCAGAAAACCATGATTTACCAGGGCTTCACCACCCAGAAACCTAACTGAGACCGGAACCCACGACGATGTCTTCGACCACTGTACGCGCCACCCTGAAATACTCTGTTGACAACGGCATACCGCCGGATTACTACTTCTACGATCCCGGTCCTGAGGTGAAACTCAATCCGCCCGGGACCGATTCACATGAAGTGGATATTCACGACGGTTGGCCTCAACTGAATTCGTTCAGCGCTGACAAACAAGGGTTCGAGTTGCACGAATTCGATCCCTCCTTCAAAGATTTCGATCACGACGACCTGATCAAACAGGTGTTTTATGAACAAGTGATCGATTTTGTGAAGTTGCATACAGGGGCGAAGCGCGTCGTGGTGTTTGACCACACCATACGCAAACGCCTGCCGGCCGATTTGAAAGCCCAAACCGAGGTGCAGCGCCCGGCCGTGCTGCTGGTGCACAGCG
>CAISPG010000046.1 GCA_903887325.1 uncultured Burkholderiales bacterium | reverse complement strand
GTACGAAATTTTGCGAGTGCTGGATCTGAATATGTTTGAAACCACGCCAATATCCGCCCTACTGGGAAAACTACAGGATGGGCCTGAAATCGGCCAAGATCCTATTCAACAAACCCTCTTCCCAACGTTGGGACACTAGTGATTAAATATTAATTAATAAAATTATACAGAGAAAAATAGTAACTATTTAATACTTATGTCAATTAAGCCCATAATTCAAACTATGGCTATCAGCTTTGAAAAACCCTATGTTCTGCGCCAGTTCATGCACGTGCTGCGCGGCTTTGACGGACAACTGACGCTGGCTGTGGCCTTGCTGGCAACCGCCGGTTTGATCACCATGTTCGCTTCCGGCTACGCCAACGGCATGCGTTTTTGGGATCACGCGCGCAATCTGACGCTGGCTTTCGGCATCATGTTTGTGGTGGCACAAATCCCGCCTCAGCGCTTGATGACATTTGCCGTGCCTTTGTATACGGTGGGGCTGGCCTTGCTGGTGGCGGTGGCCTTGTTCGGCTTGACCAAAAACGGCGCACGCCGTTGGCTCAATATCGGCATCGTGATTCAACCCAGCGAAATCATGAAAATCGGCATGCCGCTGATGCTGGCCTGGTGGTTTCAAAAGCGCGAAGGGCAGTTGCGACCGCTGGATTTCCTGGTCGCCACGCTGCTGCTGACCATGCCGGTGGGCTTGATCGCCAAGCAACCCGACCTGGGTACAGCCATTCTGGTGCTGGCCGCCGGTATGTATGTGTTGTTCTTTGCCGGCCTCGGTTGGAAATGGATAGTTCCGCCCCTGGTGCTGGGGCTGGCGGCTGCTGTGTTGCTGGTCGTGTTTGAGCCGACCTTGTGCGCCGATGACATGGAATGGCCGTTGATGCGCGAGTACCAGCGCCAGCGCATTTGCACTTTGCTCGACCCTTGGCGCGATCCCTTGGGCAAGGGTTTTCACATCATTCAAGGCATGATTGCCATAGGCTCAGGCGGCTTTTTCGGCAAGGGTTTCATGCAGGGCACGCAAACCCACTTGGATTTCATACCGGAGCGCACCACCGATTTCATTTTTGCGGCTTACGGCGAAGAGTTCGGCTTGCTCGGCAATTTGCTGCTGATCGCCGGGTTTGTGTTTCTGGTGCTGCGCGGTTTGGCGATTTCATTGGAAGGACCGACGTTGTTTGCCCGCTTGCTGGCCGGTAGCGTGACCTTGATTTTTTTCACCTATGCCTTTGTCAATATGGGCATGGTCAGCGGGATATTGCCGGTGGTCGGCGTGCCCTTGCCGTTCATCAGCTATGGCGGGACGGCCATGGTCACGCTGGGTTTCGGCATCGGTATATTGCTGTCTGTCGCGAAAGCCAAACAGTTGGTGCAATCATGAGCAAACACACAGGAATCGTAGGAACCGGCAACATGGGCGGCGGCATGGCCAGGCGATTGCTGAGCATGGGCTGGCCGGTGCATGTGCACGACAAAGACGCGGCCACACAGCAAGTTTTGCAAGCCGCCGGTGCGCACGGATGCGACAGTGCTGCGGCTGTCGCCAAAGCAGCGGAATCTGTGATTGTGTGCGTGATTGACGCGGTGCAAGTGCAACAGGTGTTTGATGGACCGGCCGGTCTGCTGGCCCATTTGCAAGCCGGGCAGACGGTCATCATGTGCCCAACCTTGGCACCGGCGCAAACCGAAGATTTCGCCCGTCAGTTGCAGGCCATAGGCGTGCACATGGTCGACGCGCCCATGTCCGGCGGGCCTATACGCGCTGCCAACGGCAGCATGAGTTTGATGACGGCTGCGCCTGCTGAGGTATTGGCGGCGCAAAACGAATTGCTCACCACACTGTCTAACCAATGTGTGTTCATCAGCCACAAGGTCGGTGACGGCACCCGGGTCAAACTGGTCAACAACATGCTGGCCGGTATCAACCTGGTAGGCGCTTGCGAAGCCATGGTGCTGGCCGAAAAACTCGGTCTTGACAAAGAAGTCACGCTGTCGTTGATTGAGCGCTCCAGCGGTCAGAACTGGATAGGCTCAGACCGTTTGCGCCGGCTGTTTGCCGGTGACACCAGCGCAGGTTCACACATGCGTTTGCTGGCCAAGGACACGCGCCTGGCCGTCGAGGCGGCGCAGCAAGTCGGCTACAGCGGCTGGCTGGGTGCGGCAGCAGCCGAGGCATTTGCCATGGCTTGCGAACAAGGCATGGGCGTGATGGACGACAGCAAGATGCTGGAATTCATACGCCATAACGAGCGTTCATAAGCGGCCCGGGCTTGAGCGCCCGTGAAACCGCCCGGGTTTTGCTGCTTTTGAGAGGCAATGCCCTGAGAGTTTCAAGGCTGTGATCCGGCTTCTACAATGGCTAAATGATTGCACACGAACCTACCCTCGAACGCCTGGCCATCGCGCAAAGCCTGTTGCTCACCCCTTACGGCCTGAATGAGAGCCATTTGACGCAAGCTTTGTCCGCCATTCGCGCTCACCGCATAGACGATGCTGATTTGTATTTTCAGTACACCCGCTCTGAGGGTTGGAGCCTGGAAGAGGGCATAGTCAAAACCGGTTCATTCAGCATAGACCAGGGTGTGGGCGTGCGCGCTGTCAGCGGCGAAAAAACCGCCTTCGCATATTCCGACGATATTTCCATGGCCTCGTTGATGGACGCTGCCCACACAGTTCGCAGCATTGCCACCGCAGGCAAAAATGCCAGCACCAAGGTGCCCGGCCGTCGCATCGCCAAGGCGCGCAGCCTGTACCGCGACGACGACCCGATCGCCAGCTTGGACAGCACTGCCAAAGTGAATCTGCTTGAACGACTCGAACAACAAGCACGTGCCAAAGACCCGCGCGTGGTGCAAGTGATGGCCGGTTTGGCCAGCGAATACGACGTGGTGCTGGTCGCGCGTGCCGACGGCACCTTGGCTGCCGATGTGCGTCCCTTGGTGCGTTTGTCTCTGAATGTCATCGTCGAAGAAAAAGGCCGACGTGAAAGCGGGTCGGCCGGCGGCGGTGGCCGCTTCGGATTGGTGCATTTCGATGCCGATTGCTTGACCCGTTATGTGGACGAGGCCGTCGGTGCTGCTCTCACCAATTTACAGGCGCAAGCCGCGCCCGCAGGGGAAATGACCGTGGTGCTGGGCTCGGGCTGGCCTGGCATTTTGTTGCACGAAGCCATAGGCCACGGCTTGGAAGGCGACTTCAACCGTAAAGGCTCGAGCGCATTCAGCGGCAAAATTGGCCAACGGGTTGCTGCCAAAGGCGTCACCGTGTTGGACGACGGCACGATTGAAGACCGTCGCGGTTCCTTGAACGTGGATGACGAAGGCAACGCCAGCCAGCGCAATGTGCTGATTGAAGACGGCATATTGAAAGCCTACATACAAGACAACATGAATGCGCGTCTCATGGGCGTTGCTCCTACCGGTAATGGTCGACGCGAAAGTTATGCCCACGTGCCCATGCCGCGCATGACCAATACCTATATGTTGGGCGGTGACAAACACCCGGAAGAAATCGTTGCCAGCATCAAAAAAGGTTTGTACGCCACCAACTTTGGCGGCGGTCAGGTGGACATCACCTCGGGCAAGTTTGTGTTTTCCGCCAGCCAGGCGTATTGGGTGGAAAAAGGAAAAATCAAATACCCGGTCAAAGGCGCCACCTTGGTCGGTAACGGCCCGGATGCGCTCACCCGCGTCAGCATGATTGGCAACGACATGGCCTTAGACCCCGGTGTCGGCACATGCGGCAAAGAAGGCCAGAGTGTGCCGGTCGGTGTGGGCCAGCCCACGCTGAGGATTGACGGCCTGACCGTGGGCGGTACTGCCTGATAACCGTGCCAGCGCCTGTGCTACATTTCAAACCATGAATTCAGCGCTGTTTCACTTTGCTTACTTTTATTTCTCACGCCCCACTGGCGGTCGAGAGGTCTGAACGCAAACAACGCTCTGAACTCCCCAACCTACCGCCGGCTCCCGGCGGTTTTTTTTTGTTCCCAAACTTGTCTTTCAAACAGTTGTAGCCTTCCAGGAGTCTTTCATGAAATCCCATCCCAAAGATGCTTATGCGTCCATAGATGACCAGACCAGCCAGACCGACGACCAACGCATCAAGGACATTACCGTGTTGCCGCCACCCGAACATTTGATCCGCTTCTTTCCCATTGCCGGAACCGCTGTTGAAAAACTCATTGGACAGACGCGCCAGCGCATCTCCAAGATCATGTCAGGCAAGGACGACCGCTTGCTGGTGGTCATGGGGCCGTGTTCTATCCATGACCCGGCGGCAGCGCTGGACTATGCGCGTCGCTTGCAAGCCGAGCGTGAAAAGTACAAAGACACGCTGGAAATTGTGATGCGTGTTTACTTCGAGAAACCACGCACCACGGTCGGCTGGAAAGGCTTGATCAACGACCCGTATTTGGACGAGAGTTTCCGTATCGACGAAGGCCTGCGCATCGCGCGCCAATTGCTGATCGAGATCAACCGCACCGGCGTGCCTGCAGGCAGCGAATTTTTAGATGTGATTTCCCCGCAATACATCGGTGACCTGATCAGCTGGGGTGCCATCGGTGCCCGCACTACAGAGAGCCAGGTGCATCGCGAATTGGCCTCGGGTTTGTCAGCCCCGATAGGTTTTAAAAACGGTACTGACGGCAACATCAAGATCGCTACCGACGCGATACAAGCCGCCTCTCGTGGCCACCACTTTTTGTCGGTGCATAAAAACGGCCAGGTGGCGATTGTGCAAACCCAAGGCAACCCCGATTGCCACGTGATTTTGCGCGGCGGCAAAGCCCCTAACTATGACGCACAGAGTGTGGCTGCTGCTTGCAAGGAATTGGAGGCCGCCAAGTTACCGGCCAGTTTGATGGTCGATTGCAGCCACGCCAACAGC
>CAISPG010000045.1 GCA_903887325.1 uncultured Burkholderiales bacterium | reverse complement strand
GTACGAAATTTTGCGAGTGCTGGATCTGAATATGTTTGAAACCACGCCAATATCCGCCCTACTGGGAAAACTACAGGATGGGCCTGAAATCGGCCAAGATCCTATTCAACAAACCCTCTTCCCAACGTTGGGACACTAGTGGTGCCAAGACATTGGTGTCCAAGGCCTTCATGGCGCGTGACGCGCTTTGAGTTTGCGCTTGATCGCTGCTTCGGTATCTGCATCACTGAGCATCAAGCCGTATGGATTTGGGAATGACGAATTGGCCTTTGCTGGAGAGTGTGACGGTTTCCATGGCGGGTAGGTTGAATTAAGTAAGACAGACGGTAAGACAAATTAAAATCACAGTCAAACTGAAAGATCCCCCAAAACCACTTCAAGGTTTGATCAAAGTGGGCGATCAAAGGTCTGTTTCAGGCACCAAGCTGAGTCATAGATTTCGGGCAGCGTGATGCAATCTCAAAATCTCAACAATATCGCCACGCACGCGGTAAATGGCAATGTAGTTTTTGTGCAGAACTAGCTCACGCGTACCGGCGACGCGGCCAGCCCGGCCCATGCCAGCATGGTCTTGAAGCTTGGTCAATGCGGCCTGTAACTCAAGCACAAAGCTGGTGGCGCGGGTGGGGTTGTCTTTGGCGATGAAGCCAGCGATTTCATCTACAGACGCGAGTGCTGTCTTGGTCCACTTGATCAGCACGAATCAAGCGCCGTATTTGGCGAAAACGGCTTTGACCTGTTTCTCGGTTGCGAATTCGCCTGTATCAGCTTCCTTGATGCCTTCGTGAATGTCACGAATCTGCCAGGATTCATTCTGCACATACTGGGTCAGCGCATCGATAGCTAAAAAACTCTTGGTCCGTGCGGTCGCTGTGGCTAACTCTTCAATCTGCATGTAAAGCGCCTCGGGCAGGCGCACGTTGATGGTTCTAGCTGTCATAGATGTAACATTATTGTGCGTTTGTAATACGATGCATTATCCACTTCACAAATACCATGGTCAAGGCTGGCGGCGACTTAACTGCATTAGCAGGGCCAAAAAAAAACCCGCCGAGGCGGGTCTTTCTCATTACTCAAAAAAAGCTAAATCATTACTTTTTCTCTTCAGCAGCAGGCGCTGTAGGCGCCGCAGCAGCCGGAGCCGCTGTGGTGTCAGCAGGTGCGCTGATAGCCGCTGGAGTTTCCGCGGCCACTGGGGCAGCAATGCTGCCGCCGTGGAAATGCATCATCACGGGCACGATCAGCAGTGCCACGATGTTGATGATCTTGATCAATGGGTTGACCGCAGGACCGGCTGTGTCCTTGTAAGGGTCGCCCACGGTGTCGCCGGTCACAGCCGCTTTGTGGGTTTCAGAACCTTTGCCGCCGTGGTGTCCGTCTTCGATGTATTTCTTGGCGTTGTCCCATGCACCGCCGCCGGTACACATGGAAATGGCCACGAACAAACCGGTGACGATGGTGCCCATCAACAAACCGCCCAAAGCCGCAGGGCCGAGGACCAGGCCGACCACAATGGGTGCGACGACTGGCAACAAGCTGGGGATCATCATTTCTTTGATGGCCGCTGTGGTCAACATGTCAACCGCAGTGTCGTACTCGGGCTTGCCGGTGCCGTCCATGATGCCTTTGATTTCCTTGAACTGGCGGCGCACTTCAACCACCACGGCACCGGCGGCGCGGCCCACGGCCTCCATCGCCATCGCGCCGAACAAGTAAGGAATCAAACCACCGATGAACAAGCCGATGATGACTTTGGGGTCGCTCAAATCAAACTTGATGTGCGCGCCCAGGCCTTCGAGCTTGTGGGTGTAATCGGCAAACAAGACCAACGCGGCCAGACCGGCAGAACCGATGGCGTAGCCTTTGGTCACCGCTTTGGTGGTGTTACCCACCGCGTCCAGCGGGTCGGTGATGTCGCGAACGCTGGCAGGCAACTCAGCCATTTCGGCAATGCCACCGGCGTTGTCAGTGATGGGGCCGTAAGCGTCCAGCGCAACCACGATACCTGCCATGCTCAGCATGGAGGTAGCCGCGATAGCGATGCCGTACAAACCGCCCAGGTTAAAGGCGCTGTAAATGGCTGCACACACAAACAGCACAGGCCAGGCGGTTGAGCGCATGGAAACGCCTAAGCCCGCAATGATGTTGGTGCCGTGGCCGGTGGTAGATGCTTGCGCGATGTGTTGCACAGGCGCGTACTGGGTACCGGTGTAGTACTCGGTGATCCAGACCAGCGCGCCGGTCAGAATCAAACCGATGGCGCATGAGCCGAACAATTTACCGGCGGTCAAAGCGGTACCGTCAGGCAAAGCCACTGATGCCGGGAAAAACGACTGAGTCACAAAGTAAAAAGCGATCAGCGACAAGATGCCGGAGACGGCCAGACCTTTGTACAGCGCGGGCATCACGTTGGTCATGCCGGGGCTGGCTTTGACAAAGAAGCAACCGATGATGGACGCCACGATGGACACGCCGCCGAGTACCAGCGGGTAGATCACCATGTTCGGACCGGCGGTACCGGCCAGCAGCGCACCCAACACCATGGTGGCAATCAGGGTCACTGCATAGGTCTCAAACAAGTCAGCGGCCATACCGGCGCAGTCGCCCACGTTGTCACCGACGTTGTCAGCGATCACGGCAGGGTTGCGCGGGTCATCTTCCGGAATACCGGCTTCGACTTTGCCCACCAAGTCGGCGCCGACGTCAGCGCCCTTGGTGAAAATGCCGCCGCCCAAGCGGGCAAAGATGGAAATGAGCGAGGAACCGAAGGCAAATCCCACCAAAGGATTGAGCATGCCGGCCAGCGCTTTGCCGTCAGCGGGCACGCCGCCAGCGGTCAGGTACCAGTAAAAACCGGTCACGCCCAGCAGTCCTAAGCCAACCACCAGCATGCCGGTGATGGCACCACCGCGAAACGCGACATCCAGCGCCGGGCCAATGCCCTTGGTGGCCGCTTGAGCGGTGCGCACATTGGCACGGACTGAAATATTCATGCCGATAAAGCCGCATGCGCCTGAAAGCACTGCACCAAGTACAAAGCCGCCTGCACTTAACGGGTCTAAGACCAACGCAATAAGCACAGCCAGAACTGCACCAACCATGGCAATGGTTTTGTATTGCCGTGCCAGATAAGCAGCCGCGCCGGTTTGAATGGCCGCCGCAATTTCTTGCATGCGGGCATTGCCTGCGTCTTGGGAAAGAATCCAGCTGCGTGCCCAGAATCCGTAAATCACGGCGATGAGGCCGCACGCTAGCGCAAATAACAGCGCTGTAGAACCAGTCATAAGATCTCCTTGAGTTGTTTCGCGAAGAGGGGGGGGCAACGTTCAAAGGTTGTTTGCCCCACCTTTGCGTTGCTTCCTCACGCGCTCGACAGAGCGTGATTGGCCAACCTTGAGAATGTACGTCATTCGCTTTACCGTTCTGTGAATTTGCGGGCTTTTGACAAACTAAAACTAGGGTTAGTACTTACAAAACATGCGATAATTTTTGATTCATTCACCAAATCCAAAATAAACATGGCCTTAGACAACGTCACCGCCGGCAAAAACACACCGCATGAATTCAATGTCATCATTGAAATTCCCATGAACGCCGACCCGATCAAATACGAAGTCGACAAGGAAACCGGCGCGATCTTTGTGGACCGCTTCATGAGCACGTCCATGCATTACCCGACCAATTACGGTTATGTGCCCAAAACCATCAGTGGCGATGGCGATCCGGTGGATGTGTTGGTCATCACCCCCGTGCCTTTGATCCCCGGTGTGGTTGTGACTTGCCGCCCCATTGGTATTTTGAAAATGGAAGATGAAGCCGGCATGGATGGCAAGGTGCTGGCGGTGCCCACCGACAAAATTTTGTCCATTTACACTCAGTGGCAAAAGCCCGAAGACATGAACCCGATGCGCTTAAAAACCATTGCCCATTTCTTTGAACATTACAAAGATTTAGAGCCGGGCAAGTGGGTGAAGATCATCGGCTGGGAAGGCCCTGAGTCAGCCATGCAGGAAATTCTCGAAGGTTTGGAGAATTACCGCAATCAACACGCTTGAGTCATGCGCTGCGTTTGAACGGATTGCGTTCGTCGAGGTGTTCGAGGTAGTTATCCACGCCCCGGCCTTCGCGGTTTAAAAATTCTTCGACAGCTTTTGAAAAACGCGGGTCTGCCAGCCAATGCGCGCTGTGCGTGCTGACCGGCATCAAAGCACGCGCCATTTTGTGTTCGCCTTGAGCACCGCCCTCAAAGCGTTGCACACCATGCGCGATACACCATTGCAAAGGCTGGTAGTAGCAGGTCTCGAAATGCAGGCAATCCACCCGCTCTAAAGCGCCCCAGTAGCGACCGTAGGCCACCGTATTCGAGCCATCCTCAGTCTGCACGCCGATCAAGCTGCTGGCCATAGGCTGGCCGTTGCGCTCGGCGATAAACAGCAACCAGTTTTGCGCCATGTCAGTGCGCATGCGTTTGAAAAAATCCGGCGTCAGGTAGGGCGCGTTGCCGTGTTCCAGGTAAGTGCGCTCATAACACTGGTAGAAAAAATCCCAGTCGGTTTCGTTGATGGCCGCGCCTTGCGCGTGTCTGAACACCACGCCGGCCTCGGTCACTTTGCGTCTTTCCTGGCGGATTTTTTTGCGCTTTTCCTGGTTCAAGCTGCCCAGAAACGCATCGAAGTCTGTCCAGCCCAGGTTTTGCCAATGGAATTGCACGGTTTGGCGCTGCAACAGTTCAGCCCGCGTGGTGGATGCGATATCGGCGGCACTGCCGAACAGCAAATGCAGCGAAGACAGTTTTTCCTCAGCACACCAAGAGATAACGGCTTGCAAAAGCATGTCTCGCTGCGCATCGTTATCGGCCAGCAGACGCGAGCCCGGTACCGGGGTGAATGGCACCGCGATCAATGCTTTGGGGTAGTAGTTCAGCCCGTGCTGGTTGTAGGCGTTGGCCCAAGCCCAGTCGAAGACGTATTCGCCATAAGAATGGGTTTTCAAATAAAGCGGGCAGGCCGCGACCATTTTGTCGCCGTGCCAGAGGCTGAAAAACCTCGCGGTCCAACCGCTGCCAGGCGTGGCGCTGCGACTCTCGTGCATGGCCAGCAGATAGGCATGTTGCATGAAAGGCGTGGGGCAATCCTGCGTTGCCAGCAGTGCATCCCAGTCGGTGGCCGGTATTTCCCCGGGGTGTTCATGCACCCGAATGCCATAATCGTTCAGCTTAATTTGCATTTCATCCATGACGCTTCAACTCAGTGTAGCCCAGCTCAATTTCACCGTCGGCGACATGCCGGGCAACGCCCGCAAAATCATCGACGCCGCCCGCACGGCTTACCAGCGCGGCGTTCGCTTGCTGATCACGCCCGAACTCGCGATTTGCGGTTACGCCGCCGAAGACCTGTTTTTGCGTCCTTCATTCATAGCCGCATGCCAACAGGCGGTGGTGCTGGTGCAAACCGAACTGGCTGGTTTACAAGGCATGCATGTGGTGGTCGGTCATCCCAGCGGCGACGACAAACGCACGCGCTCGGTGGCGGTTCAGCAGCGCTTCAACATGGCTTCTGTATTTTGCGAAGGCCGCCTGATCGCCAGTTACGCCAAACGCGAATTGCCCAATTACCAGGTGTTCGACGAACGCCGTTATTTCATTCCCGGTCAAGACGCCTGTGTGTTTGAAGTTGATGGCGTGAAGATAGGCTTGCTGATTTGCGAAGACGCCTGGTTCGAGCAACCCGCCTTCGATGCATGTGAAGCGGGCGCTCAAATGCTGGTGGTGATGAACGCTTCACCATTTCACCGGGGCAAAAGCCTGGAGCGTGAAGACGCCATGCGGGTGCGTGCTCTCGCCACCGGCTTGCCCTTGGTGTATGCCCACTTGGTCGGCGCACAGGATGAAGTGGTGTTTGAAGGCCGTTCGTTTGCCTTGCAGTCAGACGGAGAGTTGGCCGGTCGTGCGCCGGGTTTTGTGGAAGACGCTTTTGAAGTCAGTTGCTTTAAGCAATTCGCCAAACTGACTTTGAGCGCAGAGCAAGCGCCAATGGCCGGTGATTTGTCTGACGTGTGGCAGGCGCTGGTGCTTGGCGTGCGCGACTACATAAGCAAAAACAGATTTCGTTCGGTATTGCTGGGTTTGTCCGGCGGCATAGATTCTGCGCTGGTGATGGCGATTGCCGTTGATGCGCTGGGCGCCGACCGGGTGCGCGCTGTCATGATGCCTTCGCCGTATACCGCTGGTATCAGCTTGACCGATGCCCGCGACATGGCGCAACGCATGCAGGTGCGCTACGACGAGTTCTCCATCGTTCCCATGTTCAATGAATTTTTGCAAACGCTGGTACCCGATTTCCAGGGCAAACCGGTGGACACCGCCGAAGAAAACATACAAGCCCGCATACGCGGTACTTTGCTCATGGCCATGTCCAACAAGCACGGCTCTATTGTGCTGACCACCGGCAATAAAAGCGAGATGGCCACCGGTTATTGCACCTTGTACGGCGACATGGCCGGCGGCTTTGCGGTCATCAAAGATGTGTCCAAAACCCTGGTCTACCAATTGGCCAACTGGCGCAATCTGCACGACCCTTTCAACACCTGCGCGGCTCCGATTCCAGAGCGCATCATCACCCGAGCGCCCAGCGCCGAATTGCGCGAAGACCAGACCGACCAGGACAGCCTGCCGGCGTATGACGTGCTCGACGCCATTGTTGAGCGCTATATGGAACAGGACCAAAGCCAACAGCAGATTGAAGCTGCCGGTTACCGGCGTGAAGATGTGGATCAAGTGATACGCTTGATTCGAATCAATGAATACAAACGCCGTCAGGCGCCCATAGGGGTACGGATTACCCACCGTGGCTTCGGCAAAGATTGGCGTTATCCTATAACCAGTCTTTTTCGCGCCTGAACAGGCTTGTTGTCAGTCTCAAAGGGAAGAAACACCATGAAACAAATCACTGCCATCATCAAACCCTTCAATCTCGAAGAAGTGCGCGAAGCACTTGCCGAATGCGGCGTCACCGGCCTGACCGTCACCGAGGTCAAAGGTTTTGGTCGTCAAAAAGGCCATACCGAGTTGTACCGCGGCGCTGAGTACGTGGTTGACTTTCTGCCCAAGGTCAAGGTCGAGGTCGTGGTCAACACGGTCGATGTCGATCGTTGCGTCGACGCCATCGTGACGGCGGCGCGCACCGGCAAAATCGGCGACGGAAAAATATTTGTGACTGCGGTGGAAAAAGTGGTTCGCATACGCACGGGCGAAACTGACGAAGCAGCGGTTTAAGTGGCCGACTAAGTGAACCTCCCGGCTTTTGCAAAGACCGGGGCGGTATTTAAATGCCTTTTAAGCCGTCTGAGGCTGACAGTCCGGCGGCTTCTATCAGGCGCGGCAACAAAGTCTCAATAGAGTTTGACTGCAAAACAAAATCCATTTGCCAGTCCGAGACAAAACCTTTATCTACCGTGTTTTGCATGAAGTGTTGCAGACCGTCGTAATAACCGTCGACGTTCAACAGCCCGATAGGCTTGTTGTGAAAACCCAGCTGCTTCCAAGTCCAGACTTCAAACAATTCTTCAAACGTGCCAATGCCGCCGGGCAAGGCCAGAAATGCGTCGGCACGTTCGGCCATCATGAATTTGCGCTGGTGCATGTTGTCGACCATGTGCAATTCGTCGCAATGCGTGTTGGCGGTTTCTTTTTCAGCCAGCGCATGCGGAATGATGCCGACCACCCGCCCGCCTGCGGCCTTGGTGGCCATGGCGACCGTGCCCATCAAGCCGTTGCTGCCGCCGCCGTAGACCAGTTGGCCCTGGCGCGCGCCAATCCATTCACCGACCGCGGTGGCGGCCTGACTGAAGCTGCCGAGGCTGCCCGGGCGTGAACCGCAATACACACACAAAGAAAAAGCTGGTTTCATGACGCTATCTTGTCAGGTGTTCAAGTCAGTTGAATGAACGCTTGTTGGAACAGGGCGCACATCTATCAAACGTGTACCGCTCCAGTGGTCGTGCCAGAACTGGCGGTCAGGGTGAAAACGGCTGAGCATTGCCCACACAAGCACCCAGATCAGGCAGGCCAGCACAGTGATTAAAGTGGGCGCATGCGAGAGTTGTGCAAAAACCAGCGGCGGCAAAAACCACACCCAGCTCAAGGCATAACGCAAGAGTGCTCTTTTCTGTGTCAATGACTGTCCGTTGAGATCGACCAGCCGCAAATGCCAGGTTTTCATGGCCAGTGTCTGGCCTTTGTGCCAGAACCAGGTGAAATAAACGGCCAGCACCAGGCAGACGAAAACCTGTAAGCCGTGGCGGTTATCTAGTGCATGACGGGTTTGGCTCAAGGTGCTGAACAAATAGCCTGCGATGAAAATCACACCGAATAAAAGTACGCCTTCGTATACCCAGCAACTCAGCCTGCGTGCCACTGACGGGGTAGGAAACTGAGGCAATGCGGTGTCCTGCGGCGAGGGCACAGACATCATGGTTTATCAACAATATTGCGTTTTTTAATAGGCAGCAAGGTTTGCGGGTTGACCTCAGCCGTTTCTATGCGCGGCGGTTTATCCTGACCTTCTTTGGTGATGCTAGGTGTCACAGTGAGTTTTTCAGGAGCCAGCGGCCGCGTAGCCATGGC
This sequence comes from uncultured Burkholderiales bacterium, assembly GCA_903887325.1. Classification (GTDB taxonomy): domain Bacteria; phylum Pseudomonadota; class Gammaproteobacteria; order Burkholderiales; family Burkholderiaceae_C; genus Limnohabitans. Next base: position 25,251 of record CAISPG010000045.1, on the reverse strand, counting down.
TGCACCCTTAGACCAGGCAGGCTGCCCTTGAGCAAGCTTGTTTTTCTCTTCATCATTCAGCGATTGGTAGGCTTCCCATTTGGCGATTTTTTCGTCAGTACTCAACTGTTGCGATTGAGCGAAATGCAGCCTGGCTTGGTAACGTTGTGCCGGGGTGAGTGCAGCCCATTCACGCATGCGTTCTTGCGCTACCGCTTGCGCAGCAGGGCTGAGATTGGGGAAGTTTTTGGCAATGGCCAGCCATTTGCGTTTGCGGTTTTCTTCCAGAGTGGGCCATAAATTTTGCAAAGGCGCAAGAATGCTGTGTTGCTGCGCACTCAATTCAGACCAGTGTGGCCCGACCTCGCTGACATGCGGAGGTTTTGCGCTGTTGTCGGCAGCTTGCGGCTTGATCTGAGCCGCACACATGCTGGTAAAGCCTGAAAAAGCAGCCAGCAGACAGGCAAGACCAGTGACGGCCAAAGAGTTGTAACGCAGGCGCATCAATCTTTTTGCAGGGTTTTGTTTTTCAGGAAATCTATGAATGCCGGGTCGGCATAGGCCTGAGGCGGCAAATCGTCTATCAGCAAGGCGGAGTCGATTTCAGCCAACTCAAGTGCGGCCTGATCATTGTGAAATTCATAAAGCAGCATCAAACCGGCAGCCAGGCAAATCAAAGGGATGAAAGACACCAGTAATTTGTAAATTTCATGCGTTTGGTTCTGAAAGGGCAAGCGCAGCGTGCCATTGGCTAGCACTTGGGGGTCTGCGACGGTGCTCAACTCGGCGCGGCGTGCGCGACCGGCGGCCAGCGCACGGGTGCGCGCGGCACGCAAGCGCTCGCTGATGTCGTAGGGGAGTTGCTGGTTGTGCTGATCCAAAAGCGCTGCCATGCGCATGCCCATCTTGTCTTGCGGTGTGAGTTGATTAGGTTTCATGGTTTCAGTCCTTTGGCAGTCAAGGCTTTGTGTAAGGCTTGGATCGCTCTGGAGCAGTGTGTTTTAACACTTCCTTCAGAACATCCCATGGCAGCAGCGGTCTCAGACACATCGAGCTCCTCCCAATAACGCAGCAGGAAGGCTTCCCGTTGACGTCCCGGCAGTTTTTCTATTTCTGATTCGATGGCGCGCACTGTTTCGGTGCGTGACAGCAGATCCTGGGCACTTTCAGCCGCAGGTGATGAATCCGATTGCCCGAGGATTTCCAGAAAATCGAAACTTTCATCCTTATTATCAGAGCCGAAATCATTGTAATTACTGAATAAGGCATTGCGGGTTTTTTGCCGCCTGAACCAGTCCAGCGTGGTGTTGGAAAGTATGCGCTGGAACAGCATGGGCAGTTCTTCTGCCGGTTTGTCAGCGTAATGCTCAGCCAGTTTCATCATGCTGTCTTGCACGATGTCCAAAGCGGCATCTTCGTCGCGAACATGGTAGAGAGACCGCTTGAAGGCGCGTTTTTCAACGCCAGCCAGAAAATCTGAAAGTTCTTTGTCGGTGGCCAAGAGGATGCTGGTGCAGTTAAATCGCTGGCAAAGCCGTATGCGCTTGAAAGTTATCGTTGTTTGAGAGTGGATTATGTCATCGACCATCCATCCATCCCTTATAAGCAGAAACCATGACTAAACAATGTCATAATCTCAGGCTCCCCAAGAAAAGGATCCGGGCTTGGTGTTAAACGCTTATGGCCTGGTATCTAAAGTCTCGATGCGCCTTCACAAGAGGTGGCAAAAAGGCACCCTGGGTTTTTCGTCCACGAAATTCACAAAGGTTATACGCCATGGAAATCTCCAAAGCAGAGTTGCAGTCCGCTGCCGTTGTCAGTCAGCAAAATGATGCAGCCATAGAAATTAACGGATCTGACATTCTCGTCAAATCCTTGCAGGCAGAAAACGTCAAATACGTCTGGGGTTACCCGGGCGGCGCTGTTTTGCATATTTACGATGCGCTTTACAAACAAGACACGATTCAGCACGTGCTGGTACGTCATGAACAAGCAGCGGTGCACGCCGCCGACGGCTATGCGCGTGCAACCGGTGATGTTGGCGTGGCGCTGGTGACCTCAGGCCCCGGTGTGACCAATGCCATCACCGGCATTGCCACGGCTTACATGGACAGTATTCCCATGGTCATCATCACCGGTCAGGTGCCAACGCATGCCATCGGTCTGGATGCTTTCCAAGAGTGCGACACCGTAGGTATCACGCGTCCCATCGTCAAACACAATTTCCTGGTCAAGGATGTGCGTGACATGGTGGATATCCTGAAAAAAGCCTTTCACATTGCACGCAGCGGCCGTCCCGGCCCTGTGGTTGTCGATATTCCTAAGGACGTGTCATTCAAGAAAACCATGTATGCCGGCTACCCGGCCACGGTGGAAATGCGCTCCTACAACCCGGTGCGCAAAGGCCACTCGGGCCAGATCCGCAAGGCTTTGCAATTGTTGCTGACAGCCAAGCGGCCGTTTATTTACACCGGCGGCGGTGTGCTGATGAGCGAGGCAACGGCCGAGCTGCGCAAGCTGGTCGATATGCTGGGCTTTCCCTGCACCAACACCTTGATGGGCCTGGGTGCTTATCCGGCCAGCGACCGCAAATTCCTTGGCATGTTGGGTATGCACGGCACGGTGGAAGCCAATAACGCCATGCAAAACTGCGATGTGTTGTTGGCGGTGGGCGCACGTTTTGACGACCGCGTCATCGGCAACCCCAAACACTTTGCGCAAAACGAACGCAAGATCATTCACATTGATATCGATCCGTCCAGCATTTCCAAGCGTGTGAAAGTGGATATTCCCATCGTGGGTGATGTGAAGGACGTGCTGACCGAAATGATCGGCATGCTCAACGAGGCACCGAACAAGCCGGACCCCAAAGCGCTGGCTGCCTGGTGGGAAACGATTGAAGTCTGGCGCGCGCGTGATTGCCTGAAATACGACCGCAGCAACACACAAGTTATCAAGCCTCAATATGTGATTGAAACGCTCTGGAACCTGACCAAAGACGCTGATGCTTATGTCACTTCAGATGTTGGTCAACACCAGATGTGGGCCGCGCAGTACTACCGGTTTGACCAACCGCGTCGCTGGATCAACTCGGGCGGCCTGGGCACCATGGGCGTGGGCATTCCTTACGCCATGGGCATCAAACTGGCCAAGCCCGACAGCGAGGTGTATTGCGTCACCGGCGAAGGCTCTGTGCAAATGTGCATTCAAGAGCTGTCCACTTGCCTGCAATACAACACGCCCATCAAAATTCTTTCTTTGAACAACCGTTACCTGGGCATGGTGCGCCAGTGGCAGGAAGTGGAATACGAAGGCCGCTACAGCCACAGCTACATGGACGCATTGCCTGATTTTGTGAAGTTAGCCGAAGCCTATGGCCACGTCGGTATGTTGATTGAACGCCCTGAGGATGTGGAACCCGCTTTGCGCGAAGCACGCAAACTCAAAGACAGAACCGTCTTCATGGATTTCCGCACTGACCAGACCGAAAACGTGTTCCCCATGGTGCAAGCCGGTAAGGGCATCACCGAAATGCTGCTGGGCAGCGAAGACCTTTAATTTCCTAAACTCTCATTTGACGAATCTATTGCCCGTCGAGCTTGCAAGTTACCGCTTGCAGGGGAGGGCGGCGAAAAGAGGAGTCCCAAATCCATGAAACACATCATTGCAGTATTGTTAGAAAACGAACCCGGCGCTTTGTCCCGGGTGGTCGGCTTGTTCTCCGCGCGCGGCTACAACATCGAATCGCTGACCGTCGCTCCCACCGAAGACCCCAGCCTGTCGCGCATGACTTTGCAGACATCGGGCTCGGATGACGTGATTGAGCAAATCACCAAGCACTTGAACCGCTTGATCGAAGTTGTCAAGGTGGTCGATCTGACTGAAGGCGCTTACACAGAGCGTGAATTGATGATGGTCAAAGTCCGCGCGGTCGGCAAAGAGCGCGAGGAAATGAAACGCATGGCAGACATTTTCAGAGGCCGCATCATCGATGTGACCGACAAAAGCTACACCATTGAGTTAACCGGCGATGTCTCGAAAAACGATGCTTTCTTAGAAGCCATCGAGCGCAGCGCCATTCTGGAAACAGTGCGCACCGGCGCCAGCGGCATTGGTCGCGGCGAACGCGTGTTGCGGGTTTGAATTGAAACAACATTTAAGGAGAAAACCATGAAAGTTTATTACGACAAAGATTGTGACTTAAGCCTGATCAAAGGCAAAACCGTGGCCATCATCGGCTATGGTTCACAAGGTCATGCACATGCACAAAACTTGAACGACAGCGGCGTCAAAGTCGTGGTGGGTTTGCGCAAGGGCGGGGCTTCCTGGGACAAAGTCGGCAAAGCCGGTTTGACCGTGATGGAAGTCAATGATGCCGTCAAAATGGCCGATGTCGTCATGATTTTGTTGCCCGATGAGCAAATCTCCGAGGTCTACAACAACAATATCGCGCCGCATATGAAGCAAGGCGCTTCATTGGCGTTTGCCCATGGTTTCAACGTGCATTACAACCAAGTCGTGCCGCGGGCCGACTTGGATGTGTGGATGGTGGCTCCTAAAGCGCCCGGTCACACCGTGCGTTCAACTTACGCCCAAGGCGGCGGTGTGCCTCATCTGGTGGCGATCCACCAGGACAAATCGGGCAAAGCGCGCGACCTGGCCCTGAGCTACGCCATGGCCAATGGCGGCGGCAAAGCCGGCATCATCGAAACCAATTTCCGTGAAGAAACCGAAACCGATTTGTTCGGCGAACAAACCGTGTTGTGCGGCGGTGCGGTTGAGCTCATCAAAATGGGTTATGAAACTTTGGTCGAAGCAGGTTACGCGCCTGAAATGGCGTATTTCGAGTGCCTGCACGAATTGAAGTTGATCGTTGACCTGATTTATGAAGGCGGCATCGCCAACATGAATTACTCCATCTCCAACAACGCCGAGTACGGTGAATACGTGACCGGCCCGGAAGTGATTAATGAAGAATCACGCGCCGCTATGCGCAATGCTTTGAAGCGTATCCAAACCGGCGAATACGCCAAGATGTTTATTCTGGAAGGCCGCACCGGCTACCCCAGCATGACTGCGCGCCGCCGTTTGACCGCCGACCATTCGATTGAAAAAGTCGGCTCGCAACTGCGCGCCATGATGCCTTGGATCGCCAAAAACAAACTGGTTGACCAGACCCGCAACTGATGAACTATCCGCACCCTGTATTGGCGCGCGAAGGCTGGCCTTTCATCGGGCTGGCCGCCGTTGCCTCTTTGCTGTTGACGCTGCTGTGGGGCTGGCAATCAGCAGTACCGGCCTACATCGTGCTGGTGTTTGTGGTTCAGTTTTTCCGCGACCCGCCCAGAGCTATGCCGGACGTGGCGAACGCAGTGCTGTCGCCCGCCGACGGGCGCATCGTCAAGATCGAAAAAGTGCGCGACCCCTACGCCGATCGCGATGCTTTGCTGGTCAGCGTGTTCATGAATGTGTTCAATGTCCACAGCAACCGCGCAAGCGTCAACGGTCGGGTGCGGGCTGTGCATTACTTCCCCGGTCTGTTTGTGAATGCAGATCTGGACAAAGCCTCGACGGAAAACGAACGCAACGCCGTCATCATTGATGCCGAGGTTAACGGTGAACATCAAGTGGTGACCTTGGTGCAAGTGGCTGGTTTGATTGCTCGACGAATTCTTTGCTATGTGCATCCCGGCGACTCACTGGAAAAAGGCCAGCGTTACGGCTTTATCCGTTTCGGTTCACGGGTCGATGTGTACCTGCCCTTGACCGCGGTTGTCTGCGTCGCGCCCGGCGATGTGGTGTCAGCCACCAGCACCGTGTTGGCCACGCTGTAAGCCATGAATCCCCAAGAGCCGAACGACCACGCAGAAGAAGTGCCCAGCCGTTTGCGCAAGGGCATTTACGTGCTGCCCAATCTGTTCACGCTGGCGGCTTTGTTCGGCGGTTTTTATGCCATTGTCATGGCCATGAACAACCAGTATGAAGCTTCTGCCATCGGTGTGTTCGCCGCCATGGTGCTCGACAGCCTGGATGGGCGCGTGGCGCGCATGACCAACACCCAATCGGCGTTCGGTGCGCAAATGGATTCGCTGGCCGATATGGTGTCTTTCGGCGCAGCCCCTGCTTTGATCAGTTACGAATGGGCGCTCAAAGACCTGGGCCGCTGGGGCTGGTTTGCCGCCTTTGTGTATTGCGCCTGTGCGGCATTGCGACTTGCCCGCTTCAACGTCAATACCTCGGTGGTTGACAAGCGCTTTTTCCAAGGCCTGCCTTCACCTGCGGCGGCGGCGCTGGTGATGGGATTTGTCTGGTTTGTCACGGTGCTTGAAATCAACAAAGCTGACATGGCCTGGCTGATTTTCACGCTCAGTCTGTATGCCGGTTTGACCATGGTCAGCAACGTGCCTTTTTACAGCTTCAAAGATTTCCGCATGCGCAAAAGTGTGCCGTTTGCGGTCATCGTCTCTATCGCTTTGATCATTGCTGTGATCAATGTTCATCCGCCTATCGTGTTGTTCTCGCTGTTCATGGCTTACGGCTTCAGCGGCTACGCTGTCTATGGCTGGCGTCGTGCCAAAGGCCTGCCCACCAGCGTGATCAGCACTTCCACGGACGAGCCTGATGAGAAGGGCCTGCATTAAGGAGACGTTTTCCTTTATGCTACATTCCGACCATGACCCATTTGCTAAACACACTGCTACTAGGCTCCCAAGGGCCCGGACAGTAACGCTTGCGCGATTGTTTCCAAGGCCCGTATGCACCCGCAACGGGCCTTTTGTTTTGGTGCTTTGCGGGTTGAGCGGTGGCTAAACACACAGGAGTTGATTGATGAGCGACCATTTGATTATTTTTGATACCACCTTGCGCGATGGCGAGCAATCCCCCGGCGCGTCCATGACGCGGGATGAGAAATTGCGGATTGCCAGACAACTGGAAAGACTGCGTGTCGATGTGATTGAAGCCGGTTTTGCGGCCAGCTCGGAAGGCGATTTCCAGGCGGTCAAAGCCATTGCCAACGCCATTACCGAATCCATTGTGTGCTCCTTGTCGCGGGCTAACGACCGGGATATTTCCCGCGCCGCAGAGGCGCTCAAAGGCGCCAAGCGCTCGCGCATCCATACCTTCATCGCCACCTCGGCCTTGCACATGGAAAAGAAGTTGCGCATGACTCCGGACCAGGTGTTTGAGCAAGCCAAACAATCTGTGCGCTTTGCCCGAAACCTTGTGTCAGACGTGGAGTTCAGCCCGGAAGACGGTTACCGCAGCGATGTGGATTTTTTATGCCGCGTGATTGAAGCGGTGATTGCCGAAGGTGCGACCACCATCAACGTGCCGGACACCGTGGGTTACGCCGTGCCCGAGTTGTACGGTCATTTCATCAAAACACTGCGCGAGCGCATTCCCAATTCAGACAAGGCTATTTGGTCGGTGCATTGCCATAACGACTTGGGCATGGCCGTGGCCAATTCCTTGGCCGGCGTGCAAATCGGCGGGGCCCGCCAGGTGGAATGCACCATCAACGGTTTGGGCGAGCGCGCGGGCAACTGCTCGCTGGAAGAAATTGTCATGGCGGTGAAAACCCGCAAAGATTATTTCGGTTTGACCTTGGGCATCGAGACTCAACATATTTTGGCGGCCAGCCGCATGGTCAGCCAAACCACCGGTTTTGTGGTTCAACCCAATAAAGCGGTGGTCGGCGCGAACGCGTTTGCCCATGCATCCGGCATTCACCAGGACGGCGTGTTGAAAGCCCGCGATACCTACGAAATCATGCGCGCCGAAGACGTGGGTTGGAGCGCCAACAAAATCGTGTTGGGCAAACTCAGCGGGCGCAACGCATTCAAACAGCGTTTGCAGGATTTGGGTGTCGAGCTTGAAAGCGAAGCCGAAACCAATGCAGCATTCACGCGCTTCAAGGAATTGGCGGATCGAAAGAGCGAAATTTTTGACGAAGACATTCTTGCTCTGGTCAGCGAAGAAAGCGTGTCGCACGACGACGATGTGTTCACCTTTGTCAAACTGTCGCAGCGCAGCGAAACCGGTGAGCAACCGCATGCCTCCATCGTCTTCACAGACGCGGGCAAAGAGGTGTCGTGTGAATCAGGCGGCAACGGCCCGGTTGATGCCTCGCTCAAAGCGATTGAAAAACACGTGCAAAGCGGTGCGGAAATGGTTTTGTATTCTGTCAACGCCATCAGCGGTTCGACTGAAAGCCAAGGTGAAGTCACAGTGCGGTTGCAAAACAACGGTCGCATCGTCAACGGTGTGGGCGCGGATCCTGACATCGTGGTGGCTTCCGCCAAGGCCTATTTGAGCGCCCTGAACAAGTTGCAAAGCAAGGCGGAGCGTGTGGCAGCCCAGGGTTGAGTCAAAATGAATCCCTTTTGATTCATTGAAAACCCTGAGTGCTTTAAAAATGACATGCAAGTCTTTGATATTGCCAGATTTTTCAAATAGGCTTAAACTCGGGTGAATCGGTTCTTACACCGGACAAGGACAGTCTTTTGAAAATTTTTCGCCCCTACCTGATTGTTGCTGCCACGGCTTTGAGCCTGGCGCTGTTTTCAACCGCTTCTTTCGCCCGCCCGCATACAGTGGCAGGCAAAAAGTCGGCAGTCAAAATGACAACCGGCCGCAAAAAGGCCAAGCTGCGCGTCCGCGCTGAAGCACCGGCCCGTCCTTCTTTCGGCAAGATCGCCGGTCTGCACGGCAGCAGCGACGAGTTGTCACTCAAATCCAGCGTCGCCTATGTCATCGACCAGGACACACAAGAAGTCTTGCTCAGCAAAAATGACAACGCCATTCTTCCCATTGCCTCCATCACCAAGCTGATGACAGGTTTGGTGATTCGCGAATCCAATCTCACCATGGACGAACCCATCACCATCACCAGCGAAGACGTGGACATGGAAAAAGGCAGCAGTTCGCGTTTGCGCCCGGGCACCACATTGACACGCGGCGAATTGCTGCACTTGGCTCTCATGTCCAGCGAAAACCGCGCTGCTCACGCACTAGGCCGTACCTTCCCGCAAGGCTTGACCGCATTCATCAGCCAGATGAACAACAAGGCCAAACAACTGGGCATGGGCGACACCAACTACGCCGAACCTACCGGCTTGTCCAGCAAAAACCAGTCTTCTGCCAAAGACCTGGCAACGCTGGTCGCTTATGCGGCCAACGACCCCATCTTGCGCGAATTGACCACCTCCGGCGGCACAGCAGTCGAAGTCGGAAACCACACCTTGAAATACAAGTCGACCAACCGCCTGGTGACCAACCCGCAATGGAGCATAGATTTGCAAAAAACCGGCTATATCTCTGAAGCCGGTCAATGCCTGGTCATGCAAGCCAAAATCGCCGGTCGCAAACTGGTCATGGTGTTTTTGGATTCAGCCGGTAAATTCAGTCGCATTGCAGACGCAGAACGCGTGCGCCGCTGGGTAGAACTGCGTCACCCGGCAGTGCAGCCGCAAACCTGAAACCGCTGACAGCGGCAGACGGCTTGTCATTCTGCCCAGAAGCCCAGTGAGATCGATATATGACTGGCGGTGGCTTGAAGTTTGGCCAGCCAGCCTTCGTCCAGCCGGTCAGCCGGTGCTGAAATAGACAAGCCTGCAATCAGCTTGGACTGGTCGTCGTAAATACCGGCGGCCATGCAACGTACCCCGAGTTCAAGTTCTTCGTTATCTCTGGCAAAACCGTTTTGGCGCACTTTAGCCAGTTCCTTTTCCAAAGCGGCTAATTGCGTGATGCTGTTGCGGGTATGGCCGCTCAAACCGGTTTTGGTCGCATAGGCGCGCACACGTGCAGCCTCATCAGCCGCCAGAAATAATTTGCCCACCGAGGTCAGGTGCAGCGGGGCCCGCCCGCCTATGGCGCGTACCACTTGCATGCCGGAGCGCTCGCTGTAGGCGCGTTCAACATAAACGATTTCGTCGGCCTGGCGCACGCTCAGGTTCACCGGTTGCTGAATCATTTGATGCAATTCGCGCATGGGTTTGAGCGCGGCGTCGCGCACATTCAGACGGGCTTTGACGAAGTTGCCCAACTCCAGCAAGCGCATGCCCAGGCGGTAGTGGCCCGGTTCCGGTCTGTCGACAAAGCGGCCACTGACCAGGTCGTTCAAAATACGGTGGGCTGTCGAGGGGTGCAGCCCGGTCTTTTCGCTGATGTCTTTGAGCGTGGTTGTGCCTTCTCTGGCTGCCAGCTCATTCATCAAAGTGAACATCCGCTCCAATACTTGTATGGAAGGGGTGCGAGTTATATCGTCATCGGAATTTCGCATGACGGGATTTTAAGCCCCACAGCTTCAGGCTTCACGCCACTGGCCATCGATCAGCAATTGGTGCGGGTTGAACAAGGCCTTGTAATCCATTTTGGGACTTTGCGCTATCCAATAGCCGAGGTAAACATAGGGCAGGCCGAGTCTGCGCGCCTGATCGATTTGCCAGAGCACGCAAAAAGTACCCAGGCCCGATCGGGCAAGCGGGTCAAAAAACGTATACACCGCAGACAAACCGTCATTCAGCACATCCAGAATGGAGACCATGCGCAATGTGCCGGGGCTGCCGTCCTGCAAGGGCGGGTCGCGGAATTCCACCAGGCGCGAATTGACCCGGCTTTGCAGCAGAAACTGGGTGTATTGCTCGACGCTGTCCTGGTCCATGCCGCCGCCTGCGTGTCTGCCGGTCTGGTATTGCAAGTACAAGTCGTAATGCTCGGGCACATAGGTCAATTCGCAAATCTGCGCGGTCAGTGCCGCATGTTGTTTTTGAGTACGGCGCTGGCTGCGGTTGGGCTGAAACTGTTCAGCCACTATGCGCAATGGCACGCAAGCCCGGCAGCCGTCGCAATACGGCCGGTAAGTGAACAAACCGCTGCGTCTAAAGCCTTTGGCTACCAGTTCTGAATAAGTGTCGTTGTGAATCAGGTGGCTGGGGGTGGCGACCTGTGACCTGGCTTGCCTGTCGTCCAGGTAACTGCAAGGGTAGGGCGCAGTGGCGTAAAACTGCAAAGATTGAAGCGGTAAATCCTTGAGGTGGGTCACGTTCAGCTGCTTTGATTCAGTATCTGATCCCAGTATATAGGCTGGTATTCCCACTGCATGGGCGTCAGGGTCTTTGCCTGAGCCAAGGACTCCAGAAAGTCCCGGCGGCTGATTTCGCGGGCGCCCAGGCTGGCCAGATGCGAGGTTTTCTGCTGGCAATCCACCCACTTCACCTGATGCGCTTTGCAAAAGCTGATGAGCGCGGCCAGCGCCAGTTTGGAGCCGTTGCTCTGCAAACTGAACATGGACTCGCCGAACACCGCGCGTCCCAGCGCAATGCAGTACAGACCGCCGGTCAGGCGGCCATTGACCCAGGCTTCCACGCTGTGTGCATAGCCCGCGCGGTGCAGTTGCACATAGGCTTGCACCATGTCCTTGACTATCCAGGTGCCTGACTGACCCGGGCGCGGCGAACGCGCACAGTGATTTATCACCGCTTCAAAATCATGGTTCATGCGGATTTGCAGCGAACCCTCGGCCAGCATGTGCAACAGGATTTTGCGCAATGAGCGGTGCAGTTTGAATTCATCACAAGGCAACACCATGCGCGGATCAGTACACCACCACATCACCGGCTGACCGTCGCTGTACCAGGGAAAACAACCCTGGCCGTAGGCTTGCAACAGGCGCGGCAAGGCCAGACCACCGCCTATGGCCAGCAGTCCGGGCGCTACCGTGTGTTTGCCCCAGGCCAGTTCAGGTGCGGGCAAAGGGTCGGAGACAGACAACTGAATGACCGGGGGTTGTTGCATCACAATAGAGCTAATTTCATCAACAGATATCCATTCAAGGAGAAGATACACCATGCAAGCACATGCCCAACCTATGGTGATCACCGAAAACCCGACGCCGGGCATAGTGCGTCTGGTGTTGAACAAACCCGATAGCTTCAATGCCTTGTCGACAGAGATGCTGCAATCTTTGCAAGCGGCCTTGACCGGCATCAGCGCCGAGGCCGGTTGCCGTGTGGTGATACTGGCGGCCCAGGGCAAGGCGTTTTCCGCCGGTCACGATTTGCGTGAAATGCGCAGTCACCCCGATCAGGCTTATTACACCGAGCTGTTTGCCTTGTGTTCCAAAGTGATGATGCAGATTCAGCAGTTGCCGCAACCGGTGGTGGCCCAAGTGCAAGGGATTGCCACGGCTGCCGGTTGCCAGTTGGTCAGCATGTGCGACCTGGCTGTCGCCGCCGACAGCGCTAAGTTTGCTGTATCCGGCATCAATTACGGTTTGTTTTGTTCGACCCCGGGCGTGGGTTTGAGCCGCAATATGCACCGCAAGCAGGCCATGGAAATGCTGTTGACCGGTGACTTTATCGATGCGCCGCTGGCGGTTGAACGCGGCTTGATCAACCACAGCGTGCCTTTGGAGCAACTTGAAGATACTGTGTTGAAGCTGTGCTTAAAGATCAGCGCCAAACCCGAACCTGCCGTGAGAATGGGCAAAGCGCTTTTTTACAAGCAACTGGAAATGGGCATCTCGGCCGCCTACCAATTGGCCGGTCAGACCATGGCTTGCAACATGATGGATGACACGGCGCAGGAAGGCTTTCAGGCTTTTCTGGACAAGCGCAAACCATCCTGGAGCCCAAAGGACTGATCAGTGCGGGTTTTCAAAAAAGACGATGTTTGAATAATTGCTGATTTCGAAGTAAACCTTTTTTTCATTCGGGTCGACTTGCATGTTCAGGTTTTCATCTAGGTAGCCGTAGCCGTAACGGTATTCGCGCGGTTTGCCGTCGTCGGTGCCCAAAGCCGTGCTCAGCTTGTCGACTTTTAAAAACCGCCGTACCAGTTTGTCGCCTGCATAAATTTCCAGCACACCGTCGGTGCCGGTCCAGTTTTGGATACCGCGCCCGATTTTGTTTTGCTGCTCTTGGGTACAGCCGTGCAGGAACAAGCCAGCGGTGGCGAAAGTGAGCAATGAGGCAGCGATAGAAAAGGTTTTTTTCATGGTGTCAGCGTTTTCAAGTTTCAGGGTTTGGCATTGCCAGCATCAGGAATTTCGGCTTTCTTGTCCCAGAAAACCGCTTTGTCCGGGAACAGCCAGCGTATGCCGCCGCGCGGGTCTGGCACATCGCCCTTGAAGCGGGGAATCAGATGCATATTGGTGTGCATCACGGTCTGACCTGCGGAAAAACCTTCGTTGACGCCGATATTGAATCCTTGCGGATTGAATTCAGTTTGAAGCTTGTTTTTCACACGCATCATCAAGGCCATCATGTCTTCGCGTTCCTGATTGGTTAAATCGAAAAACGAGGCAGTATGCCTGCGCGGAATGATGAGAGTGTGACCCGGCGAGACAGGGAAGACATCGTTGAAGGCAATTGACAAAGCGCTTTCGTCAACGATGCGGGCCGGGGCCAGCGAGCAGTAAGTGCATGAGATTGGTTTGTCCATGGGAAATTATGCGCCAAGTCCCGGCGCTATGACATGCTGATATGCCTGGTCAAAAGTATCGGTTTAGTTTTTTGAATGACCGGTTACTCGGAATATGTATTCAATTCGAGGAAAACAATGGGCGATTACACGAATATGTCGGGTTATTATTACCTAATCATGACATCCGGCTATTACGACTATCAAAAAATAGTTAATGAACTGCTTGCCAGCGGTGACTTTCACCAGGTACTTGAAATCGGTTGCGGCACCGGCTTGATACTCGAAGAACTGGCCGGCAGAAAAAAAGACATTGCTATCACCGGCTTTGACTTGACCGAAGCCATGTTGGCCATTGCCAAAAAGCGTCTGGATAAATTCGGCCATGTGCAACTCGAGCATCAAAATGTGACCGCGCTGTCATTGCGCAAGCAATACGATCTGGCGTTTTCCTACGGCGGGGTCTGGTACTTTGTGATGGATGGTGTCAACGAACCGTTTCTGGTCAGCCATATCTACGATGCGCAGTCGAATCTCGATGGTTTGTCCAAGGTGGCCGGTCATGTGCAGTCCAAAGGCCGTTTGTTACTCGGCGTGCAAGGGCCGCACCGGGATTACCAAAGTCCGATCACCAACGGCTATGTGTATTCGCAAACCATACAGCCGATAGAGCACGGGTTCACCAAGCATTATTTTTTGCACGACGGTGAAGAGCAACTGATGGCGCAGCGCATAGATTACAGAACCTATTCGTTTGCCGAGGCGCTGGATTTGCTTGGTTCATTCGGCTTCAAGCACCAGCCGGGGTCGCAGGTCTTGCCGCAATTTCAGAGCTTTGTGAAAGCATGAGCAGCAAACCTGCATTGGCTTTCATCGGCGTAGGCAATATGGGCAATCCCATGGCGTTAAACCTCATCAAGGCAGGCTACGGCGTGACCGTGTTTGATCTCGACCCAAGCAAAACCCGCAACTTGCAGGCCGCAGGCGCGCAAGTGGCGGACAGCTTGCAGTCGGCGGTGCAACAGGCTGAAGTCGTCATGGTTTCATTGCCCGGTCCGCCGCAGGTCGCGCAGGTCATGTTGGGTGACGACGGTGTGCTGGCGCATTTAAAGTCCGGCACCACTGTGATTGACTCCACCACCAGCTCGGTAGAACTGATCAAGCAATTGGTCGATGTGTCAAGCCAAAAACAAATTGACTATCTGGAAGCGCCGGTGACGAATGCGGTGGATTTTGCTGCGCTTGGTAAGTTGTCTATTTTTGTCGGCGGTTCATTGGCTGCATTTGAAAAGCACAAGCCGATTTTCGATGTCATAGGCGAAAAAATATTTCATGTCGGCAAAGTCGGCAACGGTGCCACGGTGAAATTGCTTACCAATCTTTTGTGGTTTGTCAGTGCGGCCACGATTGGCGAAGCTTTGATGCTGGGTGCCAAAGCAGACATTCCATTGAACACGGTGTGGGAAGCGATCAAGTCCAGCGCCGGTAACAGCTGGGTGGCAGAACACGACGTGCCTTCTATCTTTGCCGGACATTACGACCCGAGTTTTTCACTGGCCTTGTGTTGCAAAGATTTGGTCTTGATCAATGACATAGCGCATCTGCAGGGCTATAGCCTGCCCATGGGCGCGCACGCTTTGGCTTTGTTTGAAAAAGCCAAATCTGTTTACGGCGCTGACGCAGCGGAGTTGCATGTGGTTAAGTTGCTGGAAGACCAGGTCGGTCATTACCTCAGACCGGTTGCTGACCAAAAGAGTTAGCCATGAAGCAGCAGCAACTGATGACTGAAGCGCATTTGCACATGCCGCAAGGTGTGGCAGAAAACTACCGTTATTGGGGCGACGATCGCACCATGTTTATTCAAACCGCCAGTGGTTGCCGCTTGACCGACAGCGACGGCAAAACCTATGTGGATTTCCGCCTGGGCTACGGCCCGGTCATTCTGGGTTACCAGGACGCGCGCGTCGATGACGCAGTCATTCGCCAAATCAAGCAGTCCGGCACGTTGACTGGATTTGCTACGGAGCTGGACATTGAAGTGGTCAAGCAAATCAAGGCCATGTGCCCGCATATAGACAAAATGCGTTTTGCCAATTCAGGTACCGAGGCGGTGATGGGTGCGGTACGCACTGCCAGAGGTTTCACCAAGCGCGACCGCATTGCGCTGGTAGAAGGCAGTTTTCACGGTTTGTACGACGAATTGATGTGGAAATCCGATATTGAAAACTGGCAGGCCTCTGACACACACGCGCCTGCGGTGATTCCCTTTGGTGCAGGCATTCCCGCCAAGGCCAGAGACCTGGTCGACATCATCGGTCTGAATGATTTTGAGGCGCTTGAAAATTTATTCAAGCAGCGTTCAGATCAACTGGCGTGTGTGCTGCTCGAACCCATCATCGGCAACGCAGGCAGTATTTCTGCCAGCCAAGCGTGGTTGCAGCGTTTGCGGGACTTGTGCGATCAAAACGGCACTCTGTTGTTGATCGACGAGGTCAAATCCGGGTTTCGCGTAGCCAAGGGCGGCGCTCAGTCTTTGTACGGCATTTACGCCGACCTCACTACTTATGCCAAAGCCATGGGCAATGGCTATCCGGTGGCCGCCTTCGGCGGACGAGCAGCGGTGATGGACGTCATAGGCTCGAACAAGGGCGCGGTGGTGCACGGCGGCACTTACACCGCCAATCTGGTGGGTTTGAGCGCGGCGCATGCGACCTTGGATATTCTGGCCAACACGGATGCATTGAAAACCGTGGATGAGGCGGGTACGCGGATTAAAAATATATTGTCAGCAGTCTTCACGCGCGCTGGTGTCGCTCACGCATTTGCCGGACCGCCGGCCATGCTGGGCATTCATTTCACGCCGGATGTCCCGCAAACTTACCGTGACTGGCGCAAGACCGACAGCCGTTTGTACAACCTGTTCGCCTGGGAATTGATAGATCGCGGCGTGATGCTTGAACCCGATTCGCGCGAACCCTGGTTTTTTTGCGAAGCCCACAGCCAGGTGGATTTAGGCTGGCTGGAGGATGTGGCGACGCAAGCCCTCAAGGCGGCTCAAGACAAAAGCAAACTTTAATCCGCTGAGCGCTCTGGCTGCTGCGCTATGCGTTAAAGTTTAGATAACTTGATCAACGGTATTTTCTATGCGCTATTTGCACACCATGGTCCGGGTCACTGACCTTGATGCCTCTTTGAAGTTTTACCGTGATGCCTTGGGCCTGGAAGTTTTACGTTCCAAAGAAGTGCCCGCCGGCAGATTCACGCTGGTGTTTCTCGCTGCACCTGGAGACAGTTCGGCTCAAGTGGAATTGACTTACAACTGGGATGCTGAAGCCTTGCAAGGCGGACGCAATTTTGGTCACCTCGCTTATGCAGTCGACAATATTTACGCCACCTGCGAACGTTTGCAACAACACGGCGTGACCATACTCAGACCGCCGCGCGACGGCTACATGGCTTTTGTCCGGTCACCGGATAACGTGTCTGTTGAATTGCTGCAAGCCGGTCAGCCTTTGCCACCGGCCGAGCCTTGGGCCAGCATGCCTAACACCGGGCAATGGTAATTTCGCTGTGACATCAGTCACCGGTTCGCCCGGGCAACCGGATGACAACAAACCGGTTTTTTCGCCGGCGTTGTTGTCGCAAGTGGCGGCCTTGCCCTCTTTGCCCGGCGTCTACAGATACTATGACGCTGAAGGCCAGGTGCTTTACGTCGGCAAAGCCAACCATTTGAAAAAACGCGTCAGCAGTTA
Source organism: uncultured Burkholderiales bacterium (assembly GCA_903887325.1). GTDB lineage: Bacteria > Pseudomonadota > Gammaproteobacteria > Burkholderiales > Burkholderiaceae_C > Limnohabitans. Next base: position 8,095 of record CAISPG010000045.1, on the reverse strand, counting down.
TTTTCAAAAAACCCACGACGGCACGCGCATAGGACACATGGTGTCCAAAATTTCCCGCATGGAAACCACCGTGGTCAGGTCCGAGGCCGAGGCCTTGCTGCTGGAAAATAATTTAATCAAAAGCCTCAAGCCGCGCTACAACATTTTATTCCGCGACGACAAAAGTTACCCGTATTTGAAAATCACCCGTGCCAAGGCCGCCGACCCTGATGCATTGGGGCATCCTGCTCCCAAAGCGATTGCACGCGTGGTTTACTACCGTGGCGCAGTTGATAAGCAGCACGATTACTTCGGCCCGTATCCCAGTGTGTGGGCGGTGCGCGAAGCCATACAGCTTTTGCAAAAAGTATTCCGATTACGCACTTGCGAAGACACGGTGTTCAGAAACCGTACCCGTCCTTGTTTGTTGCACCAGATCAAACGCTGTTCCGCGCCTTGCGTCGGTCTGGTCAGCGAGCAGGCTTACCAGCAAGATGTGCAAAGCGCGTGTGAGTTGCTCGACGGGCGCACCCGCGAAGTCATGAAGTCGCTGGAAACCCGCATGATGGCGCACGCAGATGTATTGGAGTTTGAAGCTGCCGCAGATGTGCGCAATCAGATCAACGCTTTGTCCAAAGTGCTGCACCAGCAATCGGTGGATTCGGTGGACGATCGCGATGTAGATATTTTGGCCGTGCTGGTGCAAGGCGGCAAAGCCTGTGTGAACCTGGCCATGGTCAGAGGCGGCAGGCATTTGGGCGACAGCCCGTATTTCCCGACCCACGTGGACAACGCAGAACCCGTCGAAGTGCTGGAAGCCTTCATAAGCCAGCATTACCTGGATATCGCAGCGCCGCCTACTTTGATCACCAGCCATGCGGTGGACAAAGGTCTGGTGCGTGCTTTGAGTGAACAAATCGGGATCAAACTGCATGTGATCCATCAACCTCGCGAACAACGCAAAGCCTGGCTGGAAATGGCGCAGCAAAACGCAGCCATCAAACTTACTCGCTTGCTGGCCGAAGAGGGCTCTCAGCAATCGCGCACCCGCGCCTTGATCGATGCGCTGGATCTGGCTCCCGAAGATCTGGACAGTTTTTTGATCGAATGCTTTGATATTTCACACACGGCAGGCGAAGCCACACAGGCTTCTTGTGTGGTGTTTCATCACCACCAAATGCAGGCCGCGCAGTACCGGCGCTACAACATTGAAGACATCACCGGCGGCGACGACTATGCCGCCATGCGCCAAGTGCTGACCCGGCGTTACACCAAACTCGCTGAAGTTGTGCGCGCGGGTGAAGCCAAGTTTCCCGATCTGGTGTTGATCGACGGCGGCAAAGGCCAGATCAGCATGGCCAAGTCTGTGTTTGAAGCATTGGATTTGGATATCTCCAGGCTGGTCGGTGTGGAAAAAGGCGAAGGCCGCAAAGTCGGCTTAGAGGAACTGGTGTTTGCCGATGGAAGAAACAAGCTCACGCTGACCCAAGATTCAGCCGCGCTGATGCTGGTGGCGCAAATACGGGACGAAGCGCATCGTTTTGCGATCACCGGCATGCGCGCCAAACGCGCTAAGGTCAGAACCGGTTCCAGCAGCTTAGAAGAAATACCCGGCGTCGGCCCGCGCAAGCGCGCCAAACTGTTGCAACGCTTCGGCGGTGTGCGCGGCGTGGGCGACGCCAGCGTTCAAGACCTGTGCACGGTAGAAGGTATTTCGCTGGAGTTGGCGCAAGCAATTTACGCTGCGCTGCATTGATTCACGGCTGAATCACTTCCAGCAAGCGGTCTAGCCCACCGCTGTCAATCACGATGTTGGCTTGCTGCCTGACCTTGGGCTTGGCCTGGTAAGCCACTGACAAACCGCACCATTGCATCATGGGCACATCGTTGGAGCCGTCGCCAACTGCTATGCATTGCGTGGAGCTGATGCCGAGCCTGGCGCTGGTGGCTTGCACCATGCGTTTTTTTTCTTCACCATCGCAAATATCTCCCCAGTCCTGATCCATTAAGCGACCGGTTAACACGCCGTCAATGATTTCCAACTTGTTGCTGCGCGTGTCATCAATACCAAGCATGGCTTGCAACTTGCCGGTGAAATAGTCAAAGCCGCCGCTGACAATAAGCGTGGTTAAACCAGCTTGCTGGCATTGCGCGATCAGATTTTTCACGCCCGCATTAAGTTGAAGGCGCTGTTCAAACACTTGCTGCATCACACCCGCAGGAGCGCCTTTGAGCAAAGCCACACGCCTACGCAAACTGTCTTTGTAGTCGGCGATTTCCCCGCGCATGGCTGCCTCGGTGATGGCCGATACCTCTAGCTGACGCCCGACTACCGCGGCCATTTCATCTATGCACTCGATATTGATGAGTGTTGAGTCCATGTCAAACGCAATCAGTTTGTAGTCGCACAACGCAAGCGAAGAGGGCAGGTTTTGCGTCCAGAGTCCGGGGCTGTGTTCGCGCAAGCTGTTCATGCGGCAGCTTTCTTAGGTGCAGGTGCCAGCGGGTCGCCGAGAGAGCGCAGAATGTCTCTGACCATTTGCGCCCGGTCTTTCACGTCAGCAATTTCTTTTTCAATACGCAATTTGTCGTTGCCTGCAAGCTTGATGTGTTTGTTTTTTTGCACCAGTTGAATGATGCGCATGCCGTCCACCGGGGCATTCGGTTTGAAGTTGATCAAAATGACGCCGGGCGCTGCGTCCACTTTGGCCACACCATAAGGCTTGGCCAGCACCCGCAAGCGGTGCGAATCAATCAAGGTTTGGGTTTGGCTGGGCAATTTGCCGAAACGGTCTATCAGCTCTTCCATCAATGCGTCAACTTGATCCTGGGTTTTGGCGGTCGCCAGTTTCTTGTAAAACGATAAGCGCAAATGCACATCGCCGCAGTAATCATCCGGCAGCAAAGCGGGTGCGTGCAAATTGATTTCGGTGGTGACTTGCAAGGGGCTGAGCAAATCTGGTTCTTCGCCGTTTTTCAACGCACGCACCGCTTCGGCCAGCATTTCGTTGTAGAGCTGAAAACCCACTTCCTGCATATTGCCGCTTTGGTTGTCGCCCAGCACTTCGCCCGCGCCGCGTATTTCCAGGTCATGCATAGACAGGTAAAAACCCGAGCCGAGTTCTTCCATTTGCTGAATAGCGTCTAAGCGTTGGCTGGCTTGTTTGGTCAGACCTTGAATGTCGGGTACCAGCAAATACGCATATGCCTGGTGGTGACTGCGGCCAACACGCCCGCGCAGTTGGTGCAATTGAGCAAGGCCGAATTTGTCGGCGCGGCTCATCAAAATGGTGTTGGCCGTAGGCACATCAATACCGGTTTCAATGATGGTCGAACAAAGCAGGATATTGAAACGCTGGGCCACAAAATCGCGCATGACTTTTTCCAGATCCCGCTCGGGCATCTGGCCGTGGGCAATCGCAATGCGGGCTTCCGGTATCAACTCCTGCAAACGCTCGAGCCGGTTTTGTATGGTCTCGACTTCATTGTGTAAAAAATAACATTGGCCGCCGCGTTTGAGTTCGCGCAACACGGCTTCGCGAATGACGCCGTTGTCTTCGCTGCGCACAAACGTTTTGATGGACAAACGTCGCTGCGGCGCGGTGGCAATCACGCTCAGGTCGCGCATGCCTTCAAGCGCCATACCCAAGGTGCGCGGAATCGGTGTGGCGGTAAGCGTCAACACATCGACTTCGGCGCGCAAGGCTTTCAAAGTTTCTTTGTGCTTGACGCCGAAGCGGTGTTCTTCGTCGATGACCAGCAATCCCAAGTCCTTGTATTTGACCGACTCGCTCAGCAGTTTGTGTGTGCCAACGACGATGTCGATATTGCCCAGTGCCAGGCCTTCAATGCTTTGTTTGATTTCTTTGGCCGAACGAAAACGGCTGAGCTCGGCGATCTTCACCGGCCACTTCGAGAAGCGGTCGGTCAAGGTCTGGAAATGCTGTTCGGCCAGCAACGTGGTTGGCGCGAGTATGGCGACTTGTTTGCCGCCCATGACAGCCACAAAGGCCGCACGCAAAGCGACTTCGGTTTTGCCGAAACCCACATCACCGCAGACCAATCGGTCCATCGGTCGCGGGCTGATCATGTCTTGCACCACGGCGTGTATGGCGGCGCGCTGATCGGCGGTTTCTTCAAAACCGAAATCGGTGGCGAATGTTTCGTAATCGTTGGCGCTGTAGCGAAAAGCATGGCCTTGTCTGGCCGCGCGTCTGGCATAAATGTTCAGTAATTCAGCGGCAGCATCCCGCACTTGTTCGGCGGCACGACGCTTGGCTTTGTCCCACTGACCTGAGCCCAATCGGTGCAAAGGAGCCGATTCCGGGTTCATGCCGCTGTAGCGGCTGATCAAATGCAATTGGCTGACAGGCACGTACAAAGTGGCCTCATCGTCGTATTCCAGATGCAAAAACTCCTGCAACATAGGCTGGCCTTTGTCGTCCACGCCCTGACCCATGTCCATGTTGACCAGGCCCCGGTACCGGCCTATGCCGTGCGAACTGTGGACCACCGGGTCGCCGACTTGCAATTCAGACAAATCGCGTATCAGCGATTCAACATCACTGACTTCTTCTTGCTTGCGCCTGCGTCTGAGCGTGGGGCCAGCAGCGAACAATTCGGTTTCAGTGACCAGATCTATGCCGTTTTCCAGCCAGGCAAAACCGGTGTGCAACTGGCTGACAGCCATGCCGAATGCGTCGCTGCTTTCTATGAATTCCTGCAAGCTGTCAAACACCCGGGGCTGTATTCCTGAGCCGGTCAAAAAATCCAGCAAGCTGGTGCGCCTGCCTTCAGATTCAGCCAGTACCAGCAAGCGCTGTCCGCTGCTTTGCTGGCGCTGCGTCAATTTCAACAGCGGTTCTGCGGCACCGCGTTCCACCGTCATCAGCGGCAGGCTCTCAACCCAGGGCAGGGCTTGAATTTGCGCTGCCGGGCGAATGCTCAACACAGCGTGTTCATTGGCTGCGGTGAAAAACTGCTCGGTATTCAAAAACAATTGAGCCGGCGGCAATACCGGGCGCTCGGCGTCGCCTTGTGCCAGCCGGAACCGCTCTTGCGCGTCCTGGCCGAAACGGGTGAGCACCGGTTCAATGTCGCCGTGCATCACCACCACGGCTTGCTCGCCCAGGTAATCAAACACGCTGGCGGTCTCTTCAAAAAACAGCGGCAAGTAGTATTCAATGCCGGCCGTGGCCACGCCGTTGCCTATGTCCTTGTACAAACGGCTGCGAGTCGGGTCGCCGTCCAGCATTTCGCGCCAGCGACTGCGAAACAAAACACGCGCTGCATCGTCCATGGGAAATTCACGCCCAGGGAGCAAGCGCACTTCGGGCACCGGGTACAGGCTGCGCTGCGTATCCGGGTCGAAGGTGCGTATCGAGTCGATTTCGTCATCAAACAAATCGACCCGGTAAGGCACCAGCGAACCCATGGGAAACAAATCGATGAGGCCGCCGCGCACGGTGTATTCACCCGGGCTGATGACTTGGTTCACGTGGCTGTAACCGGCCAAGGTCAGTTGCGATTTCAATCGCGCTTCGTCCAGCTTTTGCTTGACCTTGAAGTGAAATGTGTAGGCCGCCAGAAACGCCGGGGGCGCCAAGCGATACAGCGCGGTGGTGGCAGGCACCAGAATCACATCGGCGTCGCCCTGGGAAATGCGCCACAGCGTGGCCAGTCTTTCGCTGATCAAGTCCTGGTGCGGCGAGAAACCGTCATAAGGCAGGGTTTCCCAGTCGGGAAACAACACGCAGCGAGCGTCCGGAGAGAAAAACGGCAATTCATCAAGCAGTCGCTGGGCATCAAAGGCGTCGGCGGTGAAGATGGCCAGTCTGCGGCCTTGTGCGAGTTCACGGTCTATCAGCGCCGACAACAAGGCCGTATCCGCAGAACCGGGTGGTTTGCTCAGGTTAAAACGTTTGGAGACGGCTAAATCAGGTAACTGCATGAATTTGAATGGAACCGGCATGGCAAACACCCCCGGATGCAGGCAAACGGGGGTGAACAGTGCTGATTCTAGAATGGGGCGACGACCGCTTGTTTTTAACCTTGGCCTTAACCCCTTGTGACCCTCTTATCTCATTCCCGATTTCACGTGGTGATTCCTTGTGCCGGCAGCGGCAGCCGGGCCGGTGCGGCCTCGCCCAAGCAATACCTGCCGCTGGCAGGCGTTCCCATGGTGGTGCACACCTTGCGCGCATTTGCAGCCTTGCCCGGGCTGGGGCAAGGCGTCATCGTGGTGGCCCCGCAAGATCGGGAAATGGCCGAAGTCATACAGCAATACCCACAAGAACGGTTTGTCATCAGTCCTACCGGTGGCGCAACACGCGCGCAAAGCGTGCTGGCCGGTTTGCGCGCTTTGCAACAACATGGTGTCAAAGAAAATGAATGGGTGATGGTGCACGACGCCGCGCGTTGTCTGTTGACGCCCGCTTTGATTGAGAAGCTGTGGCTGGCTTGCCAATACGACGAGGTAGGCGGATTGCTGGCCTTGCCTGTGCCGGATACTTTGAAAATCGCAGACAAGGATCGCGTGGTGTCCACGCTGTCACGCAGCGGTAAATGGCTGGCGCAAACCCCGCAAATGTTCCGGCACTCAGCGCTCACGCAAGCATTGCTTCATGCAAGTGACCAGGTGACTGATGAAGCCTCGGCCATCGAGGCCATGGGGCGGCAACCCAGGTTGGTCAGCGCGGCCGCTTTCAATTTCAAGGTCACTTACCCTGAAGACATTCAACTGGCCGAGGCTGTGCTGGCCAGCCGTTCAACCGTTGCCGCAAAGCCGCAGGAGACAACACCATGACGCAAGCTCAAATGCGTATCGGTCAGGGCTGGGATGTGCATGCGCTGGTACCCGGTCGCCGCTTGCTGATCGGCGGAGTGCATATCCCTTATCACCTGGGCTTGCTCGGCCATTCGGATGCAGATGTTTTATTGCACGCCATCATTGACGCCATGCTTGGCGCTGCCGGGCTGGGCGACATAGGCACGCATTTCCCCGACACGGATGTACGCTGGAAAAATGCAGACTCGCTGGTGCTGCTGGCTGCATGCGCGGCCTTACTCAAAGAAAAAGGCTGGCGCATACAAAACCTGGACAGCACGGTGATAGCCCAGGCACCTAAGCTGGCACTGCACATCCCCGCCATGCGTGAGCAAATAGCTGCGGGATTGGCTTTGACTGTCACTCAAATCAATATCAAAGCCAAGACCGCAGAAAAGCTGGGGCCGGTGGGGCAGGGCCAATCTATAGAAGCACAGGCAATTGTGCTGCTGTGCTCAACTGACTGAACCCGGGTTGTCGCTGAGGGGGATGGTGTTGTTAGCACCGCCGTTCTTCTCGGACAAATAGGCGAGTTTCACCCAGTGCCTCACCATGCGTTTGTGTTCGGCATTGAGCCTCATGAACTGACGCATCATTTCGGTGTCACACATGCCCATGCTCTGGGTTTGCGAGGGTTCGTTCAAAGGCATAGACGAGGTTTGCGGCCCGAACAACAAGTCATGCGGACTGATTTGCAACAGGTCACTCAAGGTTTTGAGTTTGTCCTGCTTGGGAATGGATGCACCTATCATCCAGTTACGCGCCGCATGCGGCGTGATGCCATCTCCCCAATAGCGCATATTGAACGCATCAGCGAGCTGGGTGGCAGAAGACTTCAGGCCGGCTTCCTTCATGGCGTGGCGAAGCCGGGCGGCGAAAGCCTGTGATTCGGGGTTATGAATATGTTTTTTCATGTGCTGAAAGATAAAACAGCACTGCACGCTTAGCAATAGATTAGCGCTTACTTTTTGATGAACTGAATAACAATCAAACAAGCATCCATCGTTTTGTTGATGGGGCTTACATCATTCATTGCGCCGTCCAACCACCGTCCATGTTCCAGGCAACACCGCGCACGTTATTGCCTGCACTTGAACACAGGAACACCGCCAGTTGTCCAAGTTCTTCGGGGGTGGTGAATTGCATGGACGGCTCTTTTTCGCTGAGCAGCATGCGGGTCGCTTGTTCAACCGAGACGCTTGCAGATTGCGCTTTAGCGTCAACCTGTTTTTGCACCAAAGGGGTGAGTACCCAGCCCGGGCAAATTGCATTGCAGGTGACGCCGGTGGT
>CAISPG010000044.1 GCA_903887325.1 uncultured Burkholderiales bacterium | reverse complement strand
GAGAATCCTCTTTCAAAATTGCTTTTGGAAGGTAAATTCCTGCCTGAAGATGTGGTATCTGTCAGCGTAAACACCATTCACGCACCGGGTGAATTTTTATTTACGTCGGTTAAACCTAAGGCATAAAAGGCACAAAACAAAAAGGGCCGCTGTTGCGGCCCTTTTCAGTTGATCGAGAAAATCGATCAGCTCAGGTGTTTGCCGATCAGGCTGGCAAGTTCAAACATGGTGACTTGCGCTTTGCCGAAAACTGCTTTGAGTTTGTCGTCGGCATTGATGTTGCGCTTGTTGACCTTGTCTTGCAGATTGTGTTTCTTGATGTAAACCCACAATTTGCTGACAACTTCAGTGCGCGGCATCGGGCTTGAACCGATGACTGCTGCCAATGCACCGCTAGGTGTCAACGGTTTCATGAATGCAGCATTGGGAGTGCGTTTTTTCGCGGGAGCCTTTTTAGCAGCTACTTTTTTAGCTGGTGCTTTTTTTGCCACTGCTTTTTTAGCAGGTGCTTTTTTAGCAGCTACTTTTTTAGCGGGGGCTTTTTTCGCTGGAGCTTTTTTTGCTGCGGGTTTTTTCACAGCAGCTTTTTTTGCGGGAGCTTTTTTCACTGCGGTTTTTTTAGCCGCTTTTTTTGCAGTTGCCATTTTCATTTTCCTTCTAGAAGTGATTGAAATGCCGCTAGGTTCACCTTTTGTCGGCACCTGTATCCTAAGGGAGAAAACTGATTTTTCATAGCAAAAATCACGATTTCTCCTCTGAAAACTCGAATTTTTCTACCCTTTTTGTTTTTTATTCCCCCCCTGACAACGCATTCAGCCCTGCGTTCTTCATAAAACGGGATGATTTTTCATAATATGAAATATTAATGGCGTTCGTGTATCAATTATTCTTTCAGCAAGACCGATTTTTTTGACTCAATCTTACAAAACCCTCCTAAGTGTTTGATTTCATGCTGGAAAAATATATTCATCTATAAGACACAAGAGCTTGAATATGTCTTATATAAGACATAAAATAAAAGTTCTGATCGGCTGCTGGCGGCGGATCTCAATCATTTCAATCAACTCAGGAGTTCCAACATGTCCAAAACACCGCAAAGCCGTGAACAGCAAATCGCTGCCATTGAAAAAGACTGGGCCGACAACCCCCGCTGGAAAGGCGTGAAACGCGGCTACAGCGCCGCAGATGTGGTGCGTTTGCGCGGCAGCATGCACATCGAACACACACTGGCTCAACGCGGCGCCGAAAAGCTGTGGGACAAGATCAACGGCGGTTCCAAAAAAGGCTATGTGAATGCTTTCGGTGCCATCAGCGCAGGGCAGGCCATGCAGCAGGCCAAAGCAGGTCTGGAAGCGGTGTATTTGTCAGGCTGGCAAGTGGCAGCTGACGGCAACACGTCTGAGACCATGTACCCGGATCAATCCTTGTACGCCTACGATTCCGTGCCGACCATGGTGCGCCGTATCAACAATACGTTCAAGCGCGCCGATGAAATTCAATGGGGCCGTGGCATCGAGCCTGGCAACAAAGATTTCATCGACTATTTCCTGCCTATCGTGGCAGATGCAGAAGCCGGTTTCGGTGGCGTTTTGAACGCCTTTGAGCTGATGAAAAACATGATTGCCTCGGGCGCAGCCGGTGTGCATTTTGAAGACCAACTTGCGGCTGTTAAAAAATGCGGTCACATGGGCGGCAAGGTGCTGGTTCCCACGCACGAAGCGTGCGAGAAATTGATTGCTGCGCGTTTTGCAGCTGATGTCATGGGCGTGCCCACCATTGTGCTGGCTCGCACCGATGCAGAAGCGGCCAATTTGATCACTTCAGACCACGATGCCAACGACAAGCCTTTCCTGACAGGCGAGCGCACGCAAGAAGGTTTTTACCGTGTCAAAAACGGTCTGGAGCAAGCCATCAGCCGTGGCGTGGCATACGCTCCCTATGCCGATCTGGTGTGGTGTGAGACGGGTGTGCCAGACATCGGTTTTGCCCGCGAATTTGCCCAGGCCGTGCACACTGCCTGCCCCGGTAAATTGTTGTCTTACAACTGCTCGCCATCGTTCAATTGGAAAAAGAATTTGAACGACAAGCAAATCGCTTCTTTCCAGGAAGACTTGTCGGCGCTCGGCTATAAATACCAGTTCATCACCTTGGCCGGCATTCACATCAACTGGTTTAACACCTTCCAATTTGCACACGCTTACGCCAACGGCGAAGGCATGAAGCATTACGTGAACATGGTGCAAGAACCTGAATTTGCTGCCCGCGACCAAGGCTATACCTTTGTGTCGCACCAGCAGGAAGTCGGCGCAGGTTATTTCGACGATGTGACCACTGTGATCCAAGGCGGTTCATCCAGCGTCAAAGCCCTGACAGGCTCTACCGAAGAAGAGCAATTCCACTGAGATTGTTTGCTTCACAAAGCCCGGTCTAGGCCGGGCTTTTTTTATGGGAAAATCGATTCATTACGGACATTCCACAGATGACAGCGCGGCCCTCCGCGCTTTTTAATTTCAAACACATGGTTCAAATCACATTACCCGACGGCTCTTTGCGTGAATTCCCCGGTACGGTCACGGTTGCCGAGCTCGCTGCTTCCATTGGCGCCGGATTGGCCAAAGCCACGCTGGGCGGCAAGGTTGACGGCCAACTGGTCGATGCCGGCTTTAGCATTTCGCAAAACGCCAGTGTGTCCATCGTGACCGCCAAGGACGCTGAAGGTCTGGAATTGATACGCCACTCCACGGCGCACTTGCTGGCTTATGCGGTCAAGTCAATGTTCCCGCAAGCGCAGGTCACCATTGGGCCTGTGATTGAAAACGGTTTTTATTACGACTTTTCTTTTGAGCGCCCATTCACCCCTGAGGATTTGGTGGCGATTGAAAAACGCATGTCTGAACTTGCTGCCAAGGATGAGCAGGTGTTGCGCCGTGTTTTGCCGCGCGATGAGGCTGTGGCCTATTTCAAATCGCTGGGTGAGCATTACAAAGCCGAGATCATCGGCAGCATTCCCGCCGGTGAAGACGTGAGTTTGTACAGGGAAGGGGAGTTTGAAGACCTGTGTCGCGGCCCGCATGTGCCCAGCACCGGCAAACTCAAGCATTTCAAGTTGATGAAAGTGGCCGGTGCTTACTGGCGCGGCGACAGCAAAAACGAAATGCTGCAACGCATTTACGGCACGGCTTGGGCGAGCAAGGAAGATTTGCAGTTGTATTTAACGCAACTCGAAGAGGCTGAAAAACGCGATCACCGCAAACTTGGTCGTGAACTTGATTTGTTCCACATCGATGACCACGCACCCGGTTTGGTGTTCTGGCACCCCAATGGCTGGACGCTGTGGCAAATGGTCGAGCAATACATGCGTCAGGTTTACCGCGACAACGGTTATCTGGAAGTGAAAGCGCCGCAAATTCTGGATAAAACCTTGTGGGAAAAGACGGGTCACTGGGACAAGTACCGCGAGAACATGTTCACCACGGAGTCGGAAAAACGCGACTACGCGCTCAAGCCCATGAATTGCCCCGGGCATATTCTGATTTTCAACCAGGGCATCAAAAGCTATCGCGAACTGCCTTTGCGCTACGGCGAATTCGGCCAATGCCATCGCAACGAGCCCACCGGCGGCCTGCATGGCATCATGCGGGTACGCGGCTTTACCCAAGACGATGGCCATATCTTTTGTACCGAAGCGCAAATCCTTGATGAATGCGTGGCCTATACCTCGCTGTTACAAAAAGTCTACAAAGACTTCGGTTTCAACGACATCATTTACAAGATTGCCACGCGACCGGCTCAGCGCATAGGCTCGGACGAAAGCTGGGACCGGGCCGAAGACGCGCTGATGCAAAGCCTGAAGGCCTCCGGTTGCGATTACATCATTTCCCCCGGAGACGGCGCTTTTTACGGCCCGAAAATCGAATACACCTTGAAGGACGCCATCGGCCGCCAATGGCAGTGCGGCACCATACAGGTCGATTTCTCCATGCCCGATCGCCTGGGCGCTGAATATGTCGGCGAGGACGGCGCGCGGCACCGTCCGGTCATGTTGCACCGGGCGATTGTGGGCAGTCTGGAGCGATTCATCGGTATTTTGATTGAACAGCACGCCGGTGCATTGCCGGTTTGGCTGGCCCCGGAGCAGGTGATGGTGCTCAATATCACCGATGCACAGGCCGAATATGCCTTGGATGTGGTCAAAAAGCTGAAAAATCAAGGGTTTAGGGTGAGCAAGGATCTGCGTAACGAGAAAATTACGTATAAAATACGCGAGCATACAATGCAAAAGCTGCCTTACATCCTCGTCATGGGTGACAAGGAAATGGCAGCCGGTACCGTCGCAGTGCGCGCCCGGGGCAATATTGATCTCGGTGTGATGACACTCGAAGCTTTCTCCCAAAAGTTAGCCTCTGACATTGCCTCCAAACAATGACGTTTGTTGTTGCTTAGAAGCCCTCTGCACGGTGTTTTCAGCTGATTTATCAGTGACTTTTTGAAGGATTGAACCATCGCTACTGAATTCCGCGATCGCCGTCAACGCGAGGAACGCAAACACCGCCTTAACCGGGAAATCATGGCTCCCGAAGTCCGCGTCAGCGGCCCGAACAATGAAGCCATTGGCATTTTGAGTCTTGCTGAAGCCCTGCGAATGGCTGGTGAACTCGACGTGGATCTGGTGGAAATTTCGCCGACAGCGGTGCCGCCGGTTTGCAGGTTGATGGATTACGGCAAATTCAAGTACCAAGAACAGAAAAAAGCAGCAGAAGCCAAGTCCAAGCAAAAAGTGATCGAGGTCAAGGAAATCAAATTTCGGCCCGGTACAGATGACGGCGATTACAACATCAAGTTGCGCAACATCAAACGCTTTTTGGACGATGGCGACAAATGCAAAATCACCTTGCGATTCAGGGGCCGGGAGATCACCCACCAGGAAATCGGCATGGCGTTGTTGCAAAGAATCCGGGATGAACTGGCCGACCTGATTGTGGTCGAGCAGTTCCCCAAACTGGAAGGTCGGCAGATGGTCATGATGATCGCGCCGGGCAAGAAAAAACCGGGTAGCGTAGCCAAACCCGCCGCTGAAACTGCTCAAGCAGCCACAGCGTAAAAGGCCACGCAAACAAGTGTCTCGGGGCTAACAAGTCTGCGTCTGGTTCGCAGCGCCTCACGAGCACAAAAAACAGGAGCATACACATGCCCAAAATGAAGACCAAAAGCAGCGCTAAAAAGCGCTTTCGCGTTCGTCCAGGAGGTACCGTCAAGCGCGGTCAAGCCTTCAAACGGCACATCCTCACCAAAAAGACCACCAAGAACAAACGTCACTTGCGCGGTCCTACTGGTGTGCATGAAACCAATATGGGTCACATGGCGCAAATGCTGCCCATGGCTGGCCTGTGATCAACGGACGAACAAGGAGAATTTGACATGCCTCGCGTAAAACGTGGTGTTACGGCTCGCGCCAGACACAAAAAAGTTTTAGCCCTTGCAAAAGGATTCCGCGGTCGCCGCGGTAACGTCTATCGCATCGCTAAAGAAGCGGTGATGAAGGCCGGGCAATATGCCTACCGTGACCGTCGCGCCAAAAAGCGTGTGTTCCGTCAGCTGTGGATCGCCCGTATCAACGCAGCTGCGCGTGAATTCGGTATCACCTACAGCCAGTTCGCCAACGGCTTGCGCAAAGCCGCCATCGAGATCGACCGCAAAATGCTGGCCGATCTTGCTGTGCACGACAAAGCTGCCTTTGGTCACATCGTTGACCAGGTCAAGGCCAAATTGGCGGCCTGATCCGGCCTTTGAATTGCCCGTTGCATGACGGGTGGTTTGTTGTTCCCGAGGGGTTGAGGTTTCCAAGCTTCAATCCCTTCTTCATTTGTACCAGAGACATGCCATGAACGAGCTCGATTCCTTGGTGAAACAGGCGCAGGATCTGTTTGCCGGTTGCACTTCACCTGTTGAGCTGGAAAATGCCAAGGCCCAGTTCCTGGGCAAGTCAGGGCATTTGACCGAGCGAATGAAGGGCTTGGCCAAACTCGATATCGAAGCCAAGAAAAGCCAAGGCGCATTGATCAATGCGGCTAAGCAAGCTATTGAAGCGGCGTTAAACCATTGCCGCGAACAACTCGCACAAGCCGAGTTGGATGCACAGTTGAAGTCTGAAACTTACGATGTGACTTTACCGGGCACATCACACAGCCAGGGTGGTTTGCATCCGGTCAGTTTGAGCCTTGAGCGCATAGAAAATATTTTCTCTTCCATGGGTTTTGAAGTAGCTCAGGGACCGGAAATTGAAACCGACTGGTTCAACTTCACGGCGCTGAATACACCTGAGGACCATCCGGCCCGTTCCATGCACGACACGTTTTATGTCGAAGGCGGTTACCTGCTGCGTACCCACACCAGCCCCATGCAAATCCGTCACGCCATGGCGCATGTGCAAAAGTACCAGTCCCGCATTGATGCCGGCCAATCCATGCCTGAAATACGCGTGATTGCCCCGGGGCGTACTTACCGCGTGGACAGCGATGCGACGCACTCGCCCATGTTCCACCAATGCGAAGGCTTGTGGATAGGCGAGAACATCAGCTTCAAGGATTTGAAAGTAGTGTTCACCGATTTTTGTAAAACCTTTTTTGAAAACGACGACCTGGTGTTGCGTTTCAGACCGAGTTTTTTCCCATTCACCGAGCCCAGCGCAGAGATAGATATTCAATTTCCAAGCGGCCCCTTAGCCGGGCGTTGGTTAGAAGTGGCAGGTTCAGGCCAGGTACACCCGAATGTGGTGCGCAACATGGGACTGGATCCCGAGCGATTCATAGGCTTTGCTTTCGGCATGGGACCGGACCGGCTCACCATGTTGCGCTACGGCGTGAACGATTTAAGGCTGTTTTTTGACGGCGACGTCCGTTTTCTCAGCCAATTCCAATGACATTTTCAAGGCAAGTTCATGCAGTTTCCTGAATCCTGGTTGCGCGAATTCTGCAACCCTCCCATCAATACACAGCAACTGGCTGATACCTTGACCATGGCCGGTCTGGAAGTCGAAGAGCTGCAAACCGTTGCGCCGCCCTTCACTCATGTGGTGGTCGGTGAAATCGTGTCTGTCGAGCAGCATCCTGATGCAGACCGTTTGCGCGTCTGTAAAGTCAATGTTGGCAAAGAACACAAGTTGTCGATTGTGTGTGGTGCACCGAATGCGCGTGCCGGTATCAAAGTACCTTGTGCGCTGGTTGGCGCCGAGTTGCCGCCCGGTGAAGACGGTAAACCTTTTCTGATCAAGCTGGGCAAGTTGCGCGGCGTTGAAAGCCAGGGCATGTTGTGCTCGGCGCGCGAATTGAAAATTTCCGAAGACAGCCAAGGCTTGCTGGAGTTGGCTGCTGATGCGGTGGCTGGCGTCAATATCCGCGAGCATTTGAATTTAGACGACACGCTGTTCACCCTCAAGCTGACACCGAATCTGGCCCATTGTTTGAGCGTTTACGGTGTGGCGCGTGAAGTGTCTGCGTTGACCGGCACGCCTTTGAAGCACCAGATTTTCACGCCAGTTTCACCTGACATACAAGACGTTTTGCCTGTCGATGTTCAAGCACATGACTTGTGCGGACGTTTCAGCGGTCGCATCATCCGGGGCTTAAATACCAATGTCAAAACGCCGCAATGGATGGTGCAACGTCTGGCACGTTGCGGCCAGCGCAGTGTCAGTCCGTTGGTGGACATATCCAATTACGTGATGTTCGAGTTCGGCAGACCGACACATATTTTTGATTTGCAAAAAATCCACGGTGGTTTGACCGTGCGTTGGGGCAAAAGCGGTGAGACACTGGTCTTGCTCAACGGCCAAAGCGTGACGCTTGACGACAAGGTGGGCGTGATCGCTGACGAGCAACAGGTTGAATCTCTGGCCGGCATCATGGGCGGCGCCGCCACTGCCGTGTCAGACAGCACCACCGATATTTACCTTGAAGCCGCTTTCTGGTGGCCGACGGCGATTGTCGGCAGATCGCGCCGTTTTAACTTTGCCACCGATGCCGGACATCGCTTCGAACGCGGTGTGGACCCTGCTTGCACTGTTGAGCATATTGAACACATCACTGCATTGATAGCTTCTATTTGCGCAACACCTTCAATGCAAGTCGGCCCTGTGGATGATCACCTGACAAACATGCCACAGCCAACACCGGTGACTATGCGCGTGGCCCGGGCCAATAAAGTGCTGGGTACCGACCTGAGTCAGCAGGCAATGACGAACGCTTTGAAAGGGCTTGGCTTGCAAGTCAAAGAAAGCCCCGGCGTGATTGAAGTGCCGCCGCCAAGTTTTCGCTTTGATTTGAAGATCGAAGAAGATTTGATTGAAGAAGTGGCGCGCATGTCCGGGTTTGATAACCTGCCTTCAACGCCGCCAAACGCTCCCATCACCCCGAAAATTCTGCCTGAACATCGACGCAATGTGTTTTCGGTCCGCCGCCACCTGGCTGATCTGGGCTACCAGGAAACCATCAATTTCAGTTTTGTCGATGCTGCCTGGGAACACACGCTGTCAGGTAATGCAAGCCCCTTGCAGTTACTCAATCCGATTGCCAGTCAGATGAGCGTGATGCGTTCTTCTTTGATGGCTTCGTTGTTGCAAGTTGCAAAATTTAATTTAGATAGAAAAGCCTCTCGCATCAAAGTGTTTGAAGCCGGTCGCGTTTTCAAACGTGACGCGTCTGTGACGGACAGTTTGCAAACCGTGGCCGGAATACACCAACCCATGCATCTGGCTGGACTTTCCTATGGGCCTGTTCAGCCTTTGGGTTGGAATACTGACACTGCTTCAGTCGGCTTTTTTAATGTCAAAACAGAGGTCTGCAATTTATTGACCGGTTTGCAACCCGTGTTTCATTCGGCTGAACATCCTGCTTTGCACCCCGGACGCTGTGCGCGAATTGAACACCAAGGACAAACCATAGGCTGGCTGGGTGAGTTGCACCCCAAGTGGCGGCAGCAATGGAATTTTGCCCATGCCCCTGTGTTGTTTGAATTGACCTTGGATGCCTTGCTGGAGCATCCTTTGCCGCATGCTCAAACCGTCTCCAGGCTGCACCCTGTCGAGAGGGATCTGGCCATTGTGGTGAAAGTGTCGGTGACGCACGATGAGTTGATGCAATGCATACACAGCACGCCTGCGGCCACCGCCGTGAATCATGCGGTGTTGTTTGATGTGTACCGGCCGCAAAAACCCGATGCCACGGTATCTGCCAGTGAGAAAAGCATGGCGGTTCGCCTGTTCTTGCAAAGCAAGGATGAGAACACCATGACAGAATCGCAAATTGAAGCAATCATCCAAGCCATTGTTGAGCAATTGACCCGTAAGCTGCATGCCAGACTGCGTACTTGAAGGAGCGGTATCCATGAACCTGTCATTTGAAAGCCTGGAAACGCCGGCACTGACCAAAGCCCAATTGGCTGAATTACTGTTTCAGCAAATCGGTTTGAATAAGCGCGAGTCCAAGGACATGATTGATGCTTTTTTTGATTTGATTGCACAAAAGCTGGTGGCCGGTGAAGATGTGAAGGTTTCCGGTTTCGGCAATTTCCAGATCCGCACAAAAGCACCGCGACCCGGTCGCAATCCGCGCACCGGTGAGGCCATTCCGATACAGGCCAGACGCGTGGTTACTTTCCACGCCAGTCAAAAGCTAAAAGAGCAAATTCAAGGCTTGGTCGCAGTCTCATCCGAATAAGCAAACTTAATTTTTCATTTTTGCCCGGAGT
>CAISPG010000043.1 GCA_903887325.1 uncultured Burkholderiales bacterium | reverse complement strand
TTCAAATTAAAAAGTATCTGGCAAAGATTCTCCGCCGCCAGCGGCAATCACTGTCCGCCGCTTGATTAATTCAGCATACATTCAAACATCTTGCTATTTAAACGTATTTAATCAAAACAGCTTATTTATATATTTGAATCAGTAATCACTCATTCAGAACCAGTTCGTTCCTGAATTGACATAAACCGTGTAGCAGGCATGGTTAATGCACGCCAAAAGTTGTCAGAAACAGGCTTATGACATTCATAGGCAGGTTTGCTTTCAGATTGTGCTTAACTCAAAAAGGAACATCATGGGAATGCGTATAGGAGGTTCAGGCAATGCCTGGGCAACTCAACAAAGTACATCCGTCAATCAGTGGCAGCAACGGCATCAAAATTTTAAATCGCTGAAAACGGCGCTTCAAAGCAATGATCTGGCAGGTGCTCAACAGGCGTTTGCCGCGCTGTCAGCCGGTAACCCAAACGCACTTGCAAACCCCAACAGTGTGTTGTCGCAAATGGGTAAAGCATTGCAGGCAGGAAATATGCCGGCAGCTCAGCAAGTTGCGCAAAATTGGCAAAGCCAACAAGGCAATGCTGCAGCCCAGCCGTCAACAGACCCGAATGCTGCGCTTGCTTCGTTTCTGCAAACACTTTCAGCGAGTACCCCGGGCGGTACTTCTGCTACAGCCGGCGGCACCCCTGCGGATACATCGTCAACGCCCGCTGCAGCAAGCACGGCTTCGACGCCGACGCAAATTGCGCAAGCCTTGCTCTCATTCGAGAAAAATCTGTTTGACTCATTGCAATTACAAAACAAAAGCAACGGACAAAATGCAGCACCTTCGCTGAGTGCCCCGACACCGGTGCCTGCGGCGGATCCTTCAGTTGCTACAGCTTCAACCGCGCCTTTGACTCAGACAGTCACCGACACACCGCAAACCCAGCCTCAGCATCACCACCATCACGGCGGCCATGGCGGCGGCAGCCAACTTGGCGCTCAACTCAGCGCTTTGATGGCGCAAACCGGGCAGGGCGCAGCTTCTACGTCGGCAGGTAGCAGCCCTTCGGCTGATGTGGCCGGCTTGGATCAGAGTTTCAAAAGCTTGCTTTCCACGCTTGGTGTGACTGGAAACAACGCTTCATTGAACACATTTTTGCAGTCCATGTCTTCCAGTATTTCCGCCTGATCAACGGCAGCACAAGCCTGAGTCTTGTGCTGCCCTTGTCTTGACGGCGGTTTAAACACTTAAGCCGTGATTTATTGCTTAAAGGAATTGAACGCCATGATGCACGATGGACCAATAGCGGGGATTGCTGCGTATGGCGATTTCATTGCAACCGCAGGCTATGACAACAAATTGATATTGTGGAATCAGGCTACCCGCAAAGCCATAGCGCGCGGTACGCATGATCATCTGGTCAACAGTTGTTCATTCAGCCACGATGGTCGATGGTTGGTCAGTGCTTCCAGCGATTACTCGGCCCGTATTTGGAGTTTGCCGGATATGCGCTTGCATGCGGTGTTGAATGACCACCAGGACGATGTCGACATGGCGGTGTTTTCGCCGGACGACCAATGGATTGCTACGTGTGCGCTGGACAGAAAAGTCCGTGTATTTAATTTGCAAGGTCAATGCGTGCAGATTTTTTCGGGCCACACAGGCAATGTGCTGGCCTTGGCCTGGAGCGCCGATAACAAATATATTGTGTCTACCAGTGTGGATGGAACTATCAGAACCTGGGACAGGGGCAGCGGCTTGGATACACAAAAAACAGATTTAAAGGTACGCACTGACAGCCTGGAAATCGACAGCGACGGCGTTATTTACGCAGGCGATGACCTGGGACGCATAGCCATCATCAGGGGGGGAGGACATTCAATTCATACAAGCTCACAGGGCCGGTATCAAAAAAGTAGCTTTCAACAGTGAAACAAAAACGCTGGTATGTCTGAGCTACGACAGAACCATGAGCATCTGGGATGTGTCTTCAGGCATTCCTTTGCATAGTCAGACCACAGATTTGCCTGACCAGGTATGGGCCCGTGCCGCCACCGTACTGGCCAACGGCATGGTTGCCACGGGTAGCTTTGGCAGCACTTACGCCTTGTTTGATCCGCAAACACAAAGTTGGGAGCTGGACAAAGTGAATGCCGGTCATGGTCTCAACGATGTGATTACCGCCTATGGACAGGTGTATGCCATCGGAGACGCCGGAAAAGTGCTGCAAAACGGCCAACCTGTGGCTGAGTTGGGTAGCTTGTGCAATTTTTTGCTGGCAACACCAGAGCGCCTGGTCAGCGGCGGGCAGGCAGGAACACTCTTTGATGCGAAAACTGCGGATGTTTTGTATGAACATCATTCGCCTTTGAATTGCGGCGTGTACTTTGAAACACAAAGCAGGCAATGCATGGCCATTGGCACCTACACGTGTGAAATACTGGTGTTTGAGTTGACTCAAGGCGCTCTACCGGCATTGGTGCACAGTCTCAAGGTGTACGACAACGCCATCAAGGGACTGAGTTTTTCCAAGGGCTTGTTGTTCTCTGTTTGTGCCTCGACGGACATCGCCTGGCACCAAGTCAGCGACTGGTCCTTGGTCAAACGTATCAGCCACGCGCACGACAAGATCGCCAATGATTGCTGCGCGATTGGTGAAGACCACGTGGCAACCGTCAGCCGTGACCGGACATTGCGTATTTGGGCGCACAACAAAACAGAAATTTACCCGGCACCGCATCCTAAATCCATCAAATGCATTGCCGTTGACGATGAGAAATCGCATATATTGACCGGTTGCTATGGCGGGACGCTGGCGATGTTCTGCCTGAAAACCAGAAAATGGACACAGACAGAACGTCCCACCATGTCTGGCATTTCGGCCATTCACTGGGATTCACAGAATCAACAATTTCTGGCCAGCAGCTATGACGGCTGCATTTATCCGATGGCGGTGTCAGCATGAATGCTTTGAAAAATAATGACTGGCATCTGCCACGGTTTGCCGAAGTACTTTGCGGCACCATGACAGACCGCGAACGTCTTGGTTTACCTGAGCACTATGTACAAGCCAGACTTGATGCAGAGATTGAACAAGCCGTGAGCAGCTTGCTGTCCTCTTGTGTGTGGGATTTGCTGTGCAAGCTGCAGTCGCCGCATTCAACATTGGCACAGCGAATAGCCGCAGGAAACCTGCTCGCGCTGGCCGGTGACCCGAGAATTCGTTTGGATCAACCGGACATGGTCTGCATAAATCAGGCAGAGGTATTCATAGGTTTGCCTGAAATTGAGGTTGATGAAGTCATGCAAAACTTCGAAGGACTCGGGCTCAACAGGGTATGGATTGAAAAAGAATGTCCGCGTCACCCGGTTCATTTAGCGGCATACAAATTGGCACGCTATCCGGTGACTAATGCCGAGTACAAAGTTTTTTTGATGGAAACCGGTTTCAATGAAATACCCACAAGCTGGGATTTCCGCCGCTACCCCCTGGAGCGCGCGAATCATCCGGTGTATACCGTTTCCGCTAAAGCCGCAGACGCTTACGCTGTCTGGCTGTCACAACGTACCGGTCGTTCATTTCGTTTGCCGACAGAAGCCGAATGGGAATGGGCTGCAGGTGGCCCTGACTATTTTGAATTTCCCTGGGGCAAGGACTTTGACGCCGACAAGGCCAACACCGCAGAAACCGGTTTGTTCAACAGCACACCGGTAGGTGTGTTCACCACAGGTAAGTCGCCTTTTGGTCTGGCTGACATGGCCGGTAATGTGGAAGAGTACGTCTCGGACAACTACCAAGCCTACCCCGGCGGGCAGCATGTGGCTGATCATCTGGTCGATATCCACGGGCAATACCGCGTGGCCAGAGGCGGCAGTTTCGCCAGATTCAGAGACCTGGCCAGAACCAGACGCAGGCACGGTCATAACCCTAAATCAGCTACGTATGCCATGGGTTTTCGCCTGGCTGAAACCTTTTAACCATGGCGCATTTGCTGATCATTGAATTACCCGGCGGTAACGACGACGATATTGTGAAAGCCGCGATAGACCGGGGCGATACATTCGTTTTTTTGACATCAGATCTGAGTGTGTACGCCTCACAGAAAAATGTATTTCAGCATTTGCAGCACGCTGAACGCATGCTGGAAATTCAGGCTTTTGAATTCACCCAGGCCGCCGCCGCTGTTGCTGATCTGCATTTGGCTCATCCTTTTGACGCATTGCTGTGTTTGCTCGACATTCGTTTGATAGACGCTGCGGCGTTGGCTGACATGTTGGGCCTGCATTTTTTGAACCCGGCTTCGGCGCGTTTGCTCAGAGACAAATACTCGGTCAGGCAGTGCCTATTGTCAGCCGGCATACCTCAACCGCTTTTCAAACTTGCGTGCAGCAATGAAGAATTGCAGCAAGCTGTGGCCGACATAGGTTTGCCCGTGTTGATCAAACCCAGCGACGGATATGGCTCGCAAAACATCATTGTCATTGAGCATGAAGAAGACTTAGCGCCTTGGATGACGCCGTTGCAAGACATGCTGCCGTCCAAAGCGGATTACGGCCTGGGGGTGATGGCCAATGACAGATTGCTGGTCGAGCAGTACATGCAAGGACTGTTGATAGGTTGCGATACCTTTAGCTTTGAGGGTCAGCATCAGATGCTGGGCATCAATGAAAAAACATTTTTTGATAAACCGTCGTTTGCGATTCGCGGCGGTTGTTTCATGCCGTACA
>CAISPG010000042.1 GCA_903887325.1 uncultured Burkholderiales bacterium | reverse complement strand
GAAACCACGCCAATATCCGCCCTACTGGGAAAACTACAGGATGGGCCTGAAATCGGCCAAGATCCTATTCAACAAACCCTCTTCCCAACGTTGGGACACTAGTGTATTAATATTAATGAATAATTTCTCTTAAAGCATTATTATAAAAGCCCCTTAACTTCAGCTTCAACGCTCTACCTCTGCCATGAAAAAATCCACCCTCACCCTACTAACCGTTGCCGCCTGCTTATCCACTTTGCTTGGAGCAAAAGAAGTCCGCGATTGGCGCGATATCCATGCGGTTCATGAAAACATCAAAAATGCCATCAATGAAATGGAGCGTGCCCGCAGCGCCAACAATTACGATATGCAAGGTCATGGTGCCAAAGCTGAGCAGTTTTTGCGTCAAGCTGAACAAGAGTTGGAGCTTGCGGTCAAAGCCATGCGTCAGTAACAAGCATCAGAGCTGCGCATAATCTTTGAATGCAGTCTCGCTTCACGCACAGGTTTGACCTTTCGACACCGATAGCGCTGGCCCCTATGGCTCAGGTGTCGGGCGGCGCACTTGCGGCCGCTTGTGCCCGCGCAGGCGCACTCGGTTTGCTGGGCGGCGTTTACGGCGAACTGCCTTGGCTGCAGACACAACATGCACTGGCTTTGCGGTTACTGACAGATGACACGCCCGCGCTCAAACGCGTAGGCTGCGGATTTATCAGCTGGAAACTGGCTGAAGACGCGAGTGCGCTGGACTGGTTGCTGGACCAGGCACACACACCGGCGGCGTTGATGCTGTCCTTCGGCGACCCCCGCCCTTATACGGCTCGTCTTGCGAAACGCGGTGTGCCCTTGATATGCCAGATTCAGCGGCTTGAACAATTGCCTTGGTGTTTAGAAGCAGGCGCGGCGGTGATCGTGGCGCAAGGCGCTGAGGCCGGTGGTCACGGCATGAGCGGCGTGCAAGCGCGCGCCAGCATCAGCTTGGTGCCGGAAATGGCGGATGCGTTGGCGACTCAATCCCCCTCGACCTTGCTGCTTGCTGCCGGCGGCATTGCCGACGGACGCGGGCTGGCGGCAGCGCTGATGCTGGGCGCTGACGGCGTGTTGATGGGCACGCGGTTGTGGGCCAGCGCGGAAAGCCTTGCTGCTAGCGGCGCAGTGTCAGCGGCTTTGCTTGCGAATGGCGATGACACAGCGCGTTCTTCTGTGTTTGATGTGTTGCGACGCAAAAGCTGGCCAGCCGAGTTTGATTTTCGTGCGTTGCGCAACCGGTTGCACCGGGAATGGGATTCGCGCATCAACGAATTGCGTGCAGCGCCGGACTCAGCGCGCGCTGACTATGACGCCGGTGTGGCGGCGCAAGACTTTGAGCGCGCCCATGTGACGGTGGGCGAAGCTGTGGGTTTGCTGCGGGATGCGCCGTCTGCGGTTGAATTGATCGAGAGGATCACCAAGCAGGCTGAGGCCTTGATGCGTTAATTGGTAATTGGGTAATCGGGGTCAGGTTCCAATTATTTTTTCGGTTTTGAGTGCTGTATTCACGCCATGCCGGTTCGGTCGCCGCTCTCCACGGCAAAGCCGTGACTTTCGCGTCGGCCCGCCCGTCATGTCGTCGTCCGCTCGCAGTTTTCTCCGACTGCATTTCTGTGGTTCGATGAACCATTAGTCTTTGTCAACGAAACAGCGCTCGTACCTAAAACACCACTGAGGCCGACAGAGGGGGCGTTTTTGCGAGTGCGCGCAGCAAAAACCGCACCGGATAGTCGGCCAAAGCGTGTCTTATAACCGCAGGAATGCCAACCCCTTCGGATGGATCAGCCTAAGCGTGTCTTCAAACTTCACGCCTCAACAGTAACCGCCACCCTCGCCGCCAGTGCACACATCAACTCATAACCCACGGTGCCCGCCGCCGCCGCCACTTCATCTATACACAACACCTGCCCGCCGCTAGCGCAGCCCCACAAAGTCACTTCGGCACCTATCGCCACCGAAGCCAACCCAGACAAATCCACACACAACATGTCCATGCTCACCCGCCCCAGCGTGCGGGTACGCACACCATTGACCAGCACTGGCGTGCCGGTAGGCGCGTGGCGCGGATAGCCGTCGGCATAACCGCAGGCAACAGTACCGACCGTCATGTCATGCGCTGCCGTAAACAATCCGCCATAACCCACACTCTCGCCCGCCTTGAGTTGCTGCACGCTGATGAGTTGGCTGCGCAAACTCATGGTCGGCAACAAACCCCAGTACGCAGCATCATGCAAACCATGGTCGGGCGAGCTGCCGTACATCGCAATGCCGGTGCGCACCCAATCGGCGGACACCTCGTCACGTGCGCCGTGGCGCAACACCGCTGCGCTGTTGGCTAGGCTGCGTTCACCGGGCAAGTCGCTGCTGAGTTGTTGAAACACCTGCAACTGCGCATCCACACCATGCGCATCGTCGGCGCGGGCGAAATGGGTCATCAGCGAGATTTCATCCACTTGAGGCAAGGCATTCAAACGCGCCCAAGCTGATCGAAACGCCTGGGGCGTGAAGCCCAAGCGGTTCATGCCCGAATTCATTTTCAAAAACACGCGTTGCGGCACCTGGGTTTTGTGTTTGCTCAGCATGTCGATTTGCGCTTCATGGTGCACCACATGCCACAGGTCCAAGCGCGAACACAGCTCCAAATCGCGTTGCTCGAACACGCCCTCAAGCAACAACACCGGGCCGCGCCAACCGAGGTCACGCAAGGTTTGCGCTTCATTCAAATCAAGTAAGGCAAAACCGTCTGCGGCGCGCAAGCCTTCAAATGCATGCGCCAGCCCGTGGCCATAAGCATTCGCCTTGACCACCGCCCAAACACGCGCATCCGCCGCCGAGCGGCGCAAACGCGCCAGGTTATGGCGCAGTGCCTCTGTGTGAATGAATGCATGGATTGGACGTGGCATGACCGGGATTGTCGCAGGGCTGTGAGGCCGCCAAATGGCGTGATATAACCATTGAGCTACAAGGCCCGCATCTTGAAATTTGACTTCTTTCTGACTCACTCAACCCGCTTGTCTGCCAGGCCTTCACTGATATGAAGCGCGGTTTTTACACCATCATGGCGGCGCAGTTTTTCAGCTCGCTGGCGGACAACGCTTTGTTTGTCGCTGCGGTTGAAATGATCAAAGCCTCGGGCGGCGCCGAATGGCAACGCGCGGCTTTGGTGCCCATGTTTGCCTTGTTCTACGTGATATTGGCACCGTTTGTCGGTGCATTTGCCGACTCTCGCCCCAAAGGTGAAGTTATGTTCATGAGCAACGGCATCAAGGTGCTGGGCTGTTTGATGATGCTGTTCGGCTCGCACCCCTTGCTGTCTTACGCCATCGTCGGCTTAGGCGCCGCCGCTTACTCCCCGGCCAAATACGGCATCCTGACCGAGTTGCTGCCGCCCTCGCTGCTGGTCAAGGCCAACGGCTGGATCGAAGGTTTGACCATAGGCTCCATCATTTTGGGGGTGCTGATCGGCGGTCAACTGGTCGGGCCGCACCTCTCCAGCATGCTGCTGAGTATTGACCTGCCCTATATTGAAACCGGCATTGATACCCCCCCCGAAGCCGCCATCAGTGTGATTGTTTTTTTGTACGCGCTGGCCGCCTGGTTCAATACCCGCATCCCTGAAACTGGCGTGACTTTGGTGCCTTTGCGCAGCCAAAGCGACCACAGCCTGGCCTATAACCTGCTAGCTTTGGCACCCGATTTTTGGCGCTGCAACTTGCTGCTGTGGCGCGACCGGCTGGGACAGATTTCACTGGCCACCACGACTTTGTTCTGGGGTGCCAGCGGCAATCTGCGTTACATCGTGCTGGCCTGGAGCGCCGTGGCGCTGGGTTACTCCACCACACAGGCGTCTTCTTTGGTTGGTGTGGTCGCCATAGGTACCGCCGCCGGTGCCGTGATTGCCTCTGTGCGCATGAAGCTCACGGATGCACCGCGCGTCATGGCGCTGGGCATTGCCATGGGGCTGTTGATTCTGGTGATGAACTTCATCAACAATGTCTGGATAGCCGCGCCGTTTTTCATTCTGCTTGGCGGCCTCGGCGGTTTTCTGGTGGTGCCCATGAACGCCTTGCTGCAACACCGTGGCCACAACCTGATGGGCGCAGGTCGCTCCATCGCCGTGCAAAACTTCAATGAGCAAGCTTGCATATTGGCACTCGGCGGTTTGTATGCGCTTGCTACCGGGCTGGGCTTGAGCGCGTTTGCGGCCATCGTTTGTTTCGGCTTGTTTGTGGCCGGCAATATGTGGCTGATACAGCGCTGGCACGCGCGCAACTGCGTGCAACACCGCGACGAGGTTGAGCGCCTGATGGCCATCGCCCGCCAGGACCCGGGTCACTGACGCATGGCCTTGTCAGCCCTGGCGCCGGTGCTGGGCTTGCTTGCCAACGCACTGGTCTTCGGCCTGAGCTGGTGGCCGTTTCGCGAAATGCAGGCTCTCGGCCTGCATCCGCTGTGGGCCACGGCCTTGATGTACGGCCTGTCTTTTGCCTTTATCAGCCTGCTGCGCCCGCAATGGTTTCTCAGCTTGCGCCTGCACCCGCAACTGTGGTGGTTGTTTCTGGGCTCGGGCCTGACCAACTTCGGCTTTAACTGGGCTGTCACGCAAGGCGATGTGGTGCGCGTGGTGCTGTTGTTTTACACCATGCCGGCCTGGTCGGTATTGTTTGCCTGGTGGCTGTTGGGCGAAAAACCGGATGGACAAGCCATGCTGCGGCTGGCGCTGGCGATGGCCGGTGTGGCACTTATCTTGAAAACCCCGGACACGCCCTGGCCACTGCCGGACAACGCCATGGACTGGCTGGCACTGCTTGGCGGCGCGAGTTTTGCGCTGAACAACGCCATGCTGCGCAAACTGGCGCATTTGCCGGAGACCGATCGCATGGGAGCCATGTTCGCCGGCGGCATGTGCTTGAGCGCCGTCGCCGCGATGGCCTTGCCCTCGGCGCTGGTCAGTCTGCCGGCTGATTTCAGCTGGTGGCCGTACGCACTCGGTTTGTCGCTGTGCTTGCTTTTATCCAACCTGAGTCTGCAATACGGCGCAGCACGATTACCGGCAAACACGACCGCATTAGTCATGTTGTCAGAAATTGTTTTCGCCTCTGCCTCCTCTGTGTACATGGGGGCATCTGAGCTGAGCTTGCGCAAAATCGCCGGAGGATTGCTGATTGTGTTTGCCGCTTTATTAGCGACAATGCGAAATGTCAACAAGGATTCTCCATGAACACAGCTTCTATTTACGATTTTCAAGTCAATGACATTCACGGTCAGGCAGTGAAAATGGCAGATCACAAAGGCAAAGTGCTTTTAATCGTCAACACCGCCAGCGCCTGTGGCTTCACACCCCAGTTCAGTGGACTAGAGCAGTTGAACCAAACCTTTGCAAGCAAGGGATTGGTGGTGGTGGGTTTTCCCTGCAACCAATTCGGCGGGCAAGACCCGGGCAGCAATGCGGAGATCGGTACGTTTTGCCAAAAAAATTATGGTGTGAGCTTTGCCATGATGGAGAAGATTGATGTCAACGGCAACCAAGCCCATCCATTGTTTCAATGGCTGAAACAAAAAGCGCCCGGTTTGTTGGGCAGCGAAAGCATCAAATGGAATTTCACTAAGTTTCTGGTGAGTCGTGACGGTCTGGTAGTGAGACGATTTGCTTCATTAGATAAACCTGCGGCACTGAAAGCTGATATAGAACAGGCGCTTTCTCAGTCCTGATCGTGCAAGCTATGTACCGGCTTCGCAACGGCATCAACTGGATGTACAGCTCGTGGTTCAAATTACCGCTGGACAATCTAGAGCGCTTGTTCCCACTGATTTTTGGCGTGATCCTTGCCAACCTTGTGGTTTTTCTGCTGCTGGCCACGCCGTTTGCGTTTCAGCATGCATTCTGGCTGGCGTTGTTAGGCGTGGGTCTGACCGGGCTGGGATACCGTTTCTTTCGTTTGTCATTGAAACTGACCACTCACATACTGTTGATCCAGTCTTATGTGCTGGTGATGTACTGCGTTTGGGTATCCGGCGGGTTGTTCTCGTCCGCCATTATTTGGTTGATGATTCTGCCGGTGCCCGCCATGTTTTTGCTGGGTTTGCAAGATTCCTTGGTTTGGATAGGCGTAGTTTTGCTGTCAGTGCTGTCATTGGTGCCGTTGACGGAGCACGGTTGGTTGCCGGTCAGTTTTGTCTATGGACAACAGCATTTGTTATGGTCACTGGGCAATTACGTTTTTACAGCCATTAGCTTGGTCGGCGGTTTAATGGTTTGCCAACGCATTTACAAAAACCAGTTGAATGAAATTACCCAACGCAACAATGAATTGATTGCCAACCGCGCCGCACTCATGCAGGCCGAGTCCTACAAAGACCAGTTTTTAGCCTCGGTCGGACATGAGTTACGTACCCCAATGAATGCAATTCTCGGATTCAATGACGTTATTCGCGCTGAATTGCTAGGCGAGGATAAAAGCGTGAGAACCTTGGATTTGATCCATGAGTCCACCGAGCATTTGCTGACACTGGTGAATCAGATTTTGGATTTTTCGCAAATTCAAGCCGGGCGCATGCCTTTGCAACTCAAGCCCACACGTTTGCGCGAGGCGTTTGATCAATGCATGCAGAAATTCACTCGCAAGGCGGACAGCCCGGTGCAATTTCGAGCCCGCTTGAGTCCGCAGTTGCCTGAATGGGTGAGTACCGACTCAGCGCGCTTGAAAGACGTGCTCTGTCACTTGATCGATAACGCATTCAAATTCACACCGAGCGGCCTCGTGCAACTCAATATACAGCGGGAAAATCAACAACTGTTGTTTCAGGTCAAGGACACAGGCGTCGGCATTGCGCCTGAATTGCAAGCCTTTATCTTCAACCGTTTTGAGCACGCGGATCAGGAAACGCAGCGTCAGTTCGGTGGCGCCGGCCTGGGGCTGGCGATCTGCAAAGGCCTGGTTGATTTGTTCGGCGGCGACATAGGCATGCACAGCGAGCACGGCAAAGGCTCGACCTTTTGGTTTCGTATTCCGCTGTTGCCATGCGACCCGCCGCCACTGTCGGATCTGGTACCCGGAGCAGCGCCCGCCGGTATCAGTCACCGGTCCTGGCGTTTGCTGCTGGTTGATGACAACCCGGTGAATTTGAAACTGGCCAGCCTCATTTGCAACCAATTGTGGCCATTGGCATCGGTGCATTGTGTCGACAGCGGCGAAGCAAGTCTGCGTTATCTGGATTCCCACCAAGTTGATGCGGTATTGATGGATTTGGTCATGCCGCAAATGAACGGACTCGATGCCACCCGTGCCATCCGCGCTTCCAGCGATCCTCACGTGAGCCAAGTGGTGGTGGTTGGCCTGACGGCCAGCAGCCACCCGTGCCATCCGCGCTTCCAGCGATCCTCACGTGAGCCAAGTGGTGGTGGTTGGCCTGACGGCCAGCAGCCACCCGCTCGACCACGCCGAATGCCTTGCGGCTGGCATGAACGATGTAGTACTTAAACCCTTGAACCGGGGCAAGCTGCAAGCGTCCATAGAACGGCTGGTCCAACCTGCGAGGGATGCATGACTGACACAACGGCGATTTCATTTAAGTGGCAGCCATTCAAAGAGCGTATCAAAGCACGTTGGAATGAGTCTCAGTCTAAGTTTTATATTGGTTTTTCTTTTTGTCTGGCAGTGATGAGTTTCGTCCTTGCCAGCCTGACGCCTGACCCGGTCGGTCAGCAATACATCAACGTGATAGGCGTGGTGATTTGTGTGCTGGCGTGTTTGTTTATTTTGGGTTTGCCCTTGTACTGGGTGGTAAATCTCGGTATAGCTTACGCTTTTTTTCATATGGTTCGTGAAGCAATCATGACCGGCGGTATGTTTTCCAATTCCCTCAATTGGTTGGTGATGCTGCCGATAATTCCGCTGTTTTTAATCAGCTTGTCCTCGGGCGTTTTTTGGTTGATCGTTTGTTTATTGTGTCTGTCCGGTCTGACGGTGAGCAGTTGGCAAGGCTGGATTTCTCCTTTTTATGTGGCCACGCCTCAAACACTGGAAATCAACGCTTGGAACAATATATCCATCAGTATTTTTATCTTGTCATTGCCCTTGATTTACCAACGTCTGTATTTACGCACCTTGCGCACGAGCGAAGAAAAACAAGCCAATTTGCTGCAATCGCGTGCGCAGCTAATGAGGGCACAAATTATCAAAGACAACTTCATCGCCTTGTTAAGCCATGAATTGCGAACACCGATGAACGCCATCATCGGTTTCAGTGATTTACTGCGGCAAGACGTTAAAGAGCAACCGCGCGCGCTGGAAATGGCTGACTTGGTGAAACAATCCAGCGATCATTTGTTGACCGTCATTAACGACATACTGGATTTCTCTCAACTGCAGCGCGGACAACTGCAAGTGCGGCAGGAGCCGTTTGAGCTCATGACCACGGTGCGCGCCGCTTTCAATTTGTTCCAGCAACGCGTGAACAGCATGCAAATCCGCTACAGCCTTGAAGCCGCCGACACGTTGCCCCATTGGGTAGTGTCCGACCGGCACCGGGTCATGCAAGTGCTGGTCAATTTGTTGGGCAATGCCATCAAATTCACCCACCAGGGAACGGTCACTTTACAGATTGAGCGGGAGGCCGATCAACTGCTTTTTTCGGTGACAGACACCGGCATCGGTATTGCACCCGGTCGACTGGACAAAATCTTTGAGCGCTTCGAGCAAGCCAGCAGCGAGACCGCCTCGGCTTACGGGGGAAACGGCCTGGGCCTGGCCATCAGCCGCAACCTGGTGCAACTGCTGGGCGGAAACATAGGGGTGGAAAGCCAACCTGGCAAAGGCTCCCGTTTCTGGTTCAGCTTGCCACTGGTGATCACCGATGCGCCGGGCCATCCCAAGGGCGACGATCCCGGCACCAATCAGCTGCAAGCATTTGCGGTGCGCTTTCTGGTGGTCGACGACAGCGCGGTCAACCGTTTGCTGGCTTGTCAGGTGGTGAAATCCCACTGGCCGCAAGCCGTCATGGTGCAGGCCGGTAACGGGCAGGAGGCGCTGAATGCCTTGCAAAAAGACAACTTTGACATGGTGCTCATGGACATGCTGATGCCGGTGATGGACGGCATAGAAGCCACTCGCCGCTTGCGCACCGATTGGCCGTCACCGCAAAAAGAACTGCCGGTGCTGGTGCTGACCGCCAATGTCAGCAGTGAAGACCATCAGCGTTGTGTTGATGTGGGCGCCAACGCCTTGGTGCTCAAGCCATTTGACAGGCAACGGTTATGCGCGCTGATAGAAGAGCAGTTATTGCTTTCACCCACTTTTTTACAACGATTGAATGTAACGCGGTCCGTTTAGCTGTTTTTTTCTCAGGAGCTTTCTCATGCGTGTTATTTTTATTTTGTTCACTCTGCGATTGGTATTTCAGATTGAAGCGGCTTTTTCCGCCGATGTCATCAGAGCAAATGACAGTATTGCTTCTTCGCGTCTGAAGGCGGACCAGATTTTTGCCAAATCCGGCCAGGTGATTTTTCAGGAAAGGTTCAACCAGCGCTTACAACAATGGATGTTGAGCATTGATGATGTCAAGGATGTCGGCACCCGCAACCCCCGGGTTGTTCTGGTGCTTCACGATGGCGATGCGGCACCGGCGGTTCGCATGACATTACCCGGCGAACCCGGCCTTTTCCGTTCTGAGCTTTCCCTGCCGGCTGAAAAAAACTACCAGGAGCGTTGGTATGCTGAACGCACGCTGATACCGCAAGCCACCGATGACAATGGCTTTATTTTGATGCAATGGCATGCGCTGATCGGCGAAGAAAAAAAACAGCACCAGAATGAAACCGGCATTCGCAATTTTCCCAATCTGGCCATCCATGTCCAAGGCAACGAGTATTCCGTCTCACGGGCATGGGGGCCGCTGGTGAATTCCTATCGGGATCACCAGCCAATGCGTCAGCCATGGCAAGCCGCAGAATGGACGGATTGGGTCATACACGCCATTTGGTCGGAGCAGGACAACGGACTGGTTCAAATCTGGCAAAACCGTCAACTGGTCTATGAAGCACATGGTCCGAATTTGTACAACGATGTGGAACGGGTCACGCCGTATTTCAAAACAAGTATTTACAGGCCTTCACGAAAACCCAAAAACGGCGACAACCGCAGTTAAGCAGACACCGTGATTTATGTACGCGATGTCAGCATAGGCAATGCGAATGCTGACTTGCTGCTGATGCAAAACAGTTTTTCGCACTAAGCCTTGTTGGCAAACCACACGGGGGTGGTTTGCCTGGTTTTGAAAAACAAGGACTTAGTCCAGCGAACGACGCACATCTGCGATCAACTCAGGGCGGCATCGACCATCTCCACCCAATGCCGCACCGGCACTTGCGTGCCGCTTTGCAAATGCGTGATACAACCGATGTTGGCGCTCAATATGGCCTGTGGTTGCATCTCATTGAGATTGACGAGTTTGCGGTCCCGCAGTTGCGTGGCGATGACCGGTTGCAACACGCTGTAAGTACCCGCCGAGCCGCAGCACAAATGCGCTTCGTTGTTTGCGACACGCAACTTGAAACCGAGCGCATTCAAATGGGTTTCGACGCCGCCCTTGAGCTGCTGGCCGTGTTGCAAGGTGCAGGGCGGGTGAAACGCCATCAAGCCTTGCGCTTGTGCTTTCTGCGTTGATATACGTTGTTGCAGCACAGACACCAAACCAGGCAATAACTCGCTCAGGTCTTTGGTCAGTTCGCTGATGCGTTTGGCTTTGTCGGCATACGCTGCGTCATTACGCAAAACATGCCCGTAATCTTTCACGGTGACACCGCAGCCTGAGGCGTTCATCACAATCGCTTCCACGCCTTGGGCCACATGCGGCCACCAGGCATCGATGTTGTTTTTCATTTGAACGATGGCAGCATCCTGGTCATTCAAATGAAACTTCACGCCGCCGCAGCAACCCGCCAGTGGCTCGACCACGGTTTGAATGCCGCAAGCATCCAGCACACGCGCTGTCGCGCTGTTGATGTTCGGGCTCATGGACGGCTGCACACAACCAGCCAGCAACAGTACTTTGCGCTCATGTGTTTGCGTCGGCCATTTTCCTGCGCTGCGCGCCTCGGGCACTTTGGCCTTGATACCGCCGGGCAACAAACCGCGTACCGCTTGGCCCAGCTTCATGGCAGGCGCAAACAGCGGTGAATTCAATCCTTCTTTCAAGGCCCAGCGCACCGCTTGTTCGCTGGCCGGGCGCGGCACTTTTTCGTCCACCAGTTTGCGGCCGATGTCGACCAAGTGGCCGTATTGCACGCCGCTGGGGCAAGTGGATTCGCAGTTGCGACAAGTGAGACAACGGTCTAAATGCAGTTGGGTGTCGCGGGTCGGTGTTTCGCCTTCCAGCACTTGCTTGATCAGGTAAATGCGTCCGCGCGGGCCATCGAGCTCATCGCCAAGCAATTGGTAAGTGGGGCAGGTGGCGGTGCAAAAACCGCAGTGCACGCATTTGCGCAATATGGCTTCGGCTTCCTGGCCATCTGCCGTGTGTTGGTATTCGGGGGAGAGATTGGTTTGCATTTTTAAATACCAAGACGTGCGGTGTTGAACACACCGTGCGGGTCAAACTGTTTTTGTAATTCGCGTTGTATGCGTTGCTGCACTTGGGGCAATTCAGAAAACACTTGCGTGTCTGTTGCGCCGGTTTGCGCCCGCCGAAACAGCGTGGCGTGTCCACCTGCTTGGTGCGCTGCTTGACGCAACTGCGTGGCCGCTGAGGCCGGGGCCCATAACCAACGCACACCACCGTGCCATTCGATCAACATCGCATAGGGCAGGTCCAGCACCGGCGCGGTTTGCGGCAGGCTCAAACGCCACAAACACAGCTCAGGTGAGGAGGCGTTGAAAAACGACAGCGTTTGTTCGCGGCAAGCCTGCCAAAGTGAAGCTGCTGGTTGCTTGTCCATGCGTGTGGCGCTGCCACCGGCGGCTTGCACATCGGCCACCATGCGCGGACACGCGGCTTCCACCGCAGCCACCGCGCCGCGCAATCTCACATACAACACGTCTTGCTTTGCTTCATTGTGAACCCATGCGCTGGCATTGAGTGGCAGCGCTTGTGCGCCCCAGCGGTGCATCTGTTCCAACGCTTCTCGCTGCGGCAGTTCGCATGACAAAGTGGCTTCAGCAGGCGCGACAGGCAATACCTTGAGTGAGATTTCTGTGATGAGGCCCAGCGTGCCCATGCTGCCGGCCAGTACACGCGACACGTCATAACCGGCGACGTTTTTCATCACCTGACCGCCGAAGGTAAGTTCTTCGCCCAAGCCGTTGATCAGCTTGGCACCCAAGACATGGTCGCGCACGCTGCCGACATGGGCACGCGACGGACCGGCCAAGCCTGCGGCCACCATGCCGCCGACCGTGGCAGCCGCGCCGAAATGCGGCGGTTCGTAAGCCAAACATTGACCTTGGGTGGCCAGCAGATGCTCCAGCTCGGCCAAAGGCGTGCCGCTGCGCACGGTCACGACCAATTCGCTGGGCTCATAACTCACCACGCCCGTGAGTTCGCGCGTGTCGAACACGTCATGCGATGCGCTGTGCTCGCCGTAAAAATACTTGGTGTTGCCGCCTTGTATGCGCAGCGTTTGCTTGCTGGCAGCCGCTTGCTTGATGCGCTGTTTGAATGTTGAAATCACTGAATCCATGCGTCGATGTTAGCGGTTGATGTCACTGTGTACGAAGGCATGACGCATAACCCGGCATGCGCCAAGAAAAAGCGCCCCGCAGGGCGCTTGAGGAAGGGGTGGAGCAGCTTATTTGAAAATAACGCGCACCATCTCCAGGCATTTGTTGGAGTAGCCCCATTCGTTGTCATACCAGCTGACCACTTTGACGAAGGTGCTGTCCAACGCAATGCCTGCATCCGCGTCAAACACGCTGGTGCAAGGCTCGCCACGGAAATCGGTGGCCACCACTTTGTCTTCGGTATAGCCGAGAACGCCTTTTAACGCGCCCTGGCTTTGTGCTTTCATTTCAGCGCAAATTTCAGCGTAGCTGGCGGGCTTTTCCAACTCGACGGTCAAGTCAACGACTGACACGTCAGAGGTAGGCACACGGAAGGACATGCCTGTGAGTTTTTTATTCAGGGCGGGGATGACCACGCCCACGGCTTTGGCTGCGCCGGTGCTGCTGGGGATGATGTTTTCCAGAATGCCGCGACCGCCGCGCCAGTCTTTGTTGGATGGGCCGTCCACGGTTTTTTGCGTGGCCGTGGCCGCGTGCACCGTGGTCATCAGGCCGCGCTTGATGCCCCATTTGTCGTTCAATACTTTGGCCACAGGCGCCAGGCAATTGGTGGTGCAAGAAGCATTTGAAACGATGGTTTGTCCGGCATAGGTGCTGTGGTTCACGCCATACACAAACATGGGTGTGTCGTCTTTGGAAGGCGCGGAGAGCAGCACTTTTTTCGCGCCAGCGGCCAGGTGTTTTTCAGCGGTGGGTTTGTCCAGAAACAAACCGGTGGCTTCAATGACTACGTCAGCGCCGACCTCGTTCCATTTCAAGGCAGCCGGATCGCGCTCTTGCGTCAAACGGATTTTTTTGCCATTCACCACCAGGTGACCGCCGTCGACTGACACCTCGCCTTTGAAGCGGCCATGCACGCTGTCGTACTTCAGCATGTAAGCCAGGTAATCCGGCTCGAGCAAATCGTTGATGGCAACGATTTCAATGTCGTTGAAGTTTTGAATGGCGGCACGAAACACCATGCGACCGATGCGACCGAATCCGTTGATACCTACTTTGATGGCCATGGTGACTCTTTCTGTATAGACAGGTTAAACATGAGCCCGCCTGCGCACTCAACGCAGGCGGAAAAACAATCAGGCGTTTTGCAACACCTTGCGAACGGTGTCGGCGACGTTTTCAGGGGTGAAGCCGAAATGCTTGAACAGCACCGGGGCCGGTGCGCTTTCGCCGTAGGTGTCAATGCCGACCACGGCTGACACGCCGTATTTCCACCAGCCGTCGGTGCTGCCCATCTCCACCGCGATGCGGGGTATGCCTTTGGGCAAGACCGCCGATTTGTAGGCCACGCTTTGGCGGTCAAACGTGGTGGTGCTGGGCATGGAAACCACACGCACCGCCACTTTGTGTTGGGCCAAGAGGGCTTGGGCTTTCATGGCCAGCTGCACTTCAGAACCCGTGGCGATGATGACCGCCTGCGCTTTTTTGTTCATGCCGACTTCAGTCGGTTCGGCCAACACATACGCGCCTTTGTTGATCGCGTCCAGACCGCTGGCGTCTTTGGCTTTGCTGTCGCCCTTGGGCAAGTACGGCAGGTTTTGTCGGCTCAACAGCAAGGCTGTCGGGCGGTGGGCGTTTTGCAATGCCACTGCCCATGCAACCGTAGTTTCTGCGGTATCCGCCGGACGCCAGACATCCAAACCGGGGATGAGGCGCAGCGATGCAGCATGTTCAATCGACTGGTGGGTCGGGCCGTCTTCGCCCAAACCGATGGAGTCATGGGTAAACACATGCACCACGCGTTGCTTCATCAGCGCAGCCATGCGGATGGCGTTGCGTGAATAGTCAGAGAAGGTGAGGAAGGTACCGCCATAAGGAATGAAGCCGCCGTGCAAGGTGATACCGTTCATGATGGCAGCCATGCCGAATTCGCGCACGCCGTAATTGATATGGCGACCGCCGTGACCGTGCTCGTCTTTGACGATGCGACCGGCCAGATCGACACGCATGTTTGGCGTGGATTTGGTGTTGGTCAGGTTGGAGCCGGTCAAGTCGGCACTGCCGCCCAGCAATTCAGGAATGGCGGCGGTGAACGCTTCCAGCGCCAACTGGCTGGCTTTGCGGCTGGCGACGGTTTCTGCTTTGGTGTTGGCATCAACCACGGCATCAACCACGGTCTGGTGAAAGTTGGCAGGCAAGTCGCCCGCCATGCGGCGTTTGAACTCTGCCGCCAATGCCGGATGCGCTGCGGCATAAGCACTGAATACGTCGTTCCATTGCTGTTCACGCGCTGCGCCGGTGGCTTTGGCATCCCAATCGGCGTAGACCTCTGCCGGGACATGGAAAGGTTCGTGCGGCCAGTGGATGGCGGCGCGGGTGAGCGCAATCTCTTCTGCGCCCAGGGGCTCGCCGTGCGCTTTGGCGGTGTCGACCCGGTTGGGGCTGCCTTGGCCAATGTGTGTTTTGCAAGCGATCAGGGTGGGCTTGTCGGCGCTGTGTTTGGCGGTGGCGATGGCTTGTGACACCGCGTTCACATCATGGCCGTCTACGCTGATCACGTTCCAGCCGTAGGCTTTGAAACGTGCCGGTGTGTCGTCGATGAACCAGGGTGTGACCTTGCCGTCGATAGAAATGCCGTTGTCGTCGTACAGCGCAATCAGCTTGTTCAGCTTCCAGGCACCGGCCAAGGCGCAGGCTTCGTGGCTGATGCCTTCCATCATGCAACCGTCGCCCATGAACACATAGGTGTGGTGGTCAACGATGTCATGACCGGGGCGGTTGAATTCAGAGGCCAGCATTTTTTCTGCCAGCGCCATGCCCACGGCATTGGTGATGCCTTGGCCCAGCGGGCCGGTAGTGGTTTCTACGCCGGGGGTGATGCCCACTTCGGGGTGACCGGCGGTTTTGCTGTGCAACTGGCGGAAGTTTTTCAGCTCGCTCATCGGCAGGTCGTAACCGGTAAGGTGCAGCAGCGCATAAATCAACATGGAGCCGTGGCCGTTGGACAGCACGAAGCGGTCACGGTCGGCCCAGTGCGGATGTGTCGGGTTGTGTTTCAGGTGCTCGCTCCACAA
Organism: uncultured Burkholderiales bacterium; assembly: GCA_903887325.1. Classification (GTDB taxonomy): domain Bacteria; phylum Pseudomonadota; class Gammaproteobacteria; order Burkholderiales; family Burkholderiaceae_C; genus Limnohabitans. The sequence goes on along the minus strand of CAISPG010000042.1, from coordinate 9,593 downwards.
GGCGACAGCGATGTCTGCCATGCCCATAGGTGCGCCCGGGTGGCCCGAGTTAGCAAGTTGTACCGCGTCCATTGCCAATGCGCGAATCGCACTGGCCATTTGTTGGTGGTTCGCCATGGGTGGCTCCGTAAAAGGGGGTGTGAAAAGGGTAACCTGATATTTTAACTAAACTCAGCTGCCGTGACCAAGCCCACATTCAATCCTTCGATTTCTGTCAAGGCGGGGGCCATGCTTCTCGCTGCTGGCCGCGGCGAGCGCATGCGCCCGCTGACAGACGCAAGCCCCAAACCACTGCTACAGGTTCACGGGCAGCCTTTGCTTCACTACCCTTTGCAAGCCTTGGCGCGCGCCGGTGTATCGGCTGTGGTCATCAATACCGGCTGGCTCGGCGATCAGATTGAGCCGGTGTTCGGCACTTACTTCATACATCAGGACAAGGGTGACGCCGCAAGACACATGCAATTACTTTATTCGCATGAAGGACGGGGCGCGGGCGAGGCATTGGAAACCGCAGGCGGCATAGTGCGCGCTTTACCGCTGCTTGACGAAGTGTTTTGGGTAGCGGCAGGCGATGTGTATGTGCCTGGTTTTGCTTTTTCTGCTGACAGTATGGCGCGCTTCAGAGCCAGTCCGCAACTCGCGCACATCTGGCTGGTGCCCAACCCGGGGCACAACCCGGAGGGCGACTTTGGTTTGTCCGAAGATGGATTGGCTTTGAATTTACCGCGCAACGCGGCTCAGGCATTGTTCACTTTCAGCACCATTGCGTTGTACAAACGCACTTTTTTTGACGCCGATTGGTGCGACATTCCTGCAGGCAACCCTGAGGGCGTGAAAGCGCCGCTGGCAGCCATGCTCAGAGCCGCCATGGATAAAGAGCTGGTGAGCGCCAGCTTGTACGAAGACTTATGGGTGGATGTGGGGACGCCAGAGCGTTTGGCGCAATTGAATGAATGATTCAGGCATTGCCCTAGGCCTTTGCATTGTGTTCCGAAGGTGTTCCGAATGAACACCGCTCCTACAATTGCCCCATGACCTCTATTTACGCTTCACGCCGCGCCCGTCTTGCCGCCCAACTCGGCGCGGGTGGCATCGCCTTGATCCCGACTGCGCCCGAGCGCATCCGCAACCGCGACGCGGATTTTCCGTACCGCCACGACAGTTATTTTTTCTACCTCACAGGATTCACTGAACCCAACGCTTGGCTGGTGATTGAGGCCAACGGCCGCAGCACTTTGTTTTGCCAGCCCAAAGATGTGGAGCGTGAAATTTGGGACGGCATACGTTTAGGCCCGCTGGCAGCACCTGCTGCTTTAGATGTGAGTCAAGCGTTTTCGGTAACAGAGTTGGACACCCAATTGCCCAAGTTACTGGAAAACCAGACCTCGGTCTGGTACCCGTTTGCCACCCATGAGAGTTTGTCCTCGCAGATCGACGGCTGGTTGAACAAAGTACGGGCCCGTGCGCGCGTGGGCGTGTCCTGTCCCTCCGTGCAACAAGACTTGTGTGTGTTGCTTGACGAGATGCGCCTGGTGAAAGACGCGCACGAGCAAGACACCATGCGCCGCGCCGCGCAAATCAGCGCCGCCGCCCATGTGCGCGCTATGCAATTAAGCGCGCGCATGTTGCGCGACGGTCAGGACGTGCGCGAATACCATTTAGAAGCCGAGTTGCTGCATGAATTCCGTCGACACGGCTCGCAATTTCCGGCCTACACCTCCATCGTCGCCGCCGGTGCCAACGCATGTGTTTTGCATTACCGTGCAGATGCCGCACCTGTACGCGTCGGCGAACTGGTGCTGATAGACGCCGGTTGCGAGCTCGACGGTTATGCGTCTGACATCACCCGCACATTCCCGGCCAATGGCAAGTTCACCGGCCCGCAACGCGTGCTCTACGACATCGTGCTGGCTGCGCAATACGCCGCCGCTGACGCCACCAAAGCCGGTGCGCGGTTCAACGACCCGCACAACGCCGCATTGAAAGTGCTGGCGCAAGGCCTGCTGGACGTGGGATTGTTGTCGCATGACAAACACGGATCGCTGGACGATGTGCTGGAGAAAAAAGCCTATTTCCCGTTTTATATGCACCGCACCAGCCACTGGCTGGGCATGGATGTGCACGACTGCGGCAGCTATATTGAGCCAGGCGAAGCCAACACCGAGCCCCCCAAAGCCGACCCTATCACCGGCGTGGTGGTGCAAGCACGCCCCAGCCGTGTGTTGCACCCGGGCATGGTGCTGACCTTGGAACCGGGCTTGTACGTGCGCCCGGGCGAAGGCGTGCCCGAGCAGTTCTGGAACATAGGTATACGCATTGAAGACGATGCCATCGTCACCCCTACCGGTTGCGAGCTGATCAGCCGCGCTGTCCCTGTAGACGCGGATGAGATTGAAGCCTTGATGCGCGCTTAAGACCTGCGCAACCCCGGCCTTGTCCACAGTCGACCACCAGATTTAGCGATACTCTGCATCAACTTATCAACGAATCAGGCAGGATTTTTCATGAGCGACACCCACAAAACCTATGTTTGCATTGTTTGCGGCTTTACTTACGACGAGGCCGCAGGACGTCCGGAAGACGGTATTGCCCCGGGCACGCTGTGGGCCGATGTACCAGCCGGTTGGGCCTGCCCGGATTGCGGCGTATCCAAGGCAGATTTCGAAATGGTCGAGTTTTAAACCAAGCCCCTGGCACCGGTGTAGCGCTCGCATCGCGGCTGTCATTCCACACGCCGACAAGCTCAGGCAAAATCAAGGCATGAAGACTTTTCCCCCCGCATACCGCCAGTACGCACTTCTCGCCTGCCTGATTGCCGCACTCTCATGCACAGTGTCGTCTGCGCAGACGCAACTGTGGGGCGGGCAGCCAGAGTTGGGCATAGGTTTCGAGCGTGAAACCTCGGCGGACAAATCGCTTGTAGCGAATTCCGTCACGCTGATGCCGGCATTGAGCTACAAAAACGGCGCTGTCAACCGGGTCGAGTTGCTGATAAGCACCGAGCGCGACACTGACAGCAGCACTGGCACTGACATCTACAGCAATCTGCACGGTCTGGCCATACGGGCGCGCAAAGACGTGGCACTGGCTGACCACCTGGGCATGTATTTCCGTGGCCTGTTGGGTCGCAGCCAAAGTGACAGCGCCAGATTCTGGTACGGGTATTCAGATGCCGCACTGAGTGTTGAATATGGCTTTTTCGACTTTATGCTGGGCCTGCGCATTCAACGCGCGCTCGACGAAACCACCGACCAGGGCTTTAACAAACTGCGCCTGGGCCCCGGTTTTCATATTGCTGACAAGCACCGCATTGAGATCAACTGGGTGCGTTCCTGGCAGGCTGAAAGCCACGCCTTGGACAGCGACTCTGTCTTGCTGGAATACACCTTCAAGTTTTGACCTGCCTCCTACCGAAAGATACGCATGAGTGACACCAAGCCGGCTGCGGCCGACCACACCAGCCCGCAAGCCCGCGCCCAATTGCGCAAAGCCGCGCTTGAGTACCACGAGTTCCCGACGCCCGGCAAGGTCGCCATTCAGGCCACCAAGCAATTGGTCAACCAGCACGATTTGTCGCTGGCATATTCACCCGGTGTGGCCGCTCCCTGTGAAGAAATTGTCAAAGACCCGAACAACGCCTACAAGTACACCAGCCGGGGCAACTTGGTGGCCGTCATCACCAACGGCACAGCGGTGCTGGGTTTGGGCGATATCGGTCCGCTGGCCGCCAAGCCGGTGATGGAAGGCAAAGGCGTGCTGTTCAAAAAATTCGCCGGTATCGATGTCTTTGACATCGAGATCAACGAAAAAGACCCTGACAAACTGGTTGACATCATTGCTTCACTGGAGCCGACTTTTGGCGGCATCAACTTAGAAGACATCAAAGCGCCGGATTGTTTTTATGTCGAGCGCAAACTGCGCGAGCGCATGAAGATTCCGGTGTTCCATGATGATCAACACGGCACCGCCATCGTGGTCGGTGCGGCCATTTTGAATGGCTTGAAAGTCGTTGGTAAAGATATTTCCAAAGTCAAGCTCGTGGCCTCGGGCGCGGGCGCAGCCGCCTTGGCTTGTCTGGGCATGCTGGTGAAACTGGGCATGCCGCGCAGAAATATTTGGGTCACCGACTTGGCGGGTGTGGTGTTTGAGGGCCGCACCGAATTGATGGACGAAGACAAGATCCAATTTGTGCAAAAAACCTCGGCGCGCACTCTGGCCGATGTGATGGCCGACGCGGATGTGTTCCTGGGCCTGTCCGCCGGCGGCGTGCTCAAACCCGAGATGGTCAAAGTCATGGCCGCGCGTCCGCTGATACTGGCGCTGGCCAACCCCACACCTGAAATCCTGCCCGAAGAAGTGTTGAAAGTGCGTGACGACGCCATCATGGCCACCGGTCGCACCGATTACCCTAACCAGGTGAACAACGTCCTGTGTTTTCCGTATATTTTTCGCGGTGCGCTCGACGCAGGCGCATCCACCATCACACCGGAAATGGAAGTGGCTGCGGTGCATGCGATTGCCGAGCTGGCGCAAGCCGAGCAAAGCGAAGTGGTCGCGGCGGCGTACGCAGGCGAGAACCTGGCCTTCGGCCCCGAGTACCTGATTCCCAAACCGTTTGACCCGCGCCTGATGATGAAGATTGCGCCAGCGGTGGTGCAAGCGGCGATTGCCAGCGGCGTGGCGCAGCGCCCGATCACCGACATGGACGCCTATCGCGAAAAACTGCAGTCCCTGGTCTATGCCTCCGGCGCGGCGATGAAGCCCATCTTCAGCGCGGCCAAACGCGGCGCGAAAAAACGCATTTGTTTTGCCGAAGGCGAAGACGAGCGCGTGCTGCGTGCCGCACAAATTGTGCTGGACGAGGGTTTGGCCAAACCGATTTTGATTGGCCGACCCGCCGTCATCAGCCAGCGTATCGAACGTTTCGGCTTGCGCATGACCGAAGGCGTGGATTACCAGGTGGTGAATGTCGAAGATGACCACCGATACCGTGACTTCTGGCAAAGCTATCACCAAATGACCGAGCGCAAAGGCGTGACCCAGCAATTGGCCAAGATTGACATGCGCCGCCGCTTGACGCTGATCGGTTGCATGATGGTGCACAAGGGCGAAGCCGATGGCTTGATCTGCGGCACCTGGTCCACCCCGGATGCCCACCTACAGTATGTAGACCAAGTGATTGGCTTGCGCCCGGGCGTCAGCACTTACGCCTGCATGAACGCACTGCTGCTGCCCGAGCGACAACTGTTTTTAGTCGATACCCATATCAACTACGACCCGACTGCCGAACAACTGGCCGAAATCACTGTCATGGCGGCTGAAGAAATGAAGCGGTTCGGCGTGGAGCCAAAGGCCGCCTTGCTGTCGCACTCCAATTTCGGCAGCAGCAACCAGCTGACCGCCTTGAAAATGCGCCGCACCTTGGCGCTGGTGCAGCAACGCGCCCCCTGGCTGGAGATTGACGGGGAAATGCATGCCGATGTCGCCATCGACAGCGCTGCGCGTCAAACCCTGATGCCCAACAGCACATTGCACGCCGATGCCAACCTGCTGGTTTTGCCGAACCTGGATGCAGCCAACATCACTTACAACCTGTTGAAAACGGCAGCCGGCGGCAATATTGCCATCGGGCCGGTGCTGCTGGGTGCGGCCAAACAGGTGCAAATCCTGACCGCCAGCACCACGGTGCGCCGGATTGTGAACATGACGGCGATCGCAGTTGCTGATATAAATGCGGTCCGATAAGGCGAATATCAAGCGCTAGTACTCACTCACACATGGGTTTAGGCCCTGCTGCTGTCACTGTTGCATCTGTCGATCCTTGCAAATTTAGCGTGTTTGCAGGATAATCTCTGTATCGAATTTTTCGGGTTAACCCGAGTTCGGAAACCGGATGCTGCATTTTGGCAGTGCGTTGTAGACAACTTATCCACAGTTGACCTTCGCCCGGGTTCTGCGCTCGCACTTTGCAGGATTACCATGGCGACGGACATGCCTCTTCGTACAGTCAAACCAAATATTGTTCAATCCATACGTGCTTTTCGCGTGGAGGACTTACAGACTGCTGCTGCGCAACTGGGCTATCACTTCCTGTATGCCAACCTGGCCAACGCCCTGAGCAAGCAGGATATCCTGGACATGACGGCACAACAGTTCTCTTTCTCACAGCAAGCCGGCAAGAACTTTGATTCTTTGTTCGATTGCATGAGCGATGCTTTGTACAAGTCCGGCCAACAGCCCGGCTTTATCCTGGTGCTTGAACACATTCCTGCCCATGCCAAATTTGACAAGGAAGCACGCGAGCAGTTGCTGGACGTGTTCCGCGAAGCCGCTGAGTTCTGGGGTGAGCGCAAAGTCTCATTCCGCTGTTTTTATTCGTTCTCGGTGGCACGTGCGGCCGCGGCAGAGCGCGTCGACGGCATCGAAACCACAGGCATAGAACTGGGTGACGGCGAAAAAATGCCGACCGACAAACTGATCGATGTGTCGCCGTTGGCGCTTCGCATGAGCAGCCCGTTCAATGCCGGCTACTGGTTGACAGCTGCCTGATTTTTAAGAGCTTTCGTGTCTTCAAAGCCCCGCTTCGGCGGGGTTTTGTGTTTGTGCAGTTCATTGAAGTCACGCTTTGGCCGACCATCCGGATGTGTTGGCATTCCTGCGGTTCATTGAAGTCACGCTTTGGCCGACCATCCGGTGCGGTTTTTTTCTGCGCTTTCGCTCGAAAAAAACGCCCCCTCTGTCGGCCTCTGTGATGTTATTGGTGTGAGTTCTGTTTCGGGTTTCAGGAGGTTTTGGTATATCGAACCGCAGAAATGCAGTCGGTGAAAAACTTCGAGCAGATGGCGACATGGCGGGCGGGCCAACGCGAACATTGGCGCGCAGCGGGAGTGAGCGGCGACCGACCCGGCATGGCGTGAACTCCTCACTTACAGCAACACCGGCATGGCGTGAACACCTCACTGAGAAATAAGCCGCAAAAATGCAGTTGGGGAAATACTGCGAGCGGACAAACGATCAGCTCATGATCACGCCACCGCCCAAACACACCTCGCCGTCGTACAACACGGCCGACTGCCCCGGCGTCACTGCCCATTGCGGCTCAGCAAACGTCAAGGCATAGCCTGCATCATCAAGAGCTTCAAACGAACACGCCGCATCCGATTGACGATAACGTGTTTTGGCAAAACAATCTGTCAGCGCAGGCACAGAACTGGCAGTCCAACTCGCATCATCAAACTGCAAACTTGACGACAGCAACCACGGATGGTCATGCCCTTGCACCACCCACAGTGTGTTGGTTTGCATGTCCTTGCGAGCCACAAACCACGGCGAGTGGTCGCCGCCGCCGCGCTGTGCGCCTTTTTCTTTGATGCCGCCTATGCCCAAACCCTGGCGCTGCCCCAAGGTGTAAAAACTCAAGCCCTGGTGTTCACCGATTTTTCGGCCCTGATCGTTTTTGATCGGCCCTGGGGTTTTGGCGATGTAGCGATTTAAAAATTCACGGAACGGCCGCTCACCGATGAAGCAAATACCGGTGGAATCTTTTTTGCGTGCATTTGGTAAACCGGCTTCATCGGCGATGCGCCGCACTTCGGTTTTTTGCAATTCACCGATCGGAAACAAGCTCCTCGACAACTGCGCCTGCGTCAAGCGGTGCAAAAAATAACTCTGGTCTTTGCTGTTGTCCACGCCTTTGAGCAATTCATGCAAACCGGTGCGCGGGTTGTGCCGCACGCGCGCGTAATGGCCGGTCGCCATTTTGTCGGCGCCCAACGCAAACGCGTGGTCTAAAAAGGCTTTGAACTTGATTTCGGCGTTGCACAAAATATCCGGGTTGGGTGTGCGCCCGGCTTGGTACTCGCGCAAAAATTCGGCGAACACACGGTCTTTGTAATCCGCTGCGAAATTGATGTGTTCTATTTCTATGCCGATGACATCGGCCACAGCCGCTGCGTCTATGAAATCCTGGTTGGACGAGCAGTATTCATCGTTGTCATCGTCTTCCCAGTTTTTCATGAAGATGCCGACGACTTCATGGCCTTGGCGTTTCAACAACAAGGCAGTGACCGCCGAATCGACGCCGCCGCTTAAACCCACCACGATACGCTGCTTGTTGCTCATGCCAGCATTATCGGCGGCGATGGCGTACCGATTGTCTGAAGCGCTTCAACAAAAGACGTTAATTGGCAAACGCTGCAATGCCCGTGATCGCACGGCCCAATATCAAGGCGTGTATGTCGTGCGTGCCTTCGTAGGTGTTGACCACTTCCAGGTTCACCAAATGACGCGCCACACCAAACTCGTCGCTGATGCCGTTGCCGCCCATCATGTCGCGCGCCATGCGTGCTATGTCCAGCGCTTTGCCGCAAGAGTTGCGCTTCAAAATAGACGTGATTTCCACCGACGCCGTGCCTTCGTCTTTCATGCGCCCCAAACGCAAACAGGCTTGCAAGCCAAGTGCGATTTCGGTTTGCATATCGGCCATTTTTTTCTGAATGAGTTGATTGGCGGCGAGCGGCCGACCAAACTGCTGGCGGTCCAAGGTGTACTGACGCGCGCGGTGAAAACAATCTTCGGCTGCGCCCAAGGCGCCCCAGGCGATGCCGTAACGCGCGCTGTTCAAACAAGTGAACGGGCCTTTCAAGCCTTGCACTTCAGGAAAAGCGTTTTCCTCCGGCACAAACACGCCGTCCATGACGATTTCGCCGGTAATAGACGCGCGCAAACCGACCTTGCTGTGAATAGCCGGCGCGCTCAAACCGGCCATGCCTTTTTCCAGCACAAAGCCGCGTATCGGACCAACCGCGCCGGACTCGCTCACCTCTTTGGCCCAGACCACGAACACATCGGCCACAGGTGAATTGGAGATCCACATTTTGTTGCCGCTGAGTTTGTAGCCGCCCTTGACCCTGTGCGCACGGCTCGCCATGCTGGCCGGGTCCGAGCCGTGGTCGGGTTCGGTCAAGCCGAAGCAGCCTATCCATTCGCCGGTGGCGAGTTTGGGCAAGTATTTCTGGCGCTGGCCCTCGGTGCCGAATTCAAAAATCGGCAACATCACCAAGGAAGATTGCACGCTCATCATGGAACGGTAGCCAGAGTCGACCCGCTCGACTTCGCGAGCGATCAAGCCATAAGCCACATAGTTCAATTCCGGGCCACCGTATTGCGCGGGAATGGTGGGGCCGAGCAAACCGAGTTCGCCCATTTCGCGGAATATCGCGAGGTCTGTTTTTTCATGCCGGAAGGCCTCGGTCACGCGCGGCAACAGTTTGTCCTGGCAATACGCGTTCGCGGCTTCGCGGATCATGCGTTCGTCTTCGGTGAGTTGCTGGTCCAACAACAAGGGGTCGTCCCAATGGAATGCGGTCTTGGCCATGAATGCTCCGGTTCGCGTTTTGTCAGTATGAAGTCTTGATGTTAATCGGCTGCGGTTTGCGCTGATTTTGAGAATAGTTGGGCGGAAGATAGTTGGCGTGATGTGCTTTTCGATAAGTCCATCACAAGTCGAGGCGCTCAACTCAAGCCGACCAAAATGACAAGGGCACGGCCCAAAGCTTGTCGCGGGAAATTGGGGTCAGGTTCCAATTAATTCT
>CAISPG010000041.1 GCA_903887325.1 uncultured Burkholderiales bacterium | reverse complement strand
GCTTTCAAGCGCCTTGCAGCTCGATGGCAACACAATCGATAAGGCAGATGTCAGTAACCAATTGAATTTATTCGCTTTTTAACCGGACACTACTGATAGGCAAAGTGAGTGGAAAAGTGATGCGGCAGTTCGCTGTCCAGATTCAACTCTAAGCCTGTTCGTTTGGTTTGGCCGGCATTTTTATAACTGCCGGTGCTGCCCACCAGTTTTTTGGTGACGATTTCATTCTCTGTGTTGATTCTGAACACAGCGGCGTTCAACGTGGTTGAATCTGACAGAAAGGACTTCACACCGAATTCAAAGTTTTGGCTGGTGCTTGGCACCAGCGTCAAATTCGGCCCGGATGACGACGATGCTGGGTCCAGGTAGGTGATTTCAACCAGCGTCGGTGTTTCAAAGCCCAGGCCTGCATTCGCGTACAGATTGACCGCAGGACTGAGTTTGTAGACAAGACCTGCCACCGGTATGACTTTGGAGAAATTCAGTGAGCCGCTGCCGGTCACCGGCGTTCCGTCCTTGTCGGCAATCTCCAGGTTCACAGATGAATAGCGCATCCCGGCGTGCAAGTTCCACTTCGGGTCCAGCGCGTACATGGCTTGCACATAGACATCGGTATTGTTGGCATACTGATTTTCATTGCGCGTGGGGCTGGCCTCGCCGGCAGCGGTTATCTCACCGAGCAAGGTGGCTTTGTCCATACGGTTGTCCTGCATGCCGCCATAGGTCAAGCCGTAAGTCAATTCATACGGCTGATCGCGCCAAACCCCTTTGCCGGTGTGCTTGAGTTCAAAGCCGTAAAAATCCCTGGAAATGCTGCTGGCACGGCCAACGGTCGTGGTGCTGCTGGTAGACAGGTATTGCAGATTGTCCCGGTGCCCCGCATAGCTGATGAGGTTAACAGTGTCTCCTGCTTCAAGCTTGTGTTCCAGGTTAAAGCCGATCTGGGTATTGCTGCGGTAGACGCGCGTATTCGCTTGCGAGGATCCGGCGCTGGTGAATGTTTGCGTCGGCGAGCTAAACGCCGAAGGTTCGCGGCTGGCAGCAGTGCGTTTGAGGCCGCCGGGATCGGCTGCGCTTTGATCAAACCAATTCATCAAGGTGGTTAACTGTGTGTACTCAGACAGCTTGAAACCCAACTTGGCGGTGCTTTGCTGTTTGTCGTTTGCGCTTTGGTCGCGGTAACCGTCGGACAGGTAATTCGAGATACCGATCAGGTAATCGAAGTTGGCGGTCGAGCCGCTGGCGGAAGTGGACTCGCGCCGGGTATTGAAACTGCCGTAGAGCGCATCCGCCGAAAGCTCCGGGGTTTGCGATTTGCCGCCTGTGAGCATGTGTATCACGCCGCCTGAGGAACTGCCGTACAACGCGGAAAAAGGCCCGCGCATGACTTCAATGCCATCCATCATGCCCAGATCCACACTGCCTGGATTGCTGCTGCCATCCGGCATGGACAAGGGGATGCCGTCCACGTACACACGGATTCCACGGACACCGAAGGATGAGCGTGCGCCAAAGCCGCGCGATGAAATTTGCGGATCCTGCGCCATCTGGGTGCGGCTTTGCGCCGTGATGCCGGGCACACGCGCCAGGCTTTCAGACAAAGTCATGCGCAGTTGACCCTCGCTGATATCCGGCTTGCTGATCTTGTCAATCGACATGGGCAAATCAAAACTGTCCTGCTCAGTCCTTGTACCAGTGACCACCACTGGCGACAGGACTTTCAACTCTTGCGCCGTGGCGGTTTTACCGCTTAGCACGAGCATGGTGATGGCGATAGCGCCGTATTTCACTGACATTCAAATCTCCTGTGAGCCAACAGGCATGGCTGTGAAGTAAGGCCTGTGTGTCACAGCCTAAGCAGGCCCGTCTTTCATGCCTATAGACAAAATCTGGAAACCGCACTTGCTTTGATCTAGGTCTATGAACGGTCAGATAATCCGTTTATTCGCATTACTCACAGGACACGGCATGAGTTTTCACACAGCAAACCCCGGTACCGGTCTGAGTCCGGCGAAGCGCTGGCTGACAAGCCTTGAAGCCGCGTTGGCTGCAAACTCGCAAGCCGGGCTGTCAGCTTTGTTCAGCCCTGATGCGTACTGGCGGGATTTGATTGCCTTCACCGGCAGTGTGATTACCTTCAGCCAGGCCAATGCGATTGCACACTGCCTGCACGAAAAAGCACATGCGCTAGGGGCGGTACATTTTGAAGCGGATGAAAAATTCACTGCGCCTGCTCAGGTGATGCGCGGCGGCAAAGCATTCATAGAAGCTTTTTTTCGTTTTGAGACCCAGCTTGCATTTTGCAAAGGCATTGTGCGATTGGAAGTTCTCGGCAATGGTGAAGCCGCAAGCACCGCTGCCAATTTGTTCACCTGCGTGGATCAGCTCAAAGCACACCCGGAAACAGTGGATCGCTTGCGCCCTGACGGCCAAGCGTATTCGCGCGATTTCACCGGACCGAACTGGCTGGATCTGCGGCAACTCGACGCTGCGTACCGCGAACGCGACCCTGAGGTGCTGGTGGTCGGCATGGGGCAGGCGGGTCTGGCGACAGCGGCCCGGTTGCGCCAACTCGGCGTCGACACGTTGGTCATAGACCGGCAACAACGCGTCGGCGACAACTGGCGCAAGCGCTACCACGCACTGATTCTGCATAACCAGGTGCATGTCAACCACTTGCCCTACATGCATTTTCCGCCGAACTGGCCGCGCTACATCCCCAAGGATAAGCTGGCCAACTGGTTCGAGTCTTATGCAGACGCGATGGAAATCAACCATTGGTTAGAGACGGAACTGGTCAAGGCTGATTACGACACACAAAGCGCGCTCTGGCACGTCGAACTCAGACAGGCCGGGCATGCCACGCGCCGCATCAAAACCCGGCATATCGTGATGGCCAACAGCACCAGCGGCATCCCTCATGTGCCCTCTATACCCGGCATGCAACACTTCGGCGGAAAAGTCCTGCATTCCAGTCAGTACGACAACGCCGCTGTTTTCAAGGGTCAACGCGTGGCTGTGTTTGGCAGTGGCACCAGCGGTCACGATATCGCCCAGGACTTGTATTCGCACGGTGTGGATGTGGCCATGGTGCAGCGCAGCCCGACATTGGTGGTGAATATTGAACCGAGCGCACAACTGCCTTACGAGTTGTACAACGAAGGCCGCAGCCTTGAGGAGTGTGATTTGATCGCTGCTTCCATGCCTTTGCCTTTGTTTGAACAAGCCCACAAAATTTTGGCCAGGCGTTCGCGTGAATTGGACAAAGACTTGTTGCAAAAACTCGAAGCCGTCGGCTTTCAGGTGAATCACACTTACGACAAAGGCTGGCAGTTCATGTACCTGGAACGCGGCGGTGGTTATTACTTCAACGTGGGTTGCTCGGAGTTGATAGCTGACAAAAAAATTCCTGTGATTTCATTCAAAGACATTGCCTCATTCCAGGCTGACGGCATGGCGCTGGTTAACGGATCCTCGCAGCAGTTTGATGCCATGGTGCTGGCCACCGGCTACAAAGGACAGCAGCAATCGATGGAGAACTATTTCGGCGCTGAAGTCGCGCAGCGCGTAGGAGCGGTCTGGGGCTTTGATATGCGACGCTTGGAATTGAACAATATGTGGTGCCAAACGCCGCAGCCCGGCCTGTGGTTTATCGCCGGCAGCTTTGCCCAAAGCCGCATTTATTCCAAGTACCTGGCTTTGCAGATCCGGCAAGACTTGAGCGCAGCGGTTTGATCAGAAGTAGTCAGCGTCTTGCAGCTACAGGTTACCGCGCATTCAAGTGTTTAGCCCGGCAGGATTTTGGCTTGCCGGTATTGATCCCATAGCTTGAAAAACATTTGTCCGGTGTCGGCAAATTCGTAAAAACCGAACTGCCTGCATTTGCCGGTGTCGGAGATGATGTCGAATTCAGGCGTGAACACAAAATCACCGTAAGGCCAAGAGACCACGTCTTCATAACGGTTTGCTACCAGCCCGTGGCTTTGAACAATGCGGTCCCAGACCGGTGCTTTGTCGGCCATCATCCGGGTCAGGTTGATTTGACGGCGCGCCCCGGTCTGCATGCCCCAATAAGCCGCGATCTGCGGCCACAGGTTTTCCCAGCGGATCAAGTCACCGTTGGTGATGTTGAACGCATGGTTGGCGCAGCGCGCATCGGTGGCCATCCAGACCATGGCCTTGGCCAACAGCGTGGCATCGGTGGCCTGGTACAGCGCGTGCCAGTTGCCGGGCGTGCCCGGGTGTTGCAGCGGTAAACCGAGTTCACGCGAAATCACCGCATACATGGCAATCACCAGCGGCAAGTTCATGGGGTTACCTATGCCGAAACCGCTGATGGCGTGCGGCCGAACTGAAGAACAAGTCCAATGCGCAGCGGCAGATTTTTCAAGCAGCCAATCCCGTTGGTTGTAATAAAAATTCGGCGGCATGTGTCTGGGGTCGTCTTCTTTCGCTGGTGTTTTGAACGCGCCGAGGTGATTGCCGTACCACTTGGTGCCGTGCACCACATGCACGTGTTGCAGGTCTTCAGCCGCAGGCTCTAGCGCCTGAATCAGGTTGACCAGCATGGCGGTGTTGTCATTCACCCAGGCGTTGCTGTCGGCGCGCTCGACATAGGCAGCGTGAAACACGTGGGTCACTGCGCTGAGCAAATGCGCCTTGCTGCGGCAGTCCTGCGCATCAAGTAAATCGATGGCGATATGCGTGTAGCGGCCGGGCGCATCCGGCGGTCTGCGCGACACTGCAATCACATTCCAGTCTGTATTCATCCCGAGGTGCGCCAGCAGATTGCGCCCGACCACGCCGGTAGCGCCTGCTATCAGCGCTGTTTTTTGACTCATGACTTCATCTCCTTCAATAAGCGGTAGCGTCCGCCTTGGGCCGGTAACAAGGGCAATCCATTCGCCAGCGCCTGTGCCTGCGTGTCCGGCAGTTCATCGCCGGTGTCTGACGCCCATTCGAGCAACCAAACTGAAGACCAAGCCTGATCGGCTGCGCCGCGCAACTGCGCTTCGGCAGTGGCGTTTACAGACACAGCTTGATCCGGTTGGTGCAGCAGGCGCAGGCGTTGAAACAAGGGGTGCAATGACCAGTTGTGAATCAAAGCGTCAGAAACAGCCGCAGCTACCTGGTTTCGCATCACCAAGATATCGAGCACACCGCCGCATCCTTGACCGACATCGGTTTGCTGCTCTAAACCGCTGCGTACCATGCGTCTGAAATGCGGCATCACGGCGCGGGTCAATTCGCTTGGATATGCCAATCGCTCAAGGTAGGCGGGGCTGTGTAACACCGCCATATTGTCAAGTTCGTAGAGTGCCGCCCAGGGGTGAGAGGCTTGCACAGCGGCATAGCGGCGCGCATTGGTAAAGCCGGGCACGGCCAGCCGTTCCGCCAGGTGTTCGGTCTGGTACCAATGGTCAAACTGAGTTTGAGCCTGGTCTGCGATGTCATTGCAAATGAGTAGGCAGGCGGGGTTCATGTGGAATTACATATTTATAGCTTGTCTGTTTGCCCAGCCGCTAAAGTATTTTTTCGTATGCTGCGAATCAAACCCATGTGCACTTCAAACAAGCCCGCGCCGGTGTGTGCGACCTTGTCACCGACCGCTGCATGAAGACGCTTGAGCGAATGAAATGGCACGGAGGGCGCCAAATGGTGTTCTGCGTGGTAAGGCATTTCCCAGTAAAAATAATGCAGAATTCCGGACACTTTGGTGGTGCGGGTGTTGCGCAGCAAATCAGGGGAATCTTCGGTACCGGTGTGTTCAGACATGCGCAGAAACCGCAACAGTATTTCGCCGGTTATCCTGGGTCCTATGATCAAAACCAGCGGCGCCCAAGGATCCAACATATAAGCAGCAGCAAACATTAAAACGTAACCGGCCATCACCACCCGAAATTCACGTACCACGGCGGGAATTTGAAGCGGCGCAATACAGCTTAAGTCGGAGGCATCAAATTTTCCCTGGCAGCCGCGCCAGTGGTAGTCCACCACCATCTTCCAGAATTTATAACCGAACATCTCCAATACATACATCAACAGCGAGCGCGACAAAGGTACACGGTCAGGATCAAGTTGCGGATGTTGGGTGAAAGTGTGGTGAGCTGTGTGGCGGTAACGGAAATACAGAAAAGGCCTGTTACCTAAAAAACCGCACATATGCCCGGTCAGTTCATTCATCCACCGAGTACGAAACGCAGTGCCGTGCGAGCATTCGTGCAATGGTCCGAAGAGCAATGCTATCAAGGTGCCGAACACAGGCATCAGCAAAATCATCCAAACAGTTTCGCGTGCCGACCAAAGCAAGACACCCGTCAACACTATCGATGCGGCGTGCACAGCCAGTCTGATTAAAGCGGGGCCATCCAGCCTGGGCCGCAGTGATTTAAGCATCTCCCGTGTCACTACTTCATTACCGTGTAAGGGCCATTCAGCATTGCCCCAGCTGCTGGTTGCTCCCGGCGGATCAGTTGTTGTATCCATCTGTTGAATCCAGGGTAATTTGCGTTTGCTGAATATTGCTGTGTAAAGCTTATCGGATCAATGTAACATCATTCATCAAGACCATTCATAAGATTGGAAATATAGTTATGACAACAAATGCACGCATTGCTTCGGTTGATACCCTGTCTTGCAGCGCAGGTTGGCGTAACTACTACTTCGTGAAAATCGTGACCGAAGGAGGTATCGTCGGTTGGAGTGAATTCGATGAAGGCTTCGGCTCACCCGGCGTAGGCACAGTGATACGCCAGCTCGGTGTCCGCTTGATTTCCAAGTCGGTCATGCAGCACGAAAAAATATGGTCTGACTTGCATTGCGTCACGCGACCAGGTTCAGGCGGCGTCATCGGTCAGGCCTTAGGCGCCATAGAAAATGCTTTGCTAGACGCCAAAGCCAAGGTGTTGCAAGTACCTTGTTACGAATTGCTTGGTGGAAAAATCCGGGATGAATTGCGTGTGTACTGGTCGCATTGCGTGACCTGGCGCGCTTCGCGTGCGCCCTTTTACCAGCCGGTGGTCACCACCAAAGACGATGTGCGTGCACTGGCTGCCGAGGTCAAGGCCAAAGGTTTTACCGGCTTGAAAACCAATACATTCAGCTATGAAAACAACAAGGTCAAAGGCTGGGCACCCGGCTTTGGCACGCCGTTTTCTCCAGAACTGAATGTCTCGCGCAAAGTCCTCAGCGGTTTGCGTGAGCACTTGCAAGTCATGCGCGAAGGTGCGGGCCCGGACATGGACATCATGCTAGACCTGAACTTCAATGCCAAAACAGAAGGCTATCTGGAAATCATCCGCGCGATTGCGGATTTCGATTTAACCTGGGTGGAACTCGATACGCTCAACCCGCAGGCATTGGCCACCATACGCGCTCGAAGCCCGCACCCTATTGCTTCTTGCGAAACGCTCATAGGGTTGCAACAGTTTTTACCGTTCTTTCGTGAGCAAGCCATAGACGTGGCGATTATTGATACGCCTTGGAACGGTGTCTGGCAGTCTTTGAAGATTGCCGCGGCCGCCGAGGCGCATGAAATCAATGTGGCTTGCCATAATTTTTACGGTCATTTGTGCACCATGATGAATGCGCATTTTTGTGCGGTCATCCCTAACTTTCGCATCATGGAAGTAGATATAGACCGGATTGCCTGGGACCACGAACTCTATACCCATGAACCGGTTTACAAAGACGGCCACTTGGTCATGCCCGATCGCCCCGGTTGGGGTACCGAGCCCGTTGAGTCGGCACTGCTGGCGCACCCGCCGCTGGAAACACACGGTTTTCTAGCACTTGGTGTGAAGATGGACCGAGCCTGACAACCTCTTCCATCCGCGGTTAGACGTTTGTCCTTCAAGATGGCAAACATCACCCGTGCGCAACTTATCCTGCAACTCAGATTGCCCAAGCGCTATGACTTGGCCGTCATAGGCGGCGGAGCCACCGGTCTGGGTATCGCGCTGCAAGCTAGCCTGCGCGGTTACAGCGTCGTGTTGCTTGAAGCGCATGACTTTGCCAAAGGCAGTTCATCACGTTCCACCAAATTGGCGCACGGCGGTGTGCGTTACCTGGCCCGGGGCGAGATCGGCATGGTGCGCAAGGCTTTGCAAGGGCGCGCCGGTTTGCTCGAAGATATTCCGCATCTGGCGCAAGCCATTTCCTTTGTCGTGCCTTCGTACAACTGGCTGGGCATAGGTTTTTACGGTTTAGGCCTCAAGTTGTATGAATGGCTGGCCGGTTCACGCGGACTTGGCAAAACCGGGTACCTGAATGCAAAAGCTGTTCTCGCGCATTTGACGGGACTGAAAGCAGATGGTTTGCGCGGCGGTGTGAAATACATTGACGGTCAATTCGACGATGCGCGTTTTGCCATCAACCTGGCCAGAACCGCACAGAAAGCAGGTGCGTTGTTGGTCAATTACTGCCGGGTCGAAAATTTTAATTACCAGGCCGGCAAGATAAACGGTTTGCATTGCACGGATGCAGAAAGTGCAGAAACTTTTTCAATACAAGCCGCTTGTGTGATCAATGCAACCGGTGTATGGGTGGATGCGCTTTGTCAACAAGACGCGTTATTTTCAAATGAAAAAGTGTCTGATCTGATCACCGCCAGCCAAGGCGTGCATCTGGTGGTCGACAAAGATTTCTTACCCTCAGAGCATGCATTGCTCATACCTGATACCCGGGATAAACGCATGTTGTTTGCCATTCCATGGCTAGGCAAGATTATTCTTGGCACGACGGATACACCGCGAACCGATATGCCGCAAGAGCCTTTGACCTATGAGCAAGAAATTTCATTCATATTGACTGAAGCTGCAAGGTATTTGACGCGCCCGCCCAAGCGCAGTGATGTACGAAGTGTCTGGGTCGGTTTGCGTCCCTTGGTTATGAAGAATAAGCATCAACAAGTAGCTACGGGAAAATTGAGCAGAGACCATTTCATCGGTTTGAGCAGCACCGGATTATTGACCGTCACTGGCGGTAAGTGGACAACCTATAAAGCCATGGCAGAGGATGTTTTGTTACACGGTATCAAAAGCAAACTATTGCACCCTGAAAAAATTTCCGTTGACACAGCCGTGACATTCATGGGTTGCGCTCAGACCGGTAAACCCGCTGTGTCGCTGACCTTGCCCCAGGGAATACATTTGTATGGCGATGAGGAAAGCAGCGTGAACAGCCTGCCAGGCGCTGAGCACTGGTTGTTGCCCGGGTTCAGCGAAGCCATGGTGCGTTTTGCCGCGCGCTACGAATTTGCCAGAACGGTGGAAGATGTGTTGGCACGCAGGTCGCGCTGGTTACTTCTTGATTCAAAATTAGCGTTGTCGGTTGCCGCTGAGGTTGCTGACATTCTTATTGATGAAGGCGTATCAAATGCTCAACTGCAAGAATTCCAATCCTTGGCCTTGAAATACCTACCGGCACCGCTGAGTTCAGATCCTGATAACTATGAGACAGCAGTCAGCAGCCTGCCGGGTTGAAGTGTTGCAAAATATGTTTCACTGCATCAGTACATCAGTTCAATTCCCCGAAAGCATTTCATGACAAATACCCAGCTACCTGCCGCCGCGCGCCTGACATTTGAAAGCGTGAACATGCGCGCAGTGTCCGTGCCTTTGACCAACCCGATTGTGTCCAACGTGGGCGAGTTCACACACTGGCCTTTGATACTCATAGACGTGCATACACGCGAAGGCGTGACCGGTCACAGTTACTTGGAACCTTATGTGCAAAAGACGATTCCTGCCATCACAACCATGATTCAAGTGCTGGCCGATCATTTCAAAGGCAAACCGCTGGCGCCGCTGGATATTTATGGCGACGCCATGAAAATGTTTCACTTGGTGGGCCGTGAAGGCATCAGCCTGATTGCCATGGCCGGCCTGGACATGGCCGTCTGGGATGCTTTGGCGCGCGCTGTTAACCTGCCTTTGGTCAGTCTGCTCGGCGGTCAGCCGGGTCCTATCCGCGCTTACAACACCAACGGGCTTTGGTTGTTGCCAATAGACAAACTTGCCGATCAGGCCAGGAAACTGGTGGCACAAGGCGGCTTTAAAGCCTTGAAAATGCGACTGGGCCGCAAGACAGCCAACGATGACATCGCAGCCATACGCACCGTGCGCGACGCTGTCGGCGACGATATTTTGTTGATGACCGATTTCAACCAAGGCATGACTTATGGTGAAGTATTGCAGCGTATGCACAATCTGGACGACCAGAACCTGTACTGGTTTGAAGAACCCATCACTTACGACAACCTGGACGGCTGCGCACACATCGCCGCGCAAATCAAAACGCCGTTGCAAATCGGTGAAAACATTTACGGACCGCGCGAGTTTTACAAAGCGGTCAAAGCCGGTGCTGCAGATTTATACATGCCCGATTTGATGCGCATTGGCGGCGTTACAGGCTGGATGCGTGCTGCCGCCATCGCAGGCGCTGCCGGTTATCCCTTGTCCAGCCATTTGTACCCAGTGGTCTCCGCGCATTTATTGCGCGTCAGCGAATCTGCCGATTGGCTGGAGTGGAGCGATTGGGCTGAACCCGTTTTGGCCGAGCCTTTTGCTGTTCACAATGGCTTTGCCACGGTGTCTGACAAGCCGGGCAACGGATTGAACTGGAACGAAGCTGCGGTGAAAAAATTCGCTATTTGAATCTGCCAATGAATGCAGCGCCGTTTAATTAAAAAGCAAGTTCAAGTCAGTATCTGTCTTTTTATTGGCTCTGCATTTTTGCAATTCTTTTTCCAGCGCTGATATGGTTTCCAGGTATGCCACGCTGATCACAATGGCGAACAAATCCAAATCGTAATCACGTCTTTGCTTGCACGCGGTTTGCAGTGTGTGCAAATGCTCGCAAGATAAAAACCCTTGCTCATTCACTGTGTGGTGAAAGCGTATGGCGCCGTAATCTACCAACTCCCCGGCCTCATAGTCACTGATGCCGCACAAACTGATGGCTTCCTCCAACGACAGGTATTCCACCGCCTCTGGTTGCAAGTTGTCAATGTAAGGGTTGTGCACGGGGGGCCTCTTTGGTTGGGGTCGTTCTTGGATTGAAAGTGGATGAGTCAGCCAGCGCCTGGTAGTGAATGCGGTCTTGCGCCGTGATTACAGATGGCGTTTCCATATGAACCACCGCGTACAAGTCGCCTCTTTGCTGATGTGCTGCCGGCAAGCCTTTGCCTTTGATGCGCAGTTTCTGGCCATTGCGTGTGCCAGGCGCAAGCGTCAACATGACGCTATCTTGCAGCGTCGGTATTTCAATCTCCGCACCGAGCACAGCCTCCCAGGGCGTGACGGCGAGTTCGAAATACAAATCATCTGCCACTGGTTTGAATAATGGATGCGGCAGAAGTTCGACGTGCAAGTAAATGTCGCCGTTGCGACCGCCGTTGCGGCCTTTGCCGCCCATGCCGCGCAAACGGATTTTCTGGCCTTGCCGTATGCCTGCCGGAATCTTGACTTCAATGTGTTTTTCGCTGTCTGCGTCTCGCATACTGAAACTCATGCTGCTACCCGGCCGCGACAGACGCTTTGCAAGACGTCTTTGTGACTAGCCCTTTAACTTACAGGATATCGGCATGAATACCAACCGCATATTGACCATGGCGCAAGCTATCTCTGAAGCCATGGCGCAGGAAATGACGCGCAACCCGGATGTGTTTGTCATGGGTGAAGACATAGGCAGTTACGGCGGCATCTTTGGTGCAACCGGTGGCTTGCTGGACAAATTCGGCAAGGACAGAGTGATGGACACGCCTATCTCTGAAACTGCATTCATAGGCGCGGCCACGGGAGCGGCGGCCGCAGGTTTGCGTCCGATTGTCGAGTTGATGTTTGTCGACTTCTTCGGTGTTTGCATGGACCAGATTTACAACCATTTGGCCAAAAACACTTACATGTCCGGCGGCCATGTCAAGCTGCCGGTGGTTTTGACCACAGCCATAGGTGGCGGCTACAGCGATGCCGCCCAGCACTCGCAATGTTTGTACGCCACGTTTGCGCACATGCCGGGTTTGAAAATCGTGGTGCCATCCAATGCTTACGACGCCAAAGGCTTGATGATCCAGGCCATACGTGACGACAACCCGGTCATGTTCATGTACCACAAGGGCATCATGGGCCTGCCTTGGATGTCTTACCTCACAGGCAGCAGCAACGCAGTGCCTGAGGACATCTACACGATTGAATTCGGTCAGGCCAAGGTGATGAAAGAGGGCAATGACGTGACCATCGTCAGCATCAGCCAGATGGCGCAAAAAGCTTTGCTGGCAGCCAATGAATTGGCCGAACAAGGCATACATGCTGAAGTGATTGATTTGAGAACCCTGGTTCCCATGGACTCGGAATCTGTGCTCAAGTCGGTGCGCAAAACAGGGCGTTTATTGATTGCAGACGAAGACTACCTGGGGTTTGGATTGACCGTTGAAATTTCTGCGCTGATTGCGGAAAATCTGGACAGCGTGCATTTGAAGGCACCGATCAAACGATTGGCTGTACCGAATGTGCCGATTCCTTACAGCAGACCCTTGGAGCAATTCGTGATTCCTCAGGTGCAAAACCTGGTCACTGCAGCCCGGGCTTTGATGGGTGGGCGGGTCATGTCCAAAGCGGCCGCATGATGAAGATTGTGTTGCTGGATGCCGCTTGGAACGGTGTGGACGAGGGGGTTCAGGCCTTGCTTGATAAATGGAGCGTGGCGGTCGGTGAGCATGTGGTCAAAGGACAGGCTATAGCCACCGTGGTGCTGGTCAAAGCTTCGGTTGATATTGAAGCCCCGGCCGATGGCAAGCTCACATCTGTTTTGGTGAAAGCCGAAGACACGTTTTCGCCGGGTCAGGTATTGGCTGAATTCGAGCCGGACTGATGCATGCTTGAATTTGAAAGCACTGTGGCCGCATGAGTCGCGCCAAATGGACAGTTGTGCTGCTTACCGTTGCGGGTTTATTGCTGGCTTATGCGGGGCTGCAACTATGGTTCGGTCCTCGTATCAAACTGCTGGACGTGAGTGTTGGCGACATGGTGCAAACCATTGTGGCCAGCGGTCATGTGCAAAACCCTAACCGTATCGAAATCACCGCTCAGATAACTTCCACGGTGGAGTCGGTGGCGGTCAGCGAAGGTCAGCAGGTGAACAAAGGCCAATTGCTGTTGACGCTTGACAGCCAGGAGGCACGCGCCGGTTTGCAATTGGCGATGGCTTCAGTGGAAGAAGCCCGCAGCCATTTGCGTCAACTCAAAGAAGTCAGTGAACCGGTGGCAGCCCTGTCGCAGTTGCAGGCTGAAGCCAATTTGAAAATCAATGAACGCAATCTGGCCCGCTCGAAGGAGTTGTATGACAAAGCTTTTGTGGGCGAGGCTGCCATGGAGGAGTCGCAGCGGCAAGTCATTCTTGCCCGCAGTCAGGCATTAATCAATAAAAAGCAATGGTTGAGCATGCAAGACGGCGGCAGTGACATGTTGATTGCGCAATCCGCCTTGAAGCAAGCACTGGCCAATGTAGAAACTGCCAAGGCCAGGCTGACTTACACGCGCATTCTGGCCCCGCGCAGCGGCGTGCTTATTTCGCGCAATGTTGAAGCCGGTGACGGGGTGCAGGCTGGCAAGCAGTTGCTGGTGTTGTCACCTGTGGGTCAGTCTGAACTGGTGGTGCAGCTGGATGAAAAAAACATGAAATGGGTGCACACAGGGCAAGCCGCTGTTGCCAGCGCAGATGCATTTCCTGATCAATTGTTCCCATGCAGCGTGAGTTTCATCAATCCGGGTATTGATGCGCTGCGCGGTTCGGTGGAAGTCAAACTCAAGGTGTTGGAGGTGCCCGGATTTCTCACGCAAGACATGACCGTCACGGTTGATATAGAAGTGAATAAAAAAAGCAAGACCATGCAAGTGCCCTGGGCGGCGGTGCATGACGCCGACAAAGTTCAGCCCTGGGTGTTGACTTTGCAAAACGGAAAAGCTGTCAAAACGCCGGTGACTCCGGGCATGCGTGGCAGTGTGTCGGTCGAGATTGTGTCAGGCTTGAACGCGACGGATTTATTGGTGCCGGTGTCCGAAACCAGGATACGTGAAGGATCACATTTGCGTGTGCTTGTGCCATGAAGATATCTTCATGGCAACCGTTTGAATGGGTTGTGGCGCTGAGGTTTTTACAAGAAGGCAAGGTTCAAACTTTATTCATAGTGACTGGCATTGCCATAGGTGTAGCGGTGATAGTGTTCATGTCGGCTTTGCTGACAGGCATGCAAAGCAATTTTGTGAATCGCGTATTGACAGGGCAGTCGCATATTCAACTGCTGACACCGAAAGAAACAGCAGAGCCTTTGGACAGGCATTTATCGGGAACCAAGACCTTGAGCGTGAGCATTATTCAAGTGCCCTTGCAACGTTTTAAAAGTATTGACCAGTGGCAGTCTTTGATGATTCAGTTGTCCGGCATGCCCGAAATCAAAGTGGTGTCACCTGCGGTGTCGGGTTCTGCACTGGCCTTGCGCGGCGAAGCCAGCCGCTCGATCACGGTCACCGGCGTACTGCCGGTCTTTTATTTCAAAGTGATTCCCTTGCAGGAAAAAATCGTTGCCGGGCAGGCCAATATCAACAGTGAAAGCATATTGATAGGTACCGAATTGGCATCCGACCTGGGCTTGACTGTGGGCGACAAGCTCAGATTGACAGCCGCTAACGGCCGCCAGCTTTTGTTGACAGTGACAGGCATTTTCGACCTGGGCAACAAAAGCGCTAACAGTCGCGTGACCTACATGGCTTTACGCAATGCGCAAAGTCTGTTTGATCTGACCGGTGGTGCCACAGTCATTGATTTGGTGATGAACGACGTTTATCAGGCTGAAATTACCGCCAGAAAAATCGCGGAACTCACCGGTTTGCAGGCTGACAGCTGGATGAAAACCAATGAACAGTTTTTCACTGCGGTCAAAGCCCAAACCACGGCCAACACCGCGATACGTTTTTTTGTTGCCTTGTCTGTCGGCTTTGGCATTGCCAGCGTGCTGGTGGTGTCGGTGGTTCAGCGTTCCAGGGAAATTGGCATCTTGCGCGCCATGGGTATCACCAGAGGCCAGGTATTGAGAGTGTTTTTGTTGCAAGGCGGCTTGCTCGGTCTGGGTGGTGCTTTGATAGGTTCAGCGATAGGCGCATCGGCGCTGTATGCGTGGCAGCACTACATGCGAAATGCAGACGGCACGGTGATGTTTGCTTTGAAGTTTGACACGACGCTGCTGTTTCAGACGCTGGTGCTGGCCACCATCACCGGTTTGTTGTCTGCCTTTGCGCCTGCCTTGCGTGCCGCCAGGTTGGACCCGGTGGTAGCGATCAGAGGATGACTACCATGGCGCAGTTTCAGCAAAACGCGGTACCTGCACCGGTGCTGCAATTGACGGGTATACGTAAATCGTTCAATCTGGGCCAGCCCAATGAAAATGAAATTTTGCACGGCATAGATTTGACTTTGCAGCCGGGTGAGTTTTGCGCCGTTATCGGGCCTTCAGGCTCGGGCAAAAGCACGCTGCTCAATACCATCGGCTTATTGGACCGTCCTACCGCGGGCAGTTTGCGCATACACGGCATAGAAACCACGTCCATGAATGACACTGAATTGACTGATTTGCGCGGCCATCAAATAGGCTTTGTCTTCCAGCACCACCACCTGTTGTCAGCATTCAGCGCGCTTGAAAACGTGGTCATGCCCATGTTCGGGGACGCAGGTTTTGTCACAGTAGCTATGCAAGAGCGTGCCACGGCATTGCTGGATACCGTGGGCTTGCTTCCCTGGCTGCACGCCCAGGCCTCGCATTTGTCGGGCGGACAGCAACAGCGGGTGGCGGTGGCGCGCGCGCTGGTCATGCAACCCAGTTTGATTCTGGCGGACGAACCCACCGGCAACCTGGACTCCAAAAGCGCTGACAGCGTCTTTGAGTTGCTGCGCCGGGTCTGTCAAGAACACCGCACCGCTGTGTTGTTCGTCACGCACAATCCGCTACTTTCAGCCAGGTGTGATCGAACGATACAAGTGGTCGATGGTCAGGTCATTGTGTAAGTAGCTTCTTCCTGTATTAAAGAACTCATTCCGATTACTTTTTCATGCTGACTGTCGCCTGAAGGTAGTCAAGGTCGCCGCTCTACAATAAATTGCATACGATCATCTGTTTCGTATCTGATTTCAACCCGAGCCGACCCGACATGAAAACCTACAACACACTTCGCTACGAGGTTGCAGACAAGATTCTGACCTTGACCCTGAACCGGCCAGAGCAATTGAATGCTTTCACAGTGGAGATGGCGCGGGAACTCGTTCATGCATTTGAGCTTGCCAGCGAAGACGACGACGTCGGCGCTATCGTGGTTACCGGTGCCGGTAAGGCGTTTTGTGCCGGCATGGACTTGAGCGTGGGCGGCAATGTGTTCGGTCTGGACGAAACCATGCACCCGACGCTGGAAGATATGCAAACCAAATTGCATACCGAGGCCATCACGCATGGCGTGCGCGACACCGGAGGCACCGTGACCCTGGCCATGTATGAATGCAAAAAGCCTGTCATCGGCGCCATCAACGGTGCCGCTGTCGGTATAGGCGCGACCATGACCTGCGCCATGGACATACGGCTGCTGTCTGACAAAGCCCGCATGGGTTTTGTGTTCAACAAAATCGGTATCACGCCTGAGGCCTGCTCGAGCTGGTTTTTGCCGCGCCTGGTCGGGCTGCAAACCGCCTTGGAGTGGTGTTACACCGGGGACATTCACAGCGCCGATGTTTTGCTGGCAGCCGGTTATGTCAAGGCCGTGTATCCGGCAGAGTCACTGCTGGAAGAGGCTTACAAGATAGCCCGCAAAATCGTTGCCCACAGCCCGGTGGCCATCGCACTGACACGGCAAATGCTTTACCGCAATTCAGCCCAGGACCATCCGCTCAAAGCCCACGAGGTCGATTCACTGGCGATTTTTTATGTCAGCACCACCAGCGGCAAGGAAGGCGTTGACTCATTTCTGGAAAAACGCAAACCCGTGTTCACAGACAAAGCGTCTAGCGAAATGCCTGACTTTTACCCCTGGTGGGCGTAATGCAGGTATCCGGGTTGACATCCTCAAAATCTGTTCTTGTTTTTTTTCTCACACTGCTGGTTTTCATCAGCGGCGTGCAAGCGGGGCAACTCGAGAGAGAAGATGTTTCCAGGCAACTGGACGGCCGCTACACCATAGGAGAAGTGCAGGCGGACATGCGTGCTTATCCGGTGTTTACGCCTGCAGAAGAAACAGCTGACGGCAAACCCAAGTTGCTCGGCTACGCTTTTGAGACGGTAGATTTCACCAATTTGCGTGGCTACAGCGGCAAGCCCATTGATTTGTTTGTGTTCATGGATTTGGACGGTCGTTTTTTAAAAATAAATCTGATTGACCACACTGAGCCCTTGTTTCTTTCGGTATTCAGCCACGCCAAGCTGGTGGCTTTTGCGGCTCAGTATGTCAAGTTGACATTCCATCATTTCATTGAAATACACGGGCCGAATGACCCGACGGTGCACATAGACCGCAATGTGTCCATGCAAGGTGTGCACCGCGGCACCATTACAGCTAAAGCCATAGACCGCAGCCTGCTGGCTGCCGCAGCCAGAGTGGCGCGTGCCAAATTGGATCCGTCAGTACTGGACCACACGCCGTCCTGGTACTTCAGTGGTGCCGGTGGCGCTTCCGCTGTTCCCGCCGGCGCAGTACCGGATAAAACGCCCGAACCTGTGGCTCCGGTTGCAGGCAATACATCGCGCGAACCGATTGTCACCACGTATGCGCCTGCGGCTGCAAACACCGCTGAGAACGGCGACGCCAAAGCCAAAGCACCCGCAAGCGAAGCGGACAAGTCGCCAGGCAAAGTTGCTGAAGTCAAAAAGCCTGACTCAACAGTTCCCATAGCGGTCGAACAAGCGGTGGAAACAGTGGCTCAGCCGGTGGTTGCGGCAGACGCGCAGACAAGATTAGATCAACTCGAGCGCATTCAACACATGGACGAAGACTCCTCCGGTCGGCATGAGTGGCTGCAGGTCTGGCAATCCCGGCGGGTTGACATTGCTGTTTTGTTGTTGGGTTTGGTTATTCTCACCACCGGTTTGATCGCACAAAAACGCATGAGCGCCACGGACACTCGCTTGCGAATATTGCGCAGCGCCTACCTGGTGTTTACCGTTGGCTTCATAGGCTGGT
Organism: uncultured Burkholderiales bacterium; assembly: GCA_903887325.1. GTDB lineage: Bacteria > Pseudomonadota > Gammaproteobacteria > Burkholderiales > Burkholderiaceae_C > Limnohabitans. The sequence goes on along the minus strand of CAISPG010000041.1, from coordinate 6,842 downwards.
ATGCACAAGGGCAACTCAGCATCATCAACATCACCGGGGCCATGGAGTCGCTCAGCAGCGGTGGCGATTTAAGCTTTTTGATGAACGATCCGATCACCGTGATTCTGTGGGTGTTTGTCGCCGGGACTTTGCTGGTTTGGGGGCGCGGTACTTTTTGCGGCTGGTTGTGCCCTTTCGGGGCTTTACAGGAATTGATCAGCCTGATCGCCAACGCCGCAGGTTTTCAGCAGCGTCGTTTGCGCGCCGCCCTGGATAAAAGATTGAAATGGCTGAAGTACGGCGTGCTGGCCACTATTTTGGTATCTATTTTTGCTGCACCTTCTTTTGCACGAATTGCCATAGAGGTCGAGCCTTTCAAAACCGCCATCAGCCTGTACTTTGATCGCGAGTGGCCGTTTGTGTTGTGGGCCTTGTCATGCCTGGCGCTTAGTGTCTTTGTGTACCGTGGCTATTGCCGTTACATCTGCCCTTTGGGCGCGGCGCTGGCTTCGCTGAATTTTTTACAACGCTGGTCATGGATACCCCGGCGCAAAGAATGCGGTACGCCTTGCCAGTCGTGCCGTTACAAATGCGAATACCAAGCGATTGAAGACACCGGTAAGGTTGATTACAGCGAGTGCTTCCAATGCCTGGACTGTGTCTCCATTTACCAGGACCCTAAGCGTTGTCTGCCCTTGATCAAGCAAACCAAAGCATACAAGACCGTCATTCCTCTCCATGCTGTGAAAGAGCTCTGACTCCCATGAAACGTCCTGAATACGCCAAAGCCGCCGTGTTGCGTGAATTCGGCAAGCCTTTGGCTGTAGAAGAAGTGCAAGTGCCCCGCGAACTCGAAGCCGGTGCCTTGCTGGTGAAGATCGAAGTCTGTTCGATTTGCGGCACCGATGTGCACCTGGCGCACGGCGCCTTGGCCATCAAAGTGAATCTGCCGGTCATACTCGGTCACGAAATGGTAGGCCGTGTCATTGAAGTCGGACCCCATGCCAATATTGATTCCATGGGCCAGCATGTCAAGGTTGGCGACCGCGTGATCTGGGCGCATTCCTATTGCGGCCACTGCTTTCAATGCACCCAGGCCAAGCAGCCGTATTTGTGTATCAACAAACGCATGTACATGTACGATAGCATGGAGAAGCACCCGTTTTTGATGGGCGGATTTGCCGAGTACGGGTATGTGTTGCCGACCTCGGGTCGCGTCAAAGTGCCGGACGATGTGGACAGCACCTTGGCCAGTTTGTCGAGTTGCGCATTCCGTTCGGTGATGAATGCGTTTGACCAGATCGGCGGCATTTCGTCGTCAGACACAGTGGTGATTCAAGGTGCGGGCCCGCTGGGCATACTGGCCACCGGCGTGGCGCGCATACGCGGTGCCAAAAAAGTCATCACCATAGGCGCGCCCGAGCAAAGGCTGTCGCTGGCCACCGACTTTGGTGCCGACGAAGTCTTGTCTGTGACCGGCATGGACACTGCCGAACGACTCGAGCGCGTCAAAGCCTTGACGCAGGGCAGGGGCGGCGACGTGGTGTTTGATTTTTCCGGGGTGCCGGGTGCATTCGCTGAGGGCATGGACTTGGTGCGCAGCGGCGGACGTTACATGGTGGCCGGGCAGACCAGCAAAGGCAAGATCGAGTTTCAGCCTTCGCTGATCACCTTGAAGAACGTGCATTTGCAAGGTTCGATTTCTGCCGACATCAGCCACTACCACAAGGCCTTGGAATTCATCTCTCAACACCAGCACAGCCTGCCGTTCGGCCGCATGCTGACCAACCGCTACGGCTTGGGTACCATCAACGAAGCGCTGGCAGGCATGTCGGCAGGCAATGAAATCAAACCGCTGGTGCTGCCCTGGGGCGATGCTTAAACGGTTTTACACAAAGAACACACCATGAGCACAACGGATACCCGGCAACTGCTGCAAGGCTACAAAATTTGCGATTTCACACGCGTGCTCTCCGGGCCGTACTGCACCCGTTTGCTGTCAGACCTGGGCGCGGATGTGTACAAAATCGAAAAACCGGGCGAGGGCGATGAGATCCGCTACATCATCCCTCAGATGAACAATGAGGCTGCCGACCAAAGCGCTTATTTCGCTCGGGTCAACGCAGGCAAAAAAAGCATTGCGCTGGATTTCACCCGGCCCGAAGCACTGGACATCGTCAAAGACCTGGTGTTGCAATGTGATGTGGTGGTCGAGAATTTCTCGCCCGGCGTCATGGCCAAATACAAACTGGATTACGCCAGCCTCAAAGCCATCAAGCCCGATTTGGTGTATTGCTCCATCTCCGGCTTCGGCCAGACCGGACCCTTGCGCCAGACGCAGGCTTATGCGCATTTGATCAATGCGTTCTCCGGCATGATGGAATTGGAGCGCGCCGGCTTGCACCCGCCACGTGTGTCCAATTTGCAAGCCGCCGATGTGCTGGCCGGTGCCCACGCCTTCGGTCTGGTGTGCGCGGCCTTGTTGCGCAAGGCCAAAAACGGCCAAGGTGCTTACCTGGATGTGTCCATGCTCGAGTGCCTGATTTGCGCCGACGACGTCAGTTATGCGGCTTTGTTGAACGGCCACGAGGCCACCCGGCAACCCCGACCCAGCATGGTGATTCACCCGGTCGGCGGCAAACACATTGCCATGCAAATCGGCGGCGCGCCCGGCATGTGGGAGAAATTGATACGCATCATGAACCGCCCCGATCTGGCCGCCGATGAACGCTTCTTAACCGGTCCTGCCAGACGGCAAAACTGGCCTCAGGTGCTGGAGATTATTTACGCCTGGCTTGATAAGTTTGATTCTGTTGACGAAGTCATGGCGCTGCTCTCGGCAGAACGTTTTCCGGCCGTGCCCATGCTGCAGCCCGAAGATATCGTCAATCACCCGCATTTGCAACTCAGGCAGGCGTTTCCGGTCATTCAACACCCCGCCAGACCCGGCGGCGTCAAGGTGACTGCTGCGCCTTTCCATGTCGACGGTGCACCACTTGCGCCGCCTGTGAATGCGCCCTGGCGCATCGGTCAAGATACGATGGACATCTTGCATGATGTATTGCATTACCCGGCGCAACGCATTCAGTCCTTGCAGGAAAAAGGCTTGCTACCCGGTCTGTCCGGCATCAAATAAGGAGTGAGCCGTATCCCTATGCCGCTGCAAAGCTGGTCGTTACAGCAAGGGTTAATTCAAGCAGCGCACAGTGGACCGCTTTAGCGTCTAGCCTCAGGCAAGAAAGCGTTCTGCCAGCGCTTTTCTTTTTTGTGTATCAAGACCCAAGGCCTTGTCCAGGTAAGTGTCCAAATGGCCATGTGTCTGAGTAATCGTGTCTAGGGACGCTTGTAAAAATTCGGGCTGTACGGTTTGCAGCACCCGCGCGACTTCCGGTGCAGCTTCAAAAAAAGGCATGTGCCCCAAACGTTCGTTGGTGACCATGTAGTCACGCCAAATCGTCTCCATGGGAACCTGTAATGCGTGCAACAAGCAAGTCGCTGCCATGCCGGTCCTGTCCTTGCCTGCGGTGCAATGAAACACCACGGTGGATTCAGGGTGAGCCAGAATGGCGTCGAAAAATTCAGAAAACCTGTGGGAATGTTGAAGAACGAAGTTGCTGTAGGTGTCTTGCATCAATTCAACGGTTTTCTGCGAAGACACCGCCACGCCGCTGGCCAGCAAATCGGTCAGTGTTTGCACCACGGTCGGTTCTATGGACAAAGAGAGCACTTTGGCATCGGGCAAGGTACAGGCTTGTTGCAGGCGTTCTTCCACGCCCCGGAAATCCAGTACCAGCCAGGGACGGGTGTTCAGGGTTTGCAAGTGCTTGATGTCACTGGGCGTGAGCTTTCCGAGATGGTCAGACCGGTAAATCAGCTGGTGCTTGAGCGTTTGACCGTGGATATTGGCGTAGCCGCCCAGATCGCGGAAATTGGGCGCACCTTCAAGATGCAAGGGTGGAAACAAGGTCATGGCTGTTTTTTTCAGGGGCATGAATGCCCGGTGGTGTCGGGGTGGCCAGAAATTTGATCGGCCATGCGGGGCAGGAGACGAAGTGCGAGATCAAGTTTACTTTCTCTGCGTGACACAAGAACCCGCGCGTTTTTCTGCGCTGTTACAGTGGCCGTTCTTGGCTTTCTAAGCCCTTGACTGAGTCCTTCATACTGTTATTGCATGCTTGCGCGTTACCACCGTTTTTTTCCTTTGCTGTTCGTGCTTTTGTGGTCTACCGGCTTCATCGGTGCCCGTCTGGGCATGCCGCATACCGAGCCTTTGACTTTTTTGTTTGTGCGTTATCTGCTGGTGATGGCCTTGATGCTTGTGATTGCGTTGGCAAGCCGCGCGCCCTGGCCGCAGGGCTGGCGCGCCTGGTGTCACATTGGCATGGCGGGGCTGTTATTACATGGTGTCTACCTGGGCGGTGTGTTCATTGCCATTTCTTTGGGACTGCCGGCCGGTGTGGCTGCGCTGGTGGTTTGCGTGCAACCTTTGCTGACTGCCGTGGGTGCAGGTTGGTTGCTGAACGAGTCCGTGCGGCCGCGCCAGTGGACCGGTTTGTTGCTGGGACTGTCGGGCGTAGCGCTGGTGGTGGCCAACAAGATAGGCGCAGGCTTTGGCGCAGCGGCCTTGATGTTTGCGGTGCTGGCCTTGCTGGGCATCACCGGCGGCACCCTTTACCAGAAGCGTTTTTGCCCGAAGTTTGACTGGCGTACCGGCGTCATTGCCCAGTTTGTGCCGACGGCTGTGCTGACCGGACTGTGTGCCTGGTGGTTTGAAACCGGTCGGTTGGACTGGGGCGGCGAATTGGTGTTTGCGCTGGCCTGGCTGGTGCTGGTGTTATCGGTAGGTGCGGTCAGTTTGCTGAACTGGTTGATCCGGCAAAGTACAGCCGTGAATGTGGCCAGTCTGTTTTACCTGGTGCCGCCTTGTACCGCCATTGTTGGCTGGGCTTTGTTTGGCGAAGCTTTTTCGCAACTGGCGCTGGCCGGTATGGCCATGGTGGTCGGCGGCGTGTATTTGGCGCGCCAATAAGACATGCGCGTTTAACCGCCGTTCCTTGCCTTTGTTTACCTGGCCTGCGGAATGCGCACCGGCAACTGGCTTTGTTTTAAACGCCGCAGCACAAAGCTGGATTTGCTGTTGCGTATGCCGGGAATTTTGTAGAGTCTTTCGCGCAAAAAACGCTCATAGCCGCGTGTGTCCTCGACGGCCACGCGTATGTAGTAGTCGTAATCGCCCGACACCAGAAACGCTTCCAGCACCTCGGGAATGTCTTCCAAGGCGCGGCCAAATTCAAACAAAGCTTCGTCGGAGTGGCTGTCCAGTGAGACATGCAGGATGACGGTTTCAGGCAGGCCGAGTTTTTCCGGGCTCAACCGGACGGTATAGCCTTCTATGACGCCTGCGTCCTCCAGCCGCTTGACCCGGGTCCAGCAAGGCGAGGCGGTCAGGCCGACGATTTTGCCCAGGTCTTGCAAGCTCAAGCGGGCATCCTTTTGCAAGGCTTCCAGTATGGAAATATCGAATTTATCCAGTTTCATGCGGCTTTAAATAAAATTTCAGGTTGTTTAATCTGAATAATAGCTAATTTTCGGATTAAATTTTCGTTAAATCGCGTATTTCGCTACCGCAGCTTCGTTCCATTTGATGCCGTTGCCAGGCCGATTTGCCGCATGGACCACGCCGTCCTTCACTTCGCACGGGTGTTCCAGAATCGGGTCGGCCCAGTCGCTCCATTCCAGCCAGTCGGCGGTTTCGCTGGCGCGCAGCAGGTGAGACGACACGCTGGCGTACAAATGGCTGGACAGCGGCAGCCCGGCTGCACCGGCGATGGCGGCCGCACGCATCCAACCCGTGACCCCGCCTATGCGCATCAAATCCGGCATGTACAAATCCGCTGTCCCGGCCGCCACCGATTGGTAAAACGCGCGCGGCCCGTAAATGTTCTCGCCGATTTGCACTGGCGTTTGGATTTGCCGTGTGATGTCGGCGATGCGCTGCGGCTGGTCGTAGACCACCGGTTCTTCGAACCAATACAAGCCTTGGTCATCCAGCGCGCGCAGCCTGTGCAATGCCCCGGCGTAGGTAAGGCTTTGGTTGAAGTCTGACATCAGGTGTATGTCCGGCCCAACCGCATCGCGGATACAGCGTATGGCCTGCAAGTCTTCTTGTACCGTGGCCCGGCCCAGGCGCATTTTCAAGGCGTTGAAGCCGCCTTGGGCGACCAATGCTTTGGCCTCGGCGCCCAATGTTTCTATGGGCGACAGCCACAGCCCGGTGGTGTTGTAAGCGCGCACCGGCCCGGGCTGGCCGCCCAGCAGTGTGGAAAGCGGCAGGCCGCAGGCGCGTGCCAGCGCGTCCCAGATCGCCATGTCCACACCGGAAATAGCAATCAGAGTCACGCCCTCGCGTCCCAGCAGGTGCAGAGATTTCAAACCGTCGCCGTAGGCGTCCAGCGGTGCCAGTGGTTTGCCTTGAAGCTTGTCTGCCAGGATGTCCAGCATGCGGTGTATCGCCGGTATGCATTGCGGCAAATGCGGCTCCAGGTAACTGTGGCCTGTCACGCCCTCGCGGGTGTACACGTCGATCAGCAGCAGCGGCCATTGGTGAAACGTGCCCAGCTTGGCAAACACCGGGCGGCGCAGGGGAACCGAGACAGCGCGAATACGCACGCTTTCAAAAGTCAGTTTCAATGAAGAGGTGTGCGTTTGATTCATGGGGTTTGTCATGTCGAATGAGCAGGTCAAAGTATCGGATGGTTTCTGCTTGGCGTAATCAGAAAAATCGGCCCCTCCAGGCAGTTGCCGTCGCTTGCAGCCAACTCCTGTTGGCGTTTTTATTTTTTGTTTAAGTTTATTTTGTATTT
>CAISPG010000040.1 GCA_903887325.1 uncultured Burkholderiales bacterium | reverse complement strand
CTTTACGGATTAGTGGTTGCTGTGGTTTTGATCTATCTGTTGATTGTTGTCAATTTCCAGTCTTGGAGCGATCCATTCATTGTGGTGATTGCACTGCCGGCGGCATTGGCTGGCATTGTCTGGATGCTGTTTGCAACCAGCACCACGCTATCAGTCCCTGCGCTCACGGGTGCCATCATGTGCATGGGCGTAGCAACTGCTAATAGCATTCTGGTCATCAGTTTTGCTCGCGAAAGGTTGTTACATACCGGCGACCCTGTGCGTGCAGGTCTGGAGGCAGGCTTTACGCGTTTTCGTCCGGTCATCATGACTGCACTGGCCATGATCATGGGTATGGCACCCTTGGCTTTGGGCTTAGGTGAGGGTGGCGAGCAAAACGCGCCTCTGGGCCGTGCAGTGATCGGCGGTTTGCTGACTGCAACTTGTGCCACATTGTTTTTGGTTCCGGTTTTATTCGGCATGCTCCACAAGCGTATTACTGTGCACCATCAACCTGGAGATAAGCAATGAGTGCTGACGAACTTCACTCCCCCTTGAGGGTTCACCCCGTCAGGTACTTATTGACTTCCATTGCGTTGGTGATTGCAGTCGCATCGGGAATTTTTATTGGCGGTTACAAGAAGCGGCAAGAGGATTTTCAACTGGCTGTCAACACCGCTGTACGTGGCGCTGTGGTCACCGTATCGGCTGCAAAATTAGGCGGTAAAGCTAACGGTGAAAACGTGAGTTTGCCGGGTGTTTTCCAAGCGCAAAATGCTGCGCCGATTTACTCCATGGTCAGCGGTTATCTCAAGACTTGGTATTTCGACATAGGCAGAAATGTCAAAGCGGGGCAAGTGCTGGCTGAAATTCAGACGCCTGAGTTGGAGCAGCAACTCAAGCAAGCGATTGCCACTTTGGATACCGGCAAGGCCAATGAAAATCTGGCTTTGACCACGGCCAACCGCTGGCGAGCCTTGTTGCAAACAGATTCTGTATCGCAGCAGGAAGCGGACGAAAAATTCAGTGACTATCAGACCAAGAAAACCATAGTTGCTGCCGCACAAGCCAATGTGGAAAGATTGCGTACCCTGGAGTCTTACAAAAGAATTGTTGCGCCCTTTGATGGCGTTATCACCGGCAGAAACACCGATATCGGTGCATTGATCAACGCCGGGCAGCAGTCCGGACGTGAGTTGTTCACACTATCTGACACCCGCAAACTCAGGTTGTATGTCACCGTGCCTCAGACTTACCTGTCGCGTATCAAGCCTGATATGAAAGTACAGGTGGAGGTGCCTGAAATGCCGGGCAAAAAAATTGCGGCCCGCCTGGTCAACACTTCAAAGTCAATCAATGAAGCATCGGGCACCATGTTGCTTCAGTTTGAAATTCACAATACCCAACAAAGTCTGGTTCCCGGTGAATACGGTAATGTGTCATTCGCATTTCCACTCAACGACCAGAGCATCCATTTGCCACCGAGTGCCTTGATCATCCGTAAGGACGGTCCGCATATTGCTGTCGCGGGAGAGGGCGGCAAGGTGAGTTTCAGGAAAATAGAAATATTGCGCGACCTGGTCAGTACGGTTGAAGCATCTTTTGAATTAAAGGGAAATGAAACTGTCATTGACAATCCGCCAGAATCGCTGCTGGAAGGCGATGTGGTGACGATCAAGCCAATCACTCCAGTTGCTGACAGCGTTAAAAAATAATGTCAATTCTGCATCACATACCCTGTATCTCTGGTTTGCGGCGACTGCTTAAGTCATTGTCTGTTTTGTTTGTGGTTTTGATTTTTGCAGCTTGTTCTTTTGATCATTCATACACTTTACCTAAGATGGCTGACGAAACTGATCGTTGGAAAAATCAGCCTTGGCAACCGGCGCAGCCGTCAGATCAGATTCCCAGAGGGAAATGGTGGACGTTGTTTCAGGATGAAACACTGGATACATTGGAGGAAAAACTGACACAAGGCAATGCTTCCCTGGCAGTGGCTTTATCAAAGTACGAACAAGCCGGTTTTTATCTCAAACAGCTCGGGGCTGCAGAATCTCCATCAGTAGACACCACTACCTCGCTGACTTCCAATAAGCAATCGGACGACAGGCCACTGCGCAGCAAAACACAGCCTAACTATTACGCTGCGAACACGGTTGGTGTCGGCGTCAGTTATGAACTGGATGTCTGGGGGAGGGTGAAAAATTCCGTAGCTGCCGGTAAAGCCACTATGCAAGCTACTCAGGCAGATGTAGAAAACGTTAGATTAAGTTTGCAGGTGCTGCTCGCAGACTTGTACATCCGCATCCGCAATACAGATAACCAATTCTCCTTGCTCACCCGTACTGTTCAGGAATATGAAAAAACCTTAGCCTTGATCCAAAGACGCCACGACGGCGGAATTGCTTCGGGCCTTGATGTAGCGCGCGCCGATTCGCAACTCAGTCTTGCTAAGGCTGAGTTATCGGATTTGCATATCCAAAGAGATGTATATGAACACGCAATTGCTGTGCTGCTAGGTCAATCCCCATCTTCATTCTCATTACCGACTGACAACCGCATTGCCATGCAGTTTCCACAAATTCCGGTTGGTGTTCCTTCAAACTTGTTACAAAGAAGACCTGATATTGCCGCAGCCGAAAGACGTGCCGCAGCTGCCAATGCCAGGATTGGTCTTGCAGAAGCAGCCTTTTTCCCGAGTTTTAGCTTGGGGGCGCAAGCCGGTTTTCAAAATACAGGAGGTGCTGATTTGCTGAACTCACCTAATTCGTTTTGGAGTATTGGCCCATCCGTTTCTTTGAATATTTTTGACGGGCAACTCAGAAAAGCGCAGGCTGCGCAGGCAAAAGCTTTTCTTGATCAAGCAGCGCAAGAATACAAGGCTGTGGTGTTGAATGCTTTTCAACAAGTGGAGGATGATCTCTCGCGTATGCGCTATTACAAGGAGCAAATGGTTGACCGAGAAAACGTGGCGAAAGCCAATCAAAAAGCATTGAACCTGGCACTCAACAGGTACAAGCAGGGGGCAGTCAGTTATCTGGAAGTCACCATTGCGCAAACCAACGCCTTGCAGTCGGACCGTATGCTGGTAACGCTGCAATCACAAATGCTGCTGTCTAGTTTGGGCCTGGTCAGGGCG
>CAISPG010000039.1 GCA_903887325.1 uncultured Burkholderiales bacterium | reverse complement strand
CCTTTTCAAAATCTCAACCAAAACCAGGAGACTTTTATGACGGACAAACAGCGCCCCTTCGGCGTTTCCATGACTGAAAGAGAGTTCGATGAATGTTTGCACGCTGACGAAGCAGCGTTCCGCTCCCTTCTATGAAAAGGCTCTCAAGTCCGGCATCAACACCATTTGTATCCACAAAGGTTTGATGCCGCGTGACTATGAAAAAGCATTTGCCGGTACTTGGGAAAACGCCACCGTCGCCGACGTGGGCAAAGCCGCCAAAGACTGGCCGAAGATGAACTTTGTCATCTACCACGGTGCTTTGCGTCCGTGGCTGGCCGACAAGCCCGACATGGAAATGGCGCAGTTCGAAAAGAACAGCTACATCCAATGGTCAACCGACCTGGCCCGCATTCCGGAAAAGTACGGCGTGAACAATGTCTACGCGGAAATCGGCTCCAGCTTTGCCAGTACCGCTGTCACCGATCCGCGTTTCTGCGCGGCCTTCATCGGCCAGCTGGTGAATCTGATGGGACCAGAGCGCGTGGTGTGGGGAACCGACTCGGTGTGGTACGGCTCGCCTCAGTGGCAAATCGAAGCCATGCGTCGCCTGGAAATCCCGGACGACATGATGAAAAAGCAAGGCTGGAAGATCAAGCTCGGCGACGGTCGCGGTTCTGTCAAGAACAAGATCTTCGGCGAGAACTCTGCCAAGCTGTACCGTCTGGACGCGCAAAAAATCGCGGCCGACGCCAAAGCGTTCGACCACGACATGATCGCTCAGATGAAGGCCGAGTACCTGGCCATGGGCGGCGAGCGCAGCAACGCGGCTTATGGCTACATCGCCAAGGAAGGCCGTGATGTCAAAGTCGGTTGATTGAACTGACTTGAGCGCAAAGCAAGCTGTGTACATCCGGACACAGCTTGCTTTTTTTTATCAAACTGATCTCTCGTGTTCGAAAGGATGGATATGAAAAAGAACCAATGGATGACTTTCGTTATTGCTGCTGCTATGCTTTTTGCCGGTCTGGTGTCTGCCGCTGAAGATGAAAAGAAATCGCGCGTCGGTACTTGCCAGGATGCGAAAAAGCAGCAGGATTATTTTTGCGACATGAAAAATGCGGCAACCGATTCCATGGTGGCGCTGGGCACGGCCTGCCGCAATGCCAAAAATAATGTCAAGGAAGCCTGCGAAGGTGTGGTGCTGCCGGACCCGGAGTACAAGTCTTGTGCCATGGAACAGAAGTGCTGAAAAATTAAAAAATCCGCAACCCGGACAGTGCGCAGTATGTCCGGGTTGCAGTTGCCGTCAGTCGCCGACGGCTTATGTTTATCGGCTTAAGCGCACAAACTGTTTATGCCAGCCAAGCGCCTTGTACCTGTTCCCAACCTACGACTGCAATCGGCGAACCGTCCGGGTGAATAAAGGTCAGAGGACCGATGAAAGTCATATAAAACTCGCTGTCTTCCGGGAAATAGGTCTGGTCATGGCGTGCGCCCGAACATTCAAAACCATAACCTGGCGCGACCGCTGTCTCGCCGCCATTGTCTTTGCCGCCGCGCACATCCATGCGGCCTTTGGTCAGCAGGTATTCGCCGGGGCCTGCATGTATGTGCGGGGCGAATGAAGATCCTTTGGGGCAATCAAAAATAGCAGTCCAGGCGCCGTGGCCGGGTTGCACGTGCAGCAGTTTCCAGCGTATGCCGCCGTCGGCCAGGCCTGCGGGAAACGGAATCCAATTCAGGTCGGGGATATGTACGTACTCTTCAGCAATTTTGTTTTTCATGTGAATGTCTCCTTGAAAATTATCAATACACAAAGCGGTGTCCGGGTCATGGAACTGTCTGCCAAAGACAGATTCACCCATCCGCATGGTGCGCTATTTAGCAGGCACAGGCAAGCAAGACTTACCCGTGCACTGACCCTGTAAAGACTGAAAAAAGCTTGAGAAAAAGCTTTTGATAAGAGAAATAAAAAAGTAGCGAAAGGAGTATCAGGAATTTCATTCAGCAAAGCATGGCTTTATTGCTTAACGGCACAAGGCGCGCGCCTTGATGTCATCAAACCCGGCCGGCAAAGGGTGCAAGTCCAGGCGCTGACCGGCTTTCACCAGTTGACTCGGCACCTCGTGGCCTATCAGCCCCGGCAAGCGGTGCGCCACGGCCAGCAAAGCCTTCAAGTCCACGCCGCTGTCGTAGCCCATGAGTTCAAGCGCGTGCACCACTTCTTCGGTGCACACATTGCCGCTGGCGCCGGGCGCATACGGACAGCCGCCTATGCCGCCGAATGAGGCGTCAAACCGGTAGGCGCCTGCGTCTATGGCCGCCAGTATGTTGGCCAGCCCCATGCCGCGCGTATTGTGAAAATGCAGCGTCAACGCAGACGCCGGCCACTGCGACAAAAACGCGCGGGTCAACGCATGAACCTGCGTCGGGTAAGCCATGCCGGTGGTGTCGCACAGGCTGATGCCGGTGACCCCGGGTGTTTCCATGAAGCGGCGGCACCAGTCAAGCACGGTGGCGGCGCTCACCTCGCCGTCCATGGGGCAGCCAAAGCAGCAGGACAGCGACAGGTTCAGCGCGACACCGGCGTCTTTGGCGATGGCTGCCACGGCAGCGACAGCATTGAACGACTGCGCTTGCGTCATGCGCAAATTGCACAGGTTATGGGTTTCGGCGGCCGACATCACCATGTTCAACTCGTCGGCGCGCGCTGCGATGGCGCGTTGCGCCCCCATCAGGTTGGGCACGAGTGCGCTGTAAATGACGCCGGGCTGGCGCGTGATTTCGTTCATCACGATCTCGGCGTCTTTCAACGCCGGTATGGCCAGCGGTGACACAAACGCCGTCACTTCTATGCGTGACAAGCCGCATTGCGACAAAGCGTTGACCAGCGCGATCTTGTCATCGGTAGCGACAAATTGCGCCTCGGACTGTAAGCCGTCGCGTGTACCGACTTCTTGCATCTCAATGCGGCGCTTGTCACCGTTCCAAAGCTGTGTCATGCAATCACCTTTTGGTCTCTCAAGGATTGAATCTGCGCCTCGCTGAGTCCGAGTCCTGCCAGTACGCTGTCGGTGTCTTCCCCCAAGCGCGGGGCACTGCTTCGAATGCTGCCCGGCGTCTCAGATAACTTCGGCACGATGCCTGGCACCGTGATGTCATGGCCATCGCGGGTGTGTTGTGTCAGCAGCATGTCGCGCGCCTGGTAATGCGGGTCTTCGGCGATGTCGCGCGCGGTATACACCCGCCCGGAGGGCACTTGCGCGGCGGCCAGCAAATGCAAAGCCTGGTTCACTTGCAGCCCCAGCGTCCAGTGTTCTATGGCCTTGTCAATTTCTGTAATGCGCGCCACGCGTCCGCTGTTGTCCGAGAGCGCCGGGTCTGCGGCCAGATCGGCCCGGCCTATGGTTTCCATCAGCCGCTTAAAAATGCTGTCGCCATTGCCGCCGATCAACACCAGTCCATCGCTGCAACGGTAAGCGTTGGACGGTGCAATGCCCGGCAGGCTGGAGCCCGCCGGTTCGCGCACCACACCGAACGCGCTGTATTCGGGGATCAGGCTTTCCATCACGTTGAACACCGCCTCGTACAAAGCCACATCAATCATTTGCCCTTTGCCGCCGTTGGTTTGCCGGTGGTAGAGCGCGGTCAGCACGCCGATGACGCCGTGCAGCGCGGTCAATGTGTCGCCTATCGACACACCGCAGCGCACCGGTATCTCGCCCGGGTTGCCGGTCAGGTGGCGCAGTCCGCCCATGGCTTCGCCGATGACGCCGAAACCCGCGAGATCGCGGTAAGGGCCGGTCTGGCCGTAGCCGGAGATGCGCAGCATGATCAAGCCAGGGTTAAGCGCTGAAAGCTGTTCATAGGACATGCCCCATTTCTCCAGCGTGCCGGGCTTAAAGTTTTCTATCAGTATGTCGGCCTGAGCAATCAACTGGCGGGCGATGTCCTGGCCCTCAGTGCTTCTCAGGTCCAGCGCCACCGAGCGCTTGTTGCGCGACTGCACTTGCCACCAGACCGAGGTGCCGTCCAGCTTTAAGCGCCAGGAGCGCAAAGGGTCGCCGCTGCCGGGGGCTTCGATCTTGATCACCTCAGCGCCGAATTCGCCCAGGGTTTTGCCGGCAAACGGCCCGGCTATCAATTGGCCCATTTCAATGACTTTCAAGCCTTGCAATGCGCCCGGCGACAGGCTTGGAGGTGAGGCGGCGGGTGGGTTCATGGTGTCGGTCAGGTCATTCAAGCAAAAAGAATATGCGCAGTTTGTCGCACAGAGGCAAATATAGTCGCTAGACCGCTCGGGCACGTAGCTCACAGACCCGCGCTTTATGGCGGTGACTACGTATGGTGAATGCGGCAAAACCGGCGCAAAATGAAAAGACGGAATAGTTGGCAGACTTTGAAATTACCAAAAGGGGCCCGCAAATGTTGTGTCGTCAATGGCAAAAAACTGTCACCTGGGTGCTGGTTTTGGCGCTGGGCCTGCTGTCGTGGCAGGTGGGCGCGCAAATACTTCGCTCCGAAGCCAAGCCGGTACCGCCCAGGCTGGCTTATATGCAACCCGTGCCGGGCTTGTCTTACCAGCAACTGCGTTTGTTTCACGAAGGCGAAAAAGAATTCAGCGTGCCCTGGGTGGTGTTCCCAGGCTTAGGCGGTCATTGGGGCCTGGGGCCGACTTTTATTGCCGACGCTTGCTCGGTCTGCCATGTGCAAGCCGGGCGCGGGCGCACCGTGGACAAGGCCATCATTGTTCAACAGTTATTGCGTATTTCAGTACCAGGCGCGGGCCCGCACGGCGCGCCCAAACCGCACCCCAACTACGGCGATCAAATTCAGGTGTTCGGCGTCAGCGTGGGTTTGAAAGAAAACAGAAAACCGGGCGAAGCCGATGTGTATGTGGACTGGTTGCCGCACAAGGTGACGCTGGGCGACGGCAGCCAGGTGGAATTGCGCAAACCCGCTATTCGCATAGAAAACCTGAGTTTCGGGCCGCTGGGCGACGACACCATGACTTCGCTGCGCAACACCCAGGCCATCTTCGGCTTGGGCTATTTGGAAGCCGTGCCCGAGGCCACGTTGAAAGAGATTGCCGCGCGCCAGCAAACGCAAGGCTTGAACGGCAGGTTGAACTACGTGCGCGACGATGTGCGCAACAAAACATCGGTGGGGCGCTTCGGCTGGAAGGCGAACCAGCCCAGCATCCGCCAGCAAATCGTCGCCGCGTTTTTGGGCGACATGGGCGTGACCTCGTCGCTGTACATAGAAGAAAACTGCCCGCCTGTGCAAACCCTGTGTCTGGCCATGCCGCCGGGCAATCGGCCCGAACTGCTGGACTACAACTGGGACCAGCTCGTGTTTTGGCTGGCGGCGCGGGCGCCGCCGCCGCCGCGCAACCTGGACGACCCGCAAGTGCAGCGCGGCGCGCAAATGTTTGAGCAGGCCAAGTGTGCCCAGTGCCATGTGCCCGAATTGCAAACCGGTGAATACAAATTGCTGCCCTTGATTGCCATGCAAAAGTTTCGTGCGTTCACCGACTTGCTGTTGCACGACATGGGCGACGACTTGGCCGATGGCCGACCCGACTACCTGGCCGGCCCGCGCGACTGGCGCACCCCGCCACTGTGGGGCATAGGCATGTCTGCGCAGGTGAATGGCAGCACCCACCTGTTGCACGACGGGCGCGCGCGCAATGTGCTGGAAGCCATACTTTGGCACGGCGGCGAGGCCAAGGCCTCGCGCGACAGTTTTGCCGACATGCACCAGGAAGACCGCGATGCCTTGATCGCGTTCGTCAACGCGCTATGAAGCCGCTGGTCATTGGCCTGTGTGTGGCTGCTTTTGCTGTGAATGCGCAGGCCGAATGGCTGCTGTACGGCGACAACGGCAAAGCCGCGTTTTATTACGACCCGGCCAGCGTGCACACACAGCAGGGGCGAGTGACCGTGTTGGAAATGCTGGACTACAGTTTTCCGCTGAACCGGGTGTTGTCGGCCAAAACGCACAAAGAATTCGATTGCGAAAATCAGCGTTTTCGCAACCTGTCGGGCGAGTTTTTCGCCGGGCAACTGCTGAGCGGCGAGCGCATCAGCGGCAGCGACACGCCGGACGAGCATTGGCGCGAAGCAGTACAAGGAACCCGCAATCTGGAGTTGCTGCAGTTGCTGTGTCCCAAAATCAGTTAAGTTCTAAGTTTCTCTCACCTTCATTCAAAGGAATCCCCATGAAAGCACGCGTACTTTTCGCCGCCCTGAGCCTGGCCCATGTGTTCGCCCTGGCCGACGGTGTCGACTTCATACAACCCAAGGACGGCGACACGGTAGAGCCGACGTTTCTGGCCAAGTTTGCCGTCACCGGCATGGAAGTGTCACCCGCAGGCGAGGTCAAGCCCGGCACCGGCCACCACCATTTGCTGATCAACGCGGTGGACATTGAAAAAAATGTGGTCATCCCCAACGACAACCAGCACAAGCATTTCGGCAAAGGCCAGACCGAAGCCGAGGTGTTTTTACAGCCGGGCAAATACAAACTGACTTTGCAGTTCGCCGATGGCGCGCACCGCTCTTATGGCGAGGCGTTTCGCAAAAGCATTTATGTGACCGTGGAAGGTAAGCCTTGAGTTGGTCTAGGTGATATGCCCAGCGAGCTCAGGGTTTTTATAGACATTTCAGGCGTCCCGCTTGACAGAATCTGTTACGCAGAATATTATCAGTCAATGATCAACTCGTTCAACTGTGAGGATACAGAGGCACTGTTTGACAGTATTGCAGTGCCGCGCTTCAAAAATATTGAACGGGTAGCCAGAAGAAAACTGCTGCAATTGCATGCTGCGACTCAATTGGACAGTCTGCGTGTTCCACCCGGCAATCAGCTTGAAGCATTAAAAGGTGACAGACGCGGTCAATACAGTGTCCGAGTCAATGATCAATGGCGAATATGTTTTGTGTGGCAGGACGGTGATGCCGATCAGGTTGAAATTGTGGATTACCACTGAAAGGAAAATATGTCTAAACAGTTGGATGAAATCCACCCCGGTGAAATCTTGCTGGAAGAATTCATGAAACCGATGGGAATATCAGCGCGCCAACTGGCCGCTGATATCGACGTTTCCCCAAGTCGCATCAGCGAGGTGGTGAATGGACATCGCCCCATCACGGCTGACACGGCCTTGCGACTGGGCTTGTTCTTCAAAATGGAACCCAGGTTTTGGATAAATTTGCAAACCGAGTTCGACATGCGGGTCGCTACGCGCACGGTGAGCGACAAAATCGCCGCTAGGGTTCGTGTATTTCAGCCGCCTGCGTTGGCTTGACCAATCACCATTCCTCTTAGTGAGATGAAAAAAAACCACCGCGAATGCGGTGGTTTTATAGACGAGGTGAACTAATTAATGTCAGTTCGTCGTGATTGGCATTATTTATTTTTTGCTGCCAGTTACGTCCCCATCTGCAATGTCTTTGTTGCTGGTATCTTTGACGAGAACATATCCCTTTGTTAATGTATAACTGCTAGTGACTTCACCTGTAATGCTGGCAGTACCACGAACTCCATCAACCGTACTTGTTGCAGACATATTTAAACTGGCTCCCTTTGTAGTTGAATTAAGTGTCAGTGAACCAGTACAACTTACCAAAATTTGAAAGCCTGAACATTGAGTGACTGAGCCGTTGCTGGAAACAGTTACATATCCAGAGTCACTGCCGTGAGTATTGTTATCCTGAAGTAAATACCAATTAACTTGGATAGTGTAAGTACCTGCAAAATCAGAAAGTGCTTGTGCGGATGTACCAGTACCAGTGCCAGAGCTACTAGATCCAGAGCTTTGCGTGGGATTGGCTGTGAATTTTTTGCTGACTACTGAGCCCCTCGTTGTTTGGCCAAGATCTGCTCCGCTGCCCTTGGTGTTGAAGGCAAGGGTCATCTTAAAGTTATTGTCGATTGAGCCAACTAAAGGGCCAGCTCCTCCCACTGTTCCGCTGATCTTGACGCTGGTACCCTTGTCATTCAATGTGTATTTACCTGACCAGCGGGTTGAACTAACCGTTGAATCAAATGTTCCATTGCTGTACAGTGCCAGTGAACCACTCAGAGTTTTAGTCTGAGCGCTAACGGTACCATCGGCGTTGTAAGAAGTGAAAGTAACGTCGATGTCGTAGACCCCAGCAAAGTCTTTCAGGAGTCTTGTGGTCGGAAGGACAACATCAGTTTGTGCAACTGTGATGGGCTGGACATTAGTTGCGGGATCAGATTTTGGATCGAAAGATACACTTGAATCTGAACCTGAACCGTTCTTCAAAGAGACTTTAAAACTTTGAATATCTACGGAGATGTTGTCTAGCAATAAGTCCGAGCCATCATTTGAACCAGGAACAAAACTGCTGTCGGTTAAAAAATCAAAGTTTTTTGCTTTGTCTGTTCCAAGAATTTTAGTAAATACATCTGCCAGAGCATCGGATATTTGTTTTTTTCGGGCCGTAAGCCTTACTTTTGCTTGATCCGGATTGGCCTTTTGATAAAAATCCCAGTCCGCTTGGATCAATAAATTCGTCAACGGCGTGGCCGGTACGCTGGGGTTGGTGCCTTTGTTGGCACTTAAAACGATTGTTTTAATAGTGTTTGCGCTCGCATCTGCTGGTTTGACCGTAATCACCAAAGGTGGCGTATAGCTGGCAGGCACATCACAAGTGATGTAGCCGTTTTCATCTGTGTTGCCGCTGCAAGTGAATGTTTTGCTAACTCCTGAATCGTCGACAGTGACACTAGCTCCCGCCAAAGCAGCGCCCGTCCCGGCTGCAATGGGAATTCTGTAGCCGTCGAAACCACCGCTGACCCCGCCACCCCCACCCCCACCACCGCAAGCCACCAAGCTGGCCAGCGTCAAAACGCCTAAAACACGTTGAAAAGTAATCATTTCAATCTCCAAAGTTAATTTGAAGTACACTAGTGTCCCAACGTTTGCCGTCAGACTCAGCGTAACCTCATGATTTATTTGAATAAATCTGACTTTCCCCTTGTCCACGATTTGAATCGTTTTCCGGACTTAGGGCATGCTCGGCGGATCTCATCTGCTGGGGACT
>CAISPG010000038.1 GCA_903887325.1 uncultured Burkholderiales bacterium | reverse complement strand
TTTTTGAGGTCGGTGTTGTGCATGGGGAGGATGGACTGCTTGTCATTCAAGTAAACCTTAAGGTGCGAACCTTTCATGGCGCCAAAGCTAGCACCTTGCTGAGTCAGTTACCGTTTAAATTCCTTGCTGTTCATATTTTCAATATATAAACAATATTGTTTATATTGTCAATTGCCTCAGTCCCTAAGCCCTGCTCAATGACCGCCATTGAAACAAACAATCAGGGTTAACCCGATATTTGATTATGATTCGCATCAATGAGTTTTTCTCATTCGATAGTTTTTATCAACCAATCAGCCAATCAAGCAAAGGAACCCCCATGTCACTCATCAATACCAAAGTCCAGCCCTTCAAAGCCCAGGCATTCCATAACGGCAAATTCGTTCAGGTTTCTGACGAAAGCTTCAAAGGCGAATGGTCCGTGCTGATTTTCATGCCGGCCGCGTTCACCTTCAACTGCCCGACCGAAGTCGAAGACGCTGCCGACAACTACGCCGAATTCCAGAAAGCCGGTGCCGAGGTTTACATCATCACCACCGACACCCATTTCGCGCACAAGGTGTGGCACGAAACATCACCGGCCGTCAGCAAAGCCAAATTCCCTTTGGTTGGCGACCCGACACACCAATTGACGCGCGCTTTCGGCGTGCACATTGAAGAAGAAGGTCTGGCCTTGCGCGGTACTTTCATCATCAACCCTGAAGGCCAGATCAAGACCGCTGAAGTGCACGACAACGCCATCGCGCGCGACGTCAAAGAAACACTGCGCAAATTGAAAGCTGCGCAGTACGTGGCCAACAACCCCGGTCAAGTCTGCCCCGCCAAATGGAACGAAGGCGCCAAGACATTGACACCGTCACTCGACCTGGTCGGCAAGATCTAAGCAGCAGGTGTTCTGCTCAAAGAGGTGCGCATCGCGCCTCTTTGCTCGGAAGCCCTGAGCTTTTATTTCAACCCACTGTTTGCGCTTGATGCGCTTTGAACCAAGGAATACAAGACCATGCTTGACTCGAACTTGAAATCCCAATTGCAAACCTATTTGCAAAACCTCCGCCAGCCGATCCGCTTGATCGCCAGTCTGGATGACAGCGCGCACAGCGCAGAGATGCGTGAACTGCTGCAAGACATTGTCAGCTTGTCCGACAAAGTCAGCTATGACGAAACCGGCACCGATGCGCGCAAGCCTTCGTTTGTGATTGCTAAGCAAGGTGAAACACGGGGTGTGTGTTTTGCGGCCATTCCCATGGGCCACGAGTTCACTTCATTGGTTTTGGCTTTGTTGTGGACCGGCGGTCACCCGCCCAAGGTGGAGCCGCAGGTGATTGAACAAATTCAATCACTGGATGCCGACATGAAGTTCGAGGTGTACATGTCTTTGTCCTGCCACAACTGTCCCGACGTGGTGCAGGCGGCGGCCTTGATGGCGATTTACAACCCGCGTATTCAGACCACGGTGATCGACGGCGCATTGAACCAGGCTGAAGTCGATGCACGTCAGGTCATGGCCGTGCCCATGGTTTACATGAACGATAAAGTCTTTGGTTCAGGCCGCATGAGCTTAGAAGAAATAGTCGCGAAGCTGGACACCCGATCGGCAGAACGCGAAGCCTCCAGGTTGAGCGAAAAAGATCCGTTCGATATGCTGATAGTCGGCGGCGGCCCCGCAGGCGCGGCGGCAGCGGTTTATGCAGCACGCAAAGGCATACGCGTTGGCGTCGCGGCAGAGCGTTTCGGTGGCCAAACCAACGACACCATGGCCATTGAAAATTACATCTCGGTGCTGGAAACTGACGGGCCTAAGTTTGCCGCAGCGTTGGAAGCCCAAGTCCGTCACTATGAAGTGGACATCATGAATTTGCAGCGCGCTGAAAAAATTGTTCCTGCCTCTGAAGCCGGCGGCATGCTGCAAGTGCATATGAGCAATGGCGCAGTATTGAGCGCACGCAGCGTGATTGTGTCTACCGGTGCCAGATGGCGTAACGTCAACGTGCCCGGCGAGCAGGAATACAAAAACAAAGGCGTGGCCTATTGCCCGCATTGCGACGGTCCTTTGTTCAAAGGCAAGCGCGTGGCGGTGATCGGCGGCGGCAACTCCGGGGTGGAAGCGGCGATTGATTTAGCCGGTGTGGTGGCGCACGTCAGCTTGATCGAGTTTGCAGATGCTTTGAAAGCCGATGCTGTGTTGGTGAGCAAACTCAAAAGCCTCTCCAATGTGGACATACATTTGAACGCGCAAACCTCGGAAATCACAGGAGACGGCCGCAAAGTGAACGGCTTGCATTTCAAAGACCGCGCCACGCAGCAAGAACACGCATTGGCTTTGGAAGGCGTGTTTGTGCAAATCGGGCTGGTGCCTAACAGCGAGTTTTTGAAAGGCACTTTAGAGCTCAGCCGCTTTGGCGAAATAGTGATCGACGATAAATGCCGCACCAGCCTGCCCGGCGTGTTTGCCGCCGGTGATGTGACCACTGTGCCGTACAAGCAAATTGTTATCGCCGCAGGCGAGGGTGCCAAGGCCGCGCTCAGCGCGTTTGATTACCTGATTCGCACGCCCGAGCCTGTGGCAGAGAACGAGCATGCATTGGCGTGAGGCTGCAAAGGCTGTGCGTCAGTTATGAGGCATTGAATGACAAGGGTTGGTGATCAGCAAGATAAACTGAATTCATGTTCGCCAACCGGGTTTCCCTATGAATGAAAGTCTTGCCAAAAGGCCGAATGCAGTGGTGTTGTTGAGCGGCGGTCTGGACTCGACCACGGTGCTGGCCATGGCCGCAGAGCAAGGCTTTGCCCCTTATGCCTTGAGCTTTCAGTACGGCCAGCGCCACTCCCACGAATTGCTGGCTGCTGAGGCCGTCGCCCGCAAGCTGCAAGCCGTCAAGCATGTGGTTGCCAATATAGATTTGCGCGAATTCGGCGGCTCTGCCTTGACCGCCGATATAGATGTGCCCAAAGGCCGCTCGGCCCAACACATGGCACAAGGCATACCGGTCACTTATGTGCCGGCCAGAAACACGGTGTTTCTGAGTTTTGCCCTGGCCTGGGCCGAGACCCTGGGCGCGACGGATATCTTTATAGGTGTTAACGCTTTGGATTACTCCGGCTACCCGGATTGCCGCCCCGAATACATCGCAGCTTTCGAAGCCATGGCCAACCTGGCCACCAAAGCAGGTGTCGAAGGCGCACAAAAACTGAAAATCCATTCGCCGCTGATCAGCTTGTCCAAGGCGCAAATCATTCTTGAAGGTATTCGCCTTGGTGTGAATTACTCCGACACCAGCAGCTGCTACGACCCGGGCCCGGACGGTAAGCCATGCCAAGCCTGTGATTCGTGCATTCTGCGCGCCAAGGGCTTTGCCGAAGCGGGCGTGGCCGATCCGCTCTACCTCAGACACGACATAGTCTGAGGCATTTCCTGACTTGCCTGTGATGCAGCAGGACTTAACATAGCCCCGCAAGCAGCCTGACTGCGCTTACAACAACAAGGAGACACAGATGCAAGACTCACTCAAAGGCCGGGTGGCCTGGATCACCGGCGGCGGCAGCGGTATTGGCCTGGCCGGTGCCATCGAACTGGTCAAGGCCGGGGCGCATGTGGTCATTAGCGGTCGTAACGCTGCCACCAACGCGGCTGCGCTGGCGCAGTTGCAGACGCTGGGCAGCGCCGAATCGGTATTGCTGGATGTGGCAGACAAGCACGCAGTGAAAGCCGTGGCGCAGCAAATTCTGGCTGCGCACGGCCGCATAGACATATTGGTCAACAGCGCGGGCATCAATGCCACCAAGCGCAACTTTGACGTGCTGAGCGCCGAGTCCTGGGACGATGTGGTCAACATCAATCTGAACGGCTTGTTTTATTGCGTACATGCTGTGCTGCCCGCCATGCGCGCGCAAGCCGACGGCTTGATCGTCAACGTGTCTTCCTGGGCCGGTTTATACGCCTCTAAGCTCACCGGTCCGGCCTACAACGCCACCAAGCGCGCGGTGTTGGCCTTGAGCGAATCCATCAACATGGAAGAGTGCGGCCACGGCATTCGCGCCACCTCGTTGCTGCCCGGCGAGGTCGCCACGCCCATCATGGAAAAACGCCCGGTGCCGCCCACCAAAGAAACCCGCGAGCGCATGGTGCAACCCGAGGACATGGGCCGCGCAATTTTGTTTCTGGCGCAAATGCCGGCGCGCGCCTGCGTCAATGAACTGGTTATTTCACCGACGCACAACCGTTTTTACCTCGGTGGTCTGGAAACCCCGCCGCCCGCCAAAACCTAGTCACCGGTCAAGCAGTTTGAGTAAAGGCTAACACCATGAGCTTCAATCCATTCGCACCGGCGCACAAACTGGCCGCTGCCATCCGTCAGCAAAAAATCGGCAGCCTGGAGCTGCTCAACGCTTACCTCAAACGCGTCGAGCGCTTTAACCCGGCGCTGAATGCCATCGTGGTGCTTGACATTGAGCGCGCCAAAAAGCAGGCACGCGCCGCCGACCGCATGACCTTGCGCGGTGAAAGCAGCGGGCCCTTGCACGGTCTGCCCATGACCATCAAGGAATCGTTTGACATCAGCGGCTTGCCCAGCACCTGGGGCAGGGTGGACATGAAGCAGTATTTGCCGGCCGCAGACGCCGACGCGGTCAAGCGCTACCGCGCCGCCGGAGCTGTCATCTTCGGCAAAACCAATGTACCGACCATGCTGGCCGACTGGCAAACCTTCAACCCGGTCTACGGCACCACCAACAACCCCTGGGATGTGTCGCGAGTACCCGGCGGTTCATCCGGCGGCTCGGCAGCGGCGCTGGCCGCCGGAATGACCGCGCTGGAAACAGGCAGTGACATAGGCGCGTCCATCCGCGACCCGGCGCATTACTGTGGTGTGTACGGCCACAAACCTACCTACGGTTTGTGTTCCATCGAAGGCCATGCCTTGCCCGCGTTTTTATCGGTTGACGATATTTGCGTCGCCGGGCCCCTGGCGCGCAGCGCGCGCGACTTGGAAATTGCGCTGGGCATCATGGCCGGTGGCGACGATGTGCATGCGCGCGGCTGGCGTGTGCAGTTGAAAAAACCGGTGAAGAAACACTGGAAAGAGTTCAAAGTGGCAGTGCTGAAAACAGCAGACACTGCTCCGGTGGACATGGCGGTGCAAAACCGGATTCATGCCGTGGCCGACTTCCTGGGCAAGGCCGGTGCCAAGGTCAGCGACAGCGCCAGGCCGGATATTGATTTGCACCAAGCGCACAAGACTTTCATTTTGCTGTTGCGCGCAGCAACAGCGCGCAATCTGTCGCCAACCCAGTTTCGCGGCATACAACAACGCACAGCTGATTTAGATCCCAAGCGCGACGACTACGAGGCTTGGATGTTGCGCGGTTGCGCGCTGCCGCATTACGAATGGCTGCTGTTGCATGAGCAGCGTTACCGCATGCAATTGCAATGGGAAGCATTCTTCAAAGAATACGATTTTCTGTTGTGCCCGACCGCCACGACCACTGCGTTTGCCCACAACCAAAAAGGCGAACGCTGGGAACGTATGTTGGATGTGAACGGCAAACCGCAACCGACCACCACGCAATTATTCTGGGCGGGTTATTCGGGCATGGCTTATTTGCCGTCCACCGTGGCCCCGGCAGGTTTGACCGAAGCCGGGTTACCCAGCGGCGTGCAAATCA
The DNA here is from genome assembly GCA_903887325.1 of uncultured Burkholderiales bacterium. GTDB lineage: Bacteria > Pseudomonadota > Gammaproteobacteria > Burkholderiales > Burkholderiaceae_C > Limnohabitans. The sequence continues at coordinate 6,149 of CAISPG010000038.1, read as the reverse complement.
TCGGCCCGCAATACGGCGACCTCTTGTGCATAGACATGGCCAAACGTCTTGAAAAAGAATTTGCCGCGTTTCAAGCGCCGCCGGGCTATGCGTGATGAACATTGACAAGTGCCTGCAAACGCTGTGTTTGCTGTGCATCTTCTTCGGCACGCAACTGTATGCCCAGACCGCGTACCCGGCCAAGCCGGTGCGCCTCATCGTGCCGTTTGCGCCGGGCGGTGTGGCAGACACCAGCGCGCGCGTGATCGCCGAGCAGTTGTCGCGCCGTCTCGCTCAGCAGTTCATGGTGGATAACAAGGCCGGTGCTTCGGGCAACATAGGTACCCAGGCGGTGGCGCTGGCTGAACCCGACGGTTACACCTTGTTGCTGGCGTTTGACGGCACCATGGTGATCAATCCGCATGTGTTTGAAAAAGTGCCTTTTGATACCTTGAACGATTTCGCACCTGTGGGAAAAATTGGCGATGCGGTGTTGGTGCTGGTAGCCCATCCCGGGGTGAACGCCAAAAACCTCAAAGAATTAATCGCCTTGTCTAAATCGCAGACCGGGGGAATGTTTTACGGCACCTCGGGCAGCGGCGGCACGGCCCATGTAGCCGGCGAATTGTTTAAGCAAAAAACCGGTGCCAACCTGACGCACATGGCCTACAAAGGCGGCGGACAAGCGCTGGTGGATGTGCTGGGCGGCAATATTCCGCTGGGTTTCGTGGCGGTGGCCGGTGCCGCGCAACACATCAAGTCAGGGCGTGTGAATGCGCTGGCCATCACCGGTATGCAGCGCATCAGCAGCTTGCCGCAGGTGCCGACTTTCATGGAAAGCGGTGTGCCTGAAGTCGATATCAATTCCTGGGTCGGCCTGATGGTGCCTGCCAAAACGCCGCGCGCGGTGGTTGAGCGATTGAACACCGAACTCAATGCGGTGCTGGCCGACCCCGAGGTCAAGGAAAAGCTCAAGACCTTCGGCATCTACGCCACGCCGGGCAGCTCGCAGAAATTCGGCGAAGAGATCAAAAAAGACCTGGCCCGCTACGCTCATATTGTGAGAGCAGCGAGCATCAAGCCCGATTGATAAAAGCGATTATGTGTCGCTGGCAGCCGGTACCGGTTGGTACCACGGCACGTCGGCGTGGGTACCGTAGCGTCTCACGCGGATATTGGCCTGTTCGCCGTGACCGGCGAAATTCTCCATGTGGCACAGGCGCGAGCAGTACTCGCCGATAAGTGCACTGGCCTCGTCGGTCAGCACGCGTTGGTAGGTACAGGTTTTTAAAAACTTGCCCACCCACAGACCGCCGGTGTAACGCGCTGCTTTGTTGGTTGGAAGCGTGTGGTTGGTGCCTATGACCTTGTCGCCGAAAGACACATTGGTGCGCGGGCCGACAAAGAGCGCGCCGTAGTTTTGCATATGCGTTTCGAACCAGGCGTCTTTGGCGGTCATGATTTGCACATGTTCGGAGGCGATTTCGTTGGCTTTGTCCAGCATTTCCTCGTAGGTGTCACAAACGATGACTTCGCCGAATTCGGCCCAGCTTTGCGCGGCGATGGCGGCGGTCGGCAAGAGCGTGAGTTGGCGCGCGATTTCAGCCATGGTGTCTTTGGCCAGCTTCTCGCTGTTGGTCAGCAGCACCGAGGGCGAGGTCGGGCCGTGCTCGGCCTGACCCAGTAAATCCACAGCACAGATTTCGCCGTCCACGGTTTCATCTGCAATCACCAGTGTTTCGGTAGGACCGGCAAACAAGTCGATGCCGACGCGGCCGTACAACTGACGTTTGGCTTCGGCCACGTACATATTGCCCGGGCCGACCAGCATGTCGACCTGGCCTATGGACGCCGTGCCTATCGCCATGGCGGCGACAGCTTGCACGCCGCCTAGCGTCAGTATTTCATCGGCACCGGCGAAATGCATGGCAGTGACGATGGCCGGGTGAGGTGCACCCTGAAACGCCGGCGCGGTAGACACAATGCGCTTGACACCGGCCACCTTGGCGGTGAGCACGCTCATGTGCGCGGACGCAATCATGGGGTATTTGCCGCCGGGCACGTAGCAGCCCACCGAACTGACCGGAATATGCCGGTGACCCAGCACGACGCCGGGCAAGGTTTCGACTTCCACGTCCTTCATGCTGTCGCGCTGAATCTGTGCGAAACGACGGATCTGGGTTTGGGCAAAACGTATGTCTTCAACCTCGCGGGCCGACAGCGATTTGACAGCGGCTTCAATCTGCTGCTGTGACAAACGGAAATCGGCCGGATCCCAGTTGTCGAATTGGCGGCTGAATTCACGTACCGCTTCGTCACCGCGTGACTCTATGGCCTGAATAATGGATTCCACCGTGGCGCGCACCTTGGCGTCTGCGTCGGATTTGGTTTGAGCATCTTTGCCGCGCTTGAGATAGCGAATCATCTGAGGTTCCTGTGTTCTGTGAAAAGCAGGTACAGATGATAGGGGCACTCAGGGGTTGCAGTTGTTACACACTTGCGGATCAGCCTCCAGTGTTTGCGCTAGCGTTTTGTGACTGCTGTAGTTGCAATGCGTACATTGCCAAAGTTCGCAAACGGCTTCGCGCGTTGGTGAACCGCAGCCGCCGCAGGGCAGGCCTGATTCTGTCTTCATTTTCCAGAATCCCGGCATTTGGCATTCCGGGCAAAGCGATAAGAGCTTGCGCGCCAAGTCTTCTGTGGCCTGTTCGATCATCAAGCGGCGGGTCGGGTTGCAAAAGGCGCGCAAATCGTTTTCGACAAAGACTTTGCCGTTGCCCGATTGCAGCAAGGCTTCAATGAATGCAGATTTCAAAGTGTCTATATCTTGAATCCCTTTGGTTACCCTGGGATCGCTGGCGTTTTGCGGTCTAAGCATCAAGTGGTGCTCGGGAAAACCGGCATCAGCAGCAAATTCCATCAGGCTGTCAAAGTCTCTGACCGATTTGCTCATGTTCATCGCGCTGCCTTGTGCCATCCCGACCACTTCTAGGCCGTGCAAATCATCCAGGAACAACACCATTTCAATGTTCCATGGCATGAAGCCGGAGAACGGGTCGACAGTGAACGATCCTTCGCTGGCAATGCCGACAATATGGGGGCTCAAGTCGATGGCGAATTGCGCTTTTCTTCTGGCGGTTTGCAATTGGCTTCCCTGCCGGGGCGTGATGCGATCAAAGCTGCCGAACTGATCGGTATCGCAGCGCTGCACTTGCTCGACCTGGCAGCCCAGGGCGCCCTCCAACACCGGCGCAATGATCAGCTCCTTGCCGTGGTTTGTCAGCAATGAGATCTTTCTCTTTCTGTAGTCAATTCTCATGTCAACTCCTTATAAAAAATAAAGTTCAGCAACACCGGCATACAAAGGAATGCCGATCAACAGGTTCAAAGGGAAGGTGATGCCCAGCGACATGCCGAAGTAAAGCGAGGGTTTGGCTTCCGGGAGCGCTGTGCGCAACACTGCCGGCACCGCAATGTAAGAAGCACTGGCGGCCAGCACCATCAGCAAGGTGGCATCGCCTCTACCCAGACCCGCCAGCAGCGCCAGGCACAAGGCCAAGCCTGCATGCAGCAAAGGGGCTACCACGGCGTACAACACCAGACCGACAGACATACCTTTGAGTTGATTGGCATTGCGTGCGGTCATCAATCCCATGTCCAGCAGGAAAAAGGCCAGCATGCCTTTAAAAAGATCGCCTGAAAAAGGTTGCATGGCCGTCTTGCCGGCTTCGCCTGACAACAGCCCGACCAGCATGGCCCCGAGCAACAGCAGTTGTGCCCCGTCGGTAAAGGATTCATGCAGGATTTTCTTCAGCGGCACCTGGCGGTGTTCGCTGTTGCCTGCAAGCACTGCGACACCTGAACCTGATTGCAAAACGATAGGTACCAGCGATTGTTGCCTGAGTGTGTTGGCCAGCAGCACCGCCATGATGATGGCGGGCGATTCCATCAACGCCATGGCTGCAGCCATGTGGCCGCCATACGCAATGCCATGGTTGTCCAGGTATTGCACGGCGGTCACAAAAGTCACTGCACTGACAGAGCCGTAGGTGGCGGCCACAGCAGCGGCATCAAAACCGTTTAAAAAGCGTTTGAGCAAAAAGTAACCGAGCAGGGGAATGAAGATGGCCAGAGCGACAGCTGAAGCTAGGCTGGCAGCCACCTCCTGGGTCAAGCCCGAGCGCGAGAGCGCGAAGCCGCCTTTCAAGCCCAAAGCCATCAACAGGTACAGAGATAAAAAGCGCGAGATGGCTGGCGGGATTTCCAGGTTGGATTTCAGACTGCCGGCAATTGCGCCGAAGACAAAGAAAAGTATGGCCGGATCGAGCAGATTTTGCATGTTGTTGAACTCCTGTGTTGTGATCCTAGGAGGGATTCAATGTTTTGTAAAATCGATATTTAAATGCTTATATATAGGAAAATATCTATGCATATCAGCTTTCGCCAACTCAAACTTTTTCTTGCCTTGGCCGACACAGGCAGCGTCAGTGCAGCGGCCAAAGCCATGCATGTGACGCAACCGACGGCATCCATGCAGTTGAAAGAAATCACACTGACTGTCGGTTTGCCTTTGTACGAGGTGATCTCAAAAAAAATCTACTTGACAGAGACAGGACGTGATTTAGCAAAAACTGCGCGCGATATGATTGGATGCTGGGATGTGTTCGCACAAAACGTAGATGCCACCCGTGGCCTGACGCGCGGCAAACTCAAAGTTGCAGTGGTCAGCACGGCCAAATATTTCATGCCCAGGCTGATAGGCGGGTTTTGCAAAAAATTCCCGGACATTGATGTCTCGCTGGAAATTCTTAACCGTGACGGTGTGGTCAAACGCATGCGTGACAACCTTGACGACCTTTACATCATGTCCCAGCCGCCTGTGGACATTGATCTGGCCGACGAGGTGTTCATGGTGAACCCGTTGGTGCCGATTGCTGCAACCAAGGATCCCTTGTCCAGGCAAAAGACAATCCCACTTTCTGCGCTGGCAGACAAGCGCTTCATATTGCGCGAAAAAGGATCTGGCACACGCATGTCAGCTGACAGGCATTTTCAAAAGCACAAGTTCCGCCCCGACATACGCATGGAACTCGGCAGCAACGAGGCCATCAAGGAAGCTGTGGCCGGCGGACTCGGCATAGGCGTGGTGTCAAAGCATGCTTTGCACGGGCTGACCAAGGAACACGGCGTAGCCATCATCGACATTAAAGGTTTTCCGGTGATGACGCATTGGCACATCGTGCATCCCGCGAAAAAGCAATTGGCACCAATCGCGCAAGCTTTCAAGCAACACCTATTGCACAGTATTGTCCAAACAGCTAAGTCTGCAAAGCCCGCGAAAGACTGATCGCCTTGCGCGTGAGTGCGCTTTAACCAGGGCTGTGATCATTCAGTAAATGCCCGGTCTTGACCAGGATGGTGCAACCCTCTACGCTGAATGGCTTATGCGCACTCATGTGCGGACTGCGCAGCCAGCTGCCCTGCGGGTAGCGCCCGTGTTCATCTTCAAACACGCCTTCAATCACAAAGATTTCTTCACCGCCAAAGTGTCTGTGCGGATTGAAATACGTCCCCGGGGCCCCTCGCACCAACGCGGTATGGCTGGCGCCGGATTCAGACAAGGGCAACACCGACAAGCCTGGAACCAGACCCGGGTGCCACGGTGCTGAGTGGGTATCAATCACGCAATGTTCCTTGTCATCCGCTGCCATGTAGCGCAGTTTGACGAAAAGCGTACACCCTTGATTCGTGAAAGGCGTGTGCATGGAGCCCGGCGGATTTTTCACATAAGTGCCCACCGGGTACTGACCGTTTTCATCCTCGAACACTCCATCAAGCACCAGAAATTCCTCGCCCAGGTCATGGCGGTGGCTGCTGAAGCTCGAACCCGGCGCGTACTGCACGATGCTGGTGGCCCGGGCGACTTCAGCACCGTCGCGTTCAAGCATTTTTCTTTGCACGCCAGGCATGGGAGAGGCGACCCAAGACAGGTCAGCGGTATTTAGCGTGACCCGGACTGCGGTGTCTGCGTTGATTTTCATGGCCTGCTTTCTGTGAATGTGCCTGTTGCTCCAAGTACTTCAGCAGTGCTAGGTGCCGCAGTATTCATACCAAGGCCTAGAAAAACGCCATGGTTCTGACTTCTATGCTTTCTCTTTTTTGCGCGTCCG